>CAZRYD010000020.1:0-35360 GCA_964604225.1 uncultured Caldilineaceae bacterium
GGCCATCTCGATCAGCCCCAGCATTGATTACCTGGAAAAAGCCTACGATGACGCCAAATACGGCAACTTCTCGCAAAAGCCGTATATTGATATGATCATTCCTTCGATGATTGACCCGGATATGGCTCCGCCCGGCAAGCACGTCATGTCCTGCTTTGTGCAGTACGCGCCGTACAAGCTGCGGGAGGGGACGTGGGAAGAAAAGCGGGAAGCCTTCGGCGATGCGGTAATCGAGACGCTGTCGGAGTACATCCCCAATCTGAAGGACATTATCCTCTACCGCCAGGTGATGACGCCCTGGGACATCGAGCAGGTAACCGGCCTGTCGCAGGGCAACATCTTCCAGGGCGAGTTGAGCTTATCGCAGCTCTTTTTCCTGCGCCCGGCCCCCGGCCTGGCCCAGTACCGCACCCCGATCAAGGGCTACTGGCAGTGCGGCTCCGGCACCCACCCCGGCGGCGGCATCACCGGCGCGCCGGGACGATTGGCGGCGCTGGAGATTCTGAAGGATTGGAAGTAAACCATGACAAACAACACATATGATGCAATTATCATCGGCGGGGGCCACAATGGCCTGGTGACGGCGGCCTACCTGGCCAAGGCCGGCAAAAAAGTGCTGGTGCTGGAACGGCGCGACACCCTGGGCGGCGCAGCGGCAACCGAGGAAATCTGGCCCGGCTTTAAAGTCAACACCGGCGCGCCGGACGTGGGTATGCTTCGCCCAGAGGTGGTGGCCGAGTTGGGGCTGCGCCAGCACGGGTTGGACTTCATTGAAAGTCCGGTCACGGCCTTTGCCCCGCAGCCGAACGGCCCGGCCCTGACCCTGTGGCGCGACCCGCGCGAAACGCAGTCCGAAATCGCCCGTTCCTCCCCCGCCGACGCCGACAAGTTTCCGGCTTTTGTCCGCCTCGTCACTGCCCTGACCAGCGTGCTGGACAGCATCATGACCCTGACCCCGCCCAGCCTGGAACAAGCCAAACCGGGCGATCTGTTTCCCTGGGCCAAATTGGGGCTGAAGCTCAAAGGCTTGGGCCAGCGGGAGATGATGGAGTTTTTGCGGGTCCTACCGATGACGGTCAAAGAGTTTTTGGACGAGTGGTTTGAGAGCGAAGCTTTGAAAGGTCTACTGGGGGCCGCCGGGATTACCGGCGCCAGCCTCGGACCGCAGGCGTCGGGCACGGCTTTTGTAATGTTGTACCATTATTTGGGCGCGGCTGACGGCGGTTTTAAGGCCACCCGGCTGGTGCGCGGCGGCACCGGGCAGCTAGCGGCAGCTCTGGCCAAGGCCGCTCAGCAATACGGCGCTGAGATTCGCACCGGGGTGGAGGTGAGCCGGGTTATCCTGGGCGAGCATCCCGATACCGGGGCCACCCTGGCCCTCGGCGTAACCCTGGCCAGTGGGGAGGAGATTTCAGCCAGGGCGGTTATCTCCAATGCCGACCCGCGCCGCACCCTCTTTGACCTAGTCGGCGCGCCCAACCTGGAGCCAAGCTTTGTCCGCCGTCTCCGCAACATGCGCTACCGGGGCTGCACGGCCAAGGTCAACCTGGCCTTGAGCGGTTTGCCCGAGTTCACCAGTCTGACCCCCCCCTACGCCCCCCCCGATAACGGGGGGGGATGGGGGGGGTATCTGGGCGGCCATATCGTCATCAGCCCCAACCTGGAATACCTGGAACGGGCTGCCGATGACGCTAAATATGGGCGTTTCTCGGACCAACCCTACCTGGATGTGGTTATACCCTCGGTCCTTGATCCCTCGCTGGCCCCGGTGGGGCAGCATGTGATGTCTATCACGATGCAGTACGCACCCTATCATCTAAAGCAGGGGAGCGGTTGGGATGAACGGCAAAAACAGGCGCTGGCGGATAAGATTATCGACACGCTGGCTCAATACGCGCCCAACCTGAAAGACCTCATTCGCCACTGCCAAATCTTGACCCCACTGGATTGGGAGCAGGCGTATGGGCTGACCGAGGGCAACATCTTTCACGGCGAGATGGGTTTGGATCAACTGCTCTTCATGCGACCCGTGCCCGGCTACGGCCAGTATCGCACCCCGGTTGACCGGCTCTACCTGTGTGGCGCGGGGACTCATCCCGGCGGCGGTGTTAGCGGCGCGCCGGGCTACAACGCGGCGCGAGAGATTTTGAGCGATTTGAAACGATAAGGACAGAAAGCTGCATCGTTTCCTTATGATTCCCTGCTAAATAGCGTGTTACGTGGTGCGAGTTCCATCAATATTGCGCCCCATGTAACACGCCCCACGTTCCCTCCTCTCCTCCTGTTAGCACAAATCTATTAAATCTCATACATAAATCTAACATAACTGGGCTATCCTGTACGTAGCATCATTACGCATTTGGAGGAATCTATGTACTGGAACCAATACGACCAACCCGGTTATCGCAGAATCCCGGTGCGGCAAGCGCCGATTGGGGGAGCTTCACTCTATCCCAGCCGACCCTCTACTCAAGTTGAACCAGAAGCAGAGCCGGCAACTCAACCAGCGCCGCTGCCCCTTGAAGATAAACCTACTCCGCCAGCGGCAGCAGAAACCGACTGGCAGGCGATTGCCTTGCGTCAGCAGGCCGAGATAGATAACTTCCGCAAGCGGCAAATGCGCCGCGCCGATGAAGCCATCGCCGTCGAGCGTGAACGGCTGTTGCGTTCGATTCTACCTTTGGCCGACAATTTGAGCCGGGCCTTGAGTTATGACAATCCGGCTGAGGCTATCCTGCGCCAGGGTGTGGAATTGACTCAGCGCGAATTGGCCCGTTTTCTGGCCGCTGAAGGCGTCACCAAGATCGAGGCGCTTGACCAACCTTTTGCCCCCGAACTGCACGAAGCCGTGGCGACTGTGCCGGCCCAGGCAGAATCAAACACGGTGGTTAAGGAAATCGAAGCGGGCTACAGGCTGGGCGATAAACTATTGCGTCCGGCCAAGGTGGTGGTGGCGGCATAAATTTTGGAGATTGAAGATGAGAGATTGGCCGTGATTAATCTCCAATCTCTAGGTCGAGAGGCAAGTTATGGAATACAAGGACTATTACAAGATTCTAGGCGTGAATAAAAAAGCCACCGAAAAAGAGATCAAAGCCGCCTTTCGTAAGTTAGCCCGTAAATATCACCCCGATGTGAATCCCAATGACTCTCAAGCCGAAGCCAAGTTCAAAGAGATCAACGAAGCCAACGAAGTATTGAGCGATCCCAAAAAGCGGGCTAAATATGATCAATTGGGAGCCGACTGGCAGCGCTGGCAGCAAACCGGCGGCCGGTCCGGCGATTTCAACTGGGGTCAATATACAAGCGGTCCGGGTAGTGAGCAAGTGCATGTGCGCTACGCCAGCGCCGAAGATTTGGAGGACCTGTTCGGCGGAGGCAGTCCCTTTTCCGATTTCTTTACCAGCATTTTCGGCGGGATGGGTGAGAGCCGGGGAACACGCTCCGGCGGCTTTGAATACCGTCCTCGCCCACAACAGGGCCAGGATTTTGAACACCCGGTCGAAATTAGTCTGGCTGAAGCCTATCACGGCACCAGCCGGGTGCTGACCAAAGATGGCCGGCGATTGGAAGTTAAAATTCCGGCCGGGGCCAAAACCGGCACACGGGTGCGCATGCGCGGTGAGGGCGGCCCCGGCGCGGCTGGTGGTCAAGCTGGCGATCTGTATCTGACCGTCGAAGTGACGCCCGATGCCCGATTTGAACGTAAAGAGGATGATTTGTACGTCACTGTGCCGGTTGACTTATACACGGCAGTGCTTGGCGGCGAAGTGCGCGTACCGACAATGACGGGCCAGGTCAATCTAAAAATCCCGGCTGGCTCACAAAACGGGCAAACTTTCCGCCTACGAGGCCAGGGCATGCCTAAACTGCATAAAGCCCGCGAGCATGGCGATCTGTACGCGCGGCTCGATGTGCGCTTGCCGGCCAAACTGACCCCAAAACAGCGTGAACTTTTTGAAGAACTCCGCCGACAGGGCTAAACCGGGAGAAAGGAACTGAAACATGGCCGATTATGGGGCAAACTCTTGGGGTACGGGATGAATTCCGTACCCCTTTATTTTTGGTCGGTTCCTCCGTCAATTTGCAATCGTTTGAAAAAATCCTAAAATCTCTCAGATTGCAATAATAGAGCAGCCATGGCGGGTCCTACCAGACTGATGAAGGCTAGCTCAGAGGGGGATATTGGTGCAAGCACAGGTTGATTACAGTCGCAAATGGTACGTTATGGCGGCCGTGGCTATGAGTATTTTGCTGGCTACCATTGACGGCAGTATTGTTAATGTGGCCCTGCCGACGCTGGTGCGCGATTTACAGACTGAGTTTGCGGTGGTGGAATGGGTGTTGCTGGCTTATTTGCTGACGATGGCCACTTTGCTGCCGAGTGTCGGGCGGCTGGGTGATATGATTGGCAAGAAATCTATTTACACCGCCGGCTTTATTGTATTTACTGTAGGTTCGGTGCTGTGCGGGCTGTCGCCGGATGTCTATTGGTTGATTGGTTTTAGAGTACTGCAAGCCATCGGGGCGGCCATGGTGCTGGCCTTGGGCGCGGCCATTGTGACCGAAGCCTTTCCGCCTTCGGAGCGGGGTAAAGCTCTGGGATTGTTTGGCACTTTTGTTTCGGTTGGCGTAGTTTTGGGGCCTACACTGGGCGGCATTTTAATCGAGCTTCTCTCCTGGCATTGGATTTTCTTTGTCAATCTGCCAGTTGGCCTCGTCGGTGTGTGGATGTCGCTGCGTTATGTCCCGGTCTCACGGCCTGTCGGCAACCAAACCTTTGATTATCCGGGTGCGGTTACTCTGTTCATCAGCCTGGTGTCGCTGCTACTGGCGCTGACGCTGGGACAGCAGTTAGGGTTTAGCCAGATACCTATCGTGCTGCTTTTCGTTGGTTGGCTTGTCTTTCTGGCCTTGTTCATTTTGATTGAATTGAGAACCCGCCAGCCCATGATCAATTTGCGGTTATTCCGCAATATGCTATTTAGCATCAATCTGGTGACCGGCTTTTTGACCTTTGTGGCTATTGCCGGGGTTTTTATTTTGATACCCTTTTACCTGGAAATTGCGTTGGGGTATAGCACGCGCCAGGTGGGTTATCTATTGGCGATTGTGCCGGTGGCGCTGGGCATCATGGCCCCTATTGCCGGCTCCTTGTCCGACCGCCTGGGCACCCGCCCCATCACCGTGGTGGGGCTAGTGGCGCTGGCGATTGGCTACTTTGGCGCCAGCACCCTTGATGCTGAAACCTCGATCCTGGGCTATCTCCTCCGGATGCTGCCAATTGGGATTGGGATGGGGGTGTTTCAGTCGCCCAACAACAGCGCCATCATGGGCTCGGCCCCGCGCGAGCAACTGGGGGTTGTTTCCGGCTTGCTCTCGATTACCCGGACCCTCGGCCAAACGGCCGGGATTGCGGTGTTGGGTGCGGTCTGGGCCGGCCAGGTCGGCCAGTATGTTGGCGCTCCCGTAAGCGGCGGCGCAACCAGTGCCCCGGCGGCGGCTCAAGTGGCGGGCCTGCAAGATACTTTTCTCATTGTTGCCATTATGACAGTCCTGGGCTTAGGGCTGAGTGTGTGGGGGCTGATCCAAGAACGCCGCAGTGGACATTTCACGCGGGTGGTTGTGGATTCCGCTCCAAATATCGAGATTTAGGGCGCTGAAGGAACGAGGGCGGAACGTCGCCTTCATTCCTTCAATTCCTCTATTTCCATAAATTCCTATTCTACGGAGGAGAATTTTCCATTGAACAACGTTAGTTACACTCCTAAAAAAGCGATGGCCATTGTGGCCCATCCTGATGACATCGAATTTTCTTGCGCCGGGACGATGGCGCGGTGGGTAAAAGAGGGCTGCGAGGTGGTGTACGTGCTTTGCACCAGCGGCGACGTGGGTATTGCCGAACCGGGGATGACCAAGGCCAGAGCTACCGAAATTCGCGAAGCAGAACAACGGGCCGCCGCCGCCGTGGTTGGGGTGAATGAGGTGGTTTTTTTGCGTGAGCCGGATGGGATGCTTGAAAATACCCTCACCCTGCGCAAGCGGCTGGTCCGCGAAATCCGGCGCTTCAAGCCGGAGGTGGTCATCTGTGCCGACCCAACGGTGGTTTGGGTCAGTGCCAACTATATCAATCACCCCGATCATCGGGCTGCAGCCGGGGCAGCCATTGACGCCGTCTTTCCGGCAGCAGGTCAACCTAACTTGTTTGAAGAATTAGCCGAAGAGGGCTTGTCGGCGCATAAAGTTCGCAAGGTTTATGTGAATGCCTGGGGGCCACCTATCGATCTCTACGTGAATATCAGCGAGACGATTGACCTAAAAATCGAGGCGCTCAGAAAGCACGTCAGCCAGATGGGTGAGTGGGACCCGGAGCCGATGGTCAAAGAATGGGCCGCTCAAACAGCCCAGGGCAAAGAAATGGCCTACGCTGAGGCTTATCGAGTGGTCACATTGGTTAACGATGAGGATTTTTACAAAACTCAGGCGAGCGATCACGCTTGACCTGATTTGGCAGAGGTGTTTTGCGGCACAGAGTTGGCTAATGGGGTAAACACACTGTTTTTTCCAGCAGGTGGTTGAGCATCGCTTCGGGGTCGGTGCAGAGGCCGGTGTGGACTGGTGAGGTCTGAATGATGCTGCTGCGGGGCGCGACCAGCCAGTGAAAGCGATCGGCCAGAGGCAACTGGCCGATGGGACCGGCCTCTGGCCCGCCGGCGCAGATTAAAGGAATCAGCGCCAGGTGGCGCTCGACACCCTCCAGATCGAGATAAGGGGCGAGGGCCACCAGACGCTGCCGGTCGAGCGCGATGCGCGCCCCCAAGAAACGCCGGGAACGACAAAAGAGGATGACCCCGGCATTGATAAATTCCTCTCTTTCAACCCGTGGCACTACCCGGACAATGGCATAATCAAACGAACTAGGCACGGGCACGCATAGCCTCCCCGACGAAGTCGCGCGGCGCGGCCACTCGCTGGCGGAGATAGGCAGCGTAAGCGGCCCGGTGATCGGTCTGGCTGGCAAAGTTGGTCTCACCCTCAAGCCAACTGGCAGGGATCAGCGCCACCACCTTCTCGATGACGGCGGGGGTCAGACGGGTGCTCAAGGTCGCGTCGGCTGCAGGCAGGTCCGTAGCAAAGGGTAGCAGCACATGCTCTTTGATCTGGGGAAAGCGACTGCGGCTGCGGGCCCGGTAATCGTTCCAACTGTGATGGAAGTAGAGACACGCGCCATGATCTATCAGCCAGGGCCGCTGCTGCCACATCAGAATGTTAGTATTGCGCGGTGTCCGGTCGACGTTGGTTACGTAGCCATCAAACCAGACAATAGCTGAGGCCAGTTCAGGCTTGAGCCGGTTCAACACCGGATCGAAGGCAAAGGCGCCGGGCAGATAGGCCAGGGCCAGGTTGAGGCCGGCGCTGGCCTTGATCAAATCCTGAATTTCGGGGTCCGGTTCGGAGCGGCCCAGGGCCGGATCGAGGTAAGCGAAGACAATCTCCGGCACGGGCAAATCGAGCGCCCGGGCCAATTCTCCGGCTACCAGTTCGGCGATAAGGGCTTTGGGGCCTTGCCCCGCCCCACAGAATTTCAAAACGTAAAGTTGCTGGTCATCCGCCTCGACGATGGCCGGCAACGAGCCTCCCTCACGTAGGGGAGTAACATAGCGGATAGCGGTAATGGTTCGAATCATAAGTCATCGAAAATTTTGTGAACTTCGTCGCCGTGGAAACGAGCAGCCTGATTAGAGGGATAAAGCGGCTCATCGTAGAAAAAGGCAGGCAACTCGTCATCGGCAGCGGTGAAGCCGGCTGCTTGGTTAAACTCCTTTTCTAATTTGAGGGTTTCGCGGCCCATAGCCTCAAAAAAGGATGGCTCAAGGTTGGTGCCATGTGCATTGTTGATAGCATTGGCTAAAAATTCGGTGTTGGTATTGGTAACTGTGCGCCCAAAAATACACAAACCTAGCGAATCGGTGGCTGCGGAACCTATTTGCGAGTCAAGGCTGGCTTGCATGATTTCATCAAGGTTTTTATCACGAGACTTCATACGCGGCACATTCCCGGCGGTATGATCTGCTCCCTGGGCCGTAACCATCATAGTCAGGCCGGTCACTTCAATCACACGGGGATCGTAAGCGCTGATGGCTTGCTTTTTAATTACGGGCACACGTTTTACCTGGTAATGCTGACCTACCCGGGCAGTACCCTGCGCCCAAAGGCGCCCGTTTTCTGTACCCTGCCGGATTTCTTCAAGGGCTTTCAGCATAAAATCCACATCGCCAAACTCGGCCAGGCCCGCCTCCATCAATACAGCCAGAGTTGCGCCGGTTTCAATGGTATCGATTCCCAGATCGTTGGCTACATAATTGAGCCGAGCCAAATCATCCGGGTTGGTGATGCCGCAGTTGGTCCCCATTAAGCCTAAAGTTTCGTACTCAACCGGCGAGACGACTTCTTTACCGTTGGCATCGGCGTAGACATTGCTGCACTGAATGACACAGCCGGGCATACAGGCATGGGTATGAATGCCGCCCCGCTCAAGGTTCTGCGCTCGAATGAAATCTCCACCCAGTTTGAAGGGTTCAATATTTGTATCAGCCGCCTGGCCGGAAGTAAAATTGCGAGTCGGCAACCCGCCCACGTGATTGGTAAAATCGCCCATGGCCATTGTGCCGAAGGCGTTATAAAAGTCCATCACTACGGAGTCGTTACGCAGTTTTGTGGCGTACTCGCGGACATCGGCCAGTACTTTTTTGCGCTCGTGGAGTTGGGGCATTTTGTCCATATCGACGACGATAGCTTTGACTTTTTTGCTGCCCAGCACCGCGCCCACGCCGCCGCGAGCGGCTAGCCTTGACGGGCGCCGATCCGTATCGCTAAAGGCGATACCGGCGACCAGTCCCTGATACTCTCCAACCAGACCGCACAGGCCCAGGCTGACCTTGTTGCCATACTTTTCGTACAGGAGTTCGGCTGCTTCAAAATTTCCCTTGCCCATGTACGGCTCAGCCGTATCGAAACCGACGCTGCCATCTTTGCGTAAATGAATTACCACCCAATCATTCGCCGCGCCATGTAGGGTAAACCCGGCCAGGTGCAGTTGCCCCAGCGCATAACTGAACGTGCCTCCCCCATTCGATTCTTTGATGCCGCCGGTAAGCGGACTCTTACAGCCCACGCTGGTGCGATTAGCATTAGAGAAGTTGGTCCCGGCAAAGGGTCCCGCCGAGAAGATGAGCGGGTTAGCGGGCGAGAGCGGATCAACCGCGGCTAGTCTATTCTCTACCAAGGTTTTAGCAATGAGATAGCGTCCGGCCTTGACAATCTCTTCGCCGTGTAGCTCTTTTTCTGCTATAGTTTGGTCGTTTAGATGAATGTGTAAATATTTGCGCATCGTGCCTCCAGTGGATTATATGAATATGCACAACCTACGAGGTCGTGAAAAACAACCACGTCAAATAACTTGCCTGACCGCATCCAGACTGTTCCAGGTTTACAGGAACAAATTCATTTCCGTCTCAGGGCTTGACCCAATTTCGGTCAGCCACGAAGATGCAGCTCATATCGATGATAGCCATTTTGGACATATGTAGTGTAGCATAAATGGCATATCGTGCAAAGCCAAGCCGAATACGGCAGCAATTCGCATTAAAATTTCAGGGGGGAGACAATAACCTGGCGAGGCCAACGCTGGTTTGAAGGGGTCTGTTGTGTTCAGCGTGGTTTGAGCAACATGCAGTGCCGGACCGAGAACTATCATGGTATCTGTACCGGCACCCGGAGGCTCTCTCCCGATCGGAGATAATGATTGGCTATCTTTATGCCTATTTATCGTGGTTCTTTGTTAGTTCAAATATCCGGCCGGCTCCACCCGATCCAATAGCTGACCCAGCCCGGAGGTACAAAGAATTTGCGACTCGGCGGTAAAAATCAGGCCTTCTATCCCCGGCAGGCTTTCCAGGTAAGCCAAACCCTGCCTGGCGCCCAGAATTAAGGCCACTTTGGCGTAGATTTCAGCCATCACGGTACGGTCGGCCACCACGGAGACGGATAGGGCATCGGTTTGGGCCGGCTGGCCGGTCCGCGGGTCAATTAAATGATGCATGATTTGACCCTGGCGCTGCCAACGCCGCTTGGCAATGGTCGAGGTGGCCAGGGAACGGTGGTGGAGCCGCAGCCGGACCATATTCGTCTCAGGGTTCAGCGGGTGAACCAGGTCAATCTCCCAGCCCTGCTGCCCCGGCGGTGATTGGTAGGCAAAAATATCACCCCCGGCATTGACCAAAAATGGCCCCAGCCCTTGCAGGCGGTCGGCGGCGCGATCAACCGTCCAGCCTTTGCCTATGCCGCCTAAATCCAGGCGCAAGCCGCCTGGCTTATAAATTTCTCGCCTGGCCCGGTTGATCGTTATAGAGCGAAAGGTGAAGGGGCGGTAGGCAAGCCGGGGGGCCAGGCAAGCGGGCGTGGCGACTAACAAGCCAGGAATGGCTGTGTCGGTCAGCGGCGCAGCCTGGGCAATTGTTTCAAAGCTGCGATCATAACCGGCTCGCTCCAAGGCAGCCAGCATGGTTGGATCGTAGAGGCCATAAGTAGTTTCGGCAGCCAGCAAAGCCACTTCGACGGCGTCGAGCAAAATGGGGCTGGCTTGAAATATGCCAGTTTCGTCGGTATTGAGACGTGACAATTCACTCAGCGGGTCAAAGCGGGAGAGCCGTTTTTCAAAGCTTTGAAACAGCCGCTGCACGTCGACCAGTACGGCGCTGTCGGTCTGGCTGTAGAGCCAGGTTTGAACCCTGGTATTCATGGCTTTGAAGGAGTAGCCGGTCCAGCGCCAATCCTTTGAGGGTGTTTCCATTGGTATCATCCGTTTGTTTGCCTAATTTCTGCCCGATGATCATCTGATAGAGATGATAATGACAGGAAAATCACTTAACCATACCGCTTTCAGTACCAGAACCAAAGGTGGCTTTTAGGCCGGAAATCAAGGCTTGAATTTCAGTATCGGATAGGCGAGCTTCAGGGTGCATAAGCACATAATTTCGGAGAGGCATTTTTCCTTTTTGAACTTCTTCGACAACCTCATCTACTTCGACACCTTCGCCGTCTTCATCTTGCCTGCCTTCGCCACGTTCGTTCCCTTCGGCCTCCCCTTTTTCACCGCCCTCAACTTCCTTACCCTCACCACTTCTGGCTTTATTTAAGCTCCACTCGGAAAAATTGAGGGCAGCCCGGCCTTCCTCTACATGGTGGGCAACCAGCCAGGAAATAGGAGCGATGTTAGAGTACCAGGGCCACTTGGTTTGATTGCTGTGGCAATCGTAACAGGCTCGCTCCACCAGGGCTTTGGTTTGAGGCGAGTCCCAGTTGGGTTCGCTGGCCACCGGGGGGTTGCTCTTATCAACAGGCACAAATTGGATGGCAATAAAACCAATCGCTCCAATTAAGACCAATCCTCCCACCATCATACCGGCAAGCTTAAAATATTTGGACATTTAAATCCTCCCTATAGGTAAATGTAGTTGTGTTCGATATTAGAAAACTTTGACCGTCTATTGCTCTTTTGAGCACTGACGCGTTTCTCTCAAGTATCTGCTAAATGGGTAAGTCGTGATACTGACGAAAATAGCCAAGTTTTTATGTCTACTTCATGACCCGCCTGACCGGCCACCACCGCCGCCTCCCCCGCCCCCACCGCCGGGAGTACCGCCTCCCCCGCCTCCCCCACCACCAGCCTGCCATTTTATCAAGAAAGGCTGGCTGGCGCGGCCAGTATCGGCAATAAAGTGTTTGGTGTCGCCTTCCAGGTAGCCTTTGATGATGCCGATTTCCCAGGTGTAGAGACCCGCCTGCCAGCCGCTCCAGGGGTGGAGTTGATACTCAGGTGACTTGGACCAATCGACAAAGACCGAGTCATTGCTGCCGACCGGTTTGATTCTGATGTCAAAAAATTCGTCTTGGGCCAGGCTGCCGCCGTAGGTCCAGCGGAGAATGGTGCTGCCAAACACGTCAACCCCGTCGGGAGGTGAGTAACTGACCGGCAGACCGCCCACCATCTGAGTGAAGGTATTTTGAACAACGGGGACGGGAGCCAGGGTTGGCAACGGCGAAATCTTGGGCTGCCAGGCCGCCGGGGTTGGCCAGGGTGTCGGAGTAGGCCACGGGGCAGTCGTGGGCCAGGGCGTCGCCGTTGGTTGAGGCAACAAAGTTGGCTGCGCGGCGAGCGGGGTAGGAGTAGGCTGGAGGGTGGGTAGGACGGGTGGGGTTTGCAGCGGCGTTGGCGCATTGGCTTGATTGCTTTGGGCCAGGGCTGTGTTGCAGCCGGTCACCAGACCTATCAGGCCAAGGGCTGTGAGCACAGTCCGGGTTTGCTGTTTGACCGGTGATTTCAATTCATTGGAACTTGTTTGATTAGCTGTCATGGTCGTTCTCTTTCAGTAATATCATCCACTTTGCCAGAGCTGGTTATCGCAAATGAGGGCTTGCAGTTTTAGTCATCTTCGTGGTCATCCTCATGGTCCTCGCCATGGTCATCTTCGTGATCATCTTCGTGTTCGCGGTGCGAATCGCCGCCACCACTGCCACCACCACCTCCACTAGAAGCCTGGGCAGCCGCTATGGCCTGGCGCTGGGCAATTTCGTTATAGGCTGTCTGCAATTGGGCGTAGGCTGTTTCCAATTCCTGCTTCATTTGACTCTCGGCTTGGGTCATATTGGTTTGCAGGGCAGCTACTTGATTTTGATAGACAGCATCATCATTTTGGATGGCCTGTTGGAGTTGATTGACATGATCCTGAGCTGCTTGAGTATTGGCCGCAGCCTGGTCAATTTGGGCTTTCAGGTCGACCAGTTGGGCCCGCATTTTGGCCAGTTGGGCCTGGGAATTGTTATCCAATTCGGTGATGGCCTGTTGACTTTGAGCAATTTGCGCCTGCAGAGCCGCTTCGCGCTCTTGCATCATCGTTTGAGTTTCGGTTTGCTGATTCTGGTATTGGATGGCCTGCGCCGTAGCCTCAACATTCACCTGAGGAACTTGCACAATAGCTGGGAGAGCAGCTCCATCGTTGGCTACATTAGCCGGATCGGCCTTGGTTGGGGTAATGAAGGTGGACAGACCCAGCACAAAAACTACTATGGCGATAACCGTGGTCAAACCGGCGGTAAGAATTAAACCTGCACTGCGTTTCATTAGAAATCTCCTTATGCTGATCTTTAAGTTTACTGATGGACCTATTGTCCCAGTTGGGCCTTGGCATTGGTCAGGTTGGTTTGCGTTTCATTAAGTTGGACTTGCAACTGGGTATAGCGAGCACTGTACTGGTCTTGCGCCTGCTGGAGCTGGGTCTGGTAGGCGGCCAGTCGCTCGGCGCGGCTGGTCTCAAGCTGGGCGGCCTGCCCTAGCAAGCTTTGCTCTTGCCCTTTTAGCTGATTGAGTTGATTTTGGGCGGCAGCTAATTGGGTATTCATCTCTTGCATTTGCTGCTGGTAGCTGGCTTGCCGCTCTTGCAGAGTCTTGTTAAGCTGGTCAATTTGCGAGCGGTAAGTGGCTTCACGCTCGGCCAGGGTGGCTTGAAGTTGGGCAGTATCCGCGGCCACCGATACTACCACCGCCGGTTGGGGTGGCTCTTCTTGGGGTAAAAAGCTAAAGATCCCGACCACAAGGACGATCAATAGAGTCAATCCGCCAGCCAACAATACACCTAAATGTTTCATCAAGAATACTCCTTTCAACTTTCGTTATGGCAAAAATCAAATTCTGCCTTTAGTTTAGCGGCAGGCCATGAAAAATCGGTGAACCTTTGATGAGAATTTTTTCATAAATGGGTTATTTGAGGAGATAGATCAGGATAGAGCGGAAGATGCCCAGAGGATTATGCGAGGGGAGTTCAGGACTTGCGCGGGGCAGTTAATATTTAAGGGGTTGGACACCATATCGCCGGCTCCAGGGGCAGCCAAACGATGAAGGTACTACCCTGGCCCACCTGGCTGGTCACTTCGATGCGGCCCCCATGGACTTTGACCAGCCAAGCGGCGATGGAGAGGCCCAAGCCGGCCCCACTGCTGCTATCGGGGGTGCTAGCAGCCGCGCGGTGTGAACGAGCCTTATCGACTCGATAAAAACGCTCAAACAGATGGCTTAAATGTTCGGGGGGAATACCGGGGCCGGTATCGGTGATGGCAATGCGAGCTTCCCGATTGTAGGCCGCAGCCGTGACCCCCACGCTGTCGCCAGGATTGGAATATTTGATGGCATTATCGATTAAATTAATGAACAGACGGGTCAATTTGGCCGGGTCGGCCACAATGGTGAGGGTCTCCGGGGCGTCTATGCTCAGGGCGATATTTTTGCTCGTCGCCCGGGGTAACAACTTGGCTATCTGGTGGGTCAGCAGTTCCGACAGATTGAAGGGTTCAAGCTGCAAAGGGTATTGCTGATTATCGGCCCGGGCCAGCAAAAATAACTCCTCTACCAGTGAGGTCAGCCGGTCAGTGGTTTGGTTGACCATTTCCAGCGTTTCCCGATACTCGGCGGCGGCCCGGGGCCGGTTGAGGGCCACCTCGACATCACCCTTGAGGATGGTCAGGGGCGTGCGCAGCTCGTGTGAGGCGTCGGCGATGAAACGTTTTTGCCGTTCAAAGGCGTCTTCCAGCCGGGCCAGCATCTGGTCAAAAGTGACAGCCAACCGGCCTACTTCATCGTTGGGAAGCTTGAGGTTGAGGCGCTGGTGTAAATCATCGGCGCTAATTTGCTGCGCAGCGCGATTGATACGGTCGATGGGATTGAGAGCGCGGCTGGCCAAAAACCAACCGCCAGCACTAGCCGCCAGCAGGGTAAAGGGAATGCCTATCGCCAGCAGTCCCAACAGCCGATACCCCACCTCCTGAATATGGGCGTAGCTCTCGGCTACTTGCACCACACCCTCCCCCTGGCCTTCAATCACAAAGGGCACGCTGTAGAGTCGGATAGGGGTGTTGTTAGTCAGCGTGGCGTACTCAAAATGAGCATAGCCCGAAGAGGTAATCTCCGGGTCTACCGGGATACCGGCCAGATAACCAGGGTCGATGAGTAGCCGCCCTTCACTGTCGAGCACGCGCCAGAGCACACCTTCCTCCGGCCGATACCTTAAATCAAGGTGGCTGCTGAGGTGCTGTGTCTCCCCCTCGTCATCATCGCCGCCTTCGTGAGTTTCAAATTTCATGCCGCCGATGAGCTGTCCCGCTTCACGCTGCAAATGATTATCGAGGGTAGCAATTAAACTACGGTTTAAGCCGATATAAACCGCTACCCCAAACACCACCAAAATCAGGATTAGCACAGCCGTGTACCACAGGGTCAGGCGCAGGCGGATGTTCATTCAGCCTCGTCGGCTTTGTAGCCCACGCCGCGGACGGTGTGAATCAACGGCGGCTCACCTTGCGCCTCCAATTTTTGGCGCAAATGACGCACATACACGTCAACCACATTGGAAGCGCCATAATAATCATAGCCCCAGATACTCTCACGGATCAAGGTGCGGTTGAGCGGGCGACGCACATTGCGCAACAGATATTCCAACAGGGCGTATTCTTTGGCCGTCAGTTCAATCTCACGCTCGCCCCGTTTGGCCCGATGGGTAATGGTATCCAGGCTCAAATCGGCCAGTTTTAAGACCGTCTCCACCGTACCCGAAACTGTCCCGCGCCGGGTCAATGCCCGGATACGGGCCAGCAATTCTTTAAAAGCAAAGGGCTTGGGCAGGTAGTCATCCGCGCCCGCATCCAGACCGGTCACCCGGTCATCCACCTCATCACGGGCGGTGAGCATGAGGATGGGCGTGGCTACACTGCGCTCACGCAAAATCCGGCAAACCTCAAAACCGGTCAAGCCGGGCAGCATTACATCGAGTAAAATCAGATCGTAGTTCGCTCCGGCTACCCAGTCCAACGCTGCCAAGCCATCCGGGGCGACATCCACGGCATAGCTCTCTTCTTCCAGACCCTTTTTGAGAAATCGGGCAATTCGTTCCTCATCTTCAACTACTAATAGACGCATGTCAATAATTATAGGCGAGATTAATGAAGGGTCAATGAATTTTTAATGAAAAATTTTTAATCAAGCGGGGACAGTTCGATTTTGGGGTTACTTTGAGGTAGGGTAAAGCTAAAAATGCTGCCCGAACCGGGCACGCCCTCGCTCTCGACGCCCACCGTGCCGCCGAGCTTTTCGACAATCCGCTGCACAATCGACAAGCCCAGGCCGTGTCCTTCAACACTGGCCTGACTGAGCCGGGTAAAGGGAATAAACAACTGGCTCTGCTCTGCCGGGGCCAGACCTTGGCCATTGTCTCGCACCCAGAATTTGGCCTGACCATCCGCTGTGACAGCGCCACCCAACGCTATCCGGGGCGGCTGCCCGCCGTACTTGATGGCATTGCTGACATAGTTGGTCCAAACCTCTTCCACCCAGGGACCATAACCCCAGGCCATTGGCCAGGCCGCGGCCTCAGGTACAATGACCTCAGCCTGGTATTCTTCGATCATATAAGCCAGCCGGCCCTGGACTTCGGCCACAATCTCGGCCATATTCAGGAGCTGCGAGGCAATTTCTTCGGTGCGGACGCTGGCCAGTAACAGCAATTCATTGATGATGTTGTTCATCTTTTGGCCGTTGCGGACAATCACGTCCAAACGATTTTGTTGCTCTGCGGGGGATAATTTGGGGTAATATTTTTGCAAAAACAAAGCGTAACTAATGGTCGCGCCCAGGGGGTTTTTTAGATCGTGGGCCACGGTGTGGGCAAAAGCATTGAGCTCTTCAATCAGTTTCTCCCGCTCGGCAATTTCCTCTTGTAGCCGCGCGTTTTGTTCGGCCAGGGTTAGTTGTAGGTGCTGGAGGGTCAGGTGGGTTTTCAGCCGGGCCAGCACCTCTTCCGATTGAATGGGCCTGGTGATATAATCCACTGCGCCGAGGGCAAAACCGTGCACCTTGTCAACCGTATTGGCCTGAGCGGTGATAAAAATGACCGGAATATTTTTGGTGGCTTCATTCGCCTTCAAACGGCGGCAGGTTTCAAAACCGTCAATACCGGGCAGAGCCACGTCCAGCAGAATAATATCCGGCTTGATATGTTCCACCGTCGAGAGGGCGCTTTCGCCATCGCTGGCGACCATCACCTTAAAGCCAGACCCGCGCAGATAGTCGAACAAAACGCCCAGGGTATTGGTGGTGTTGATCACCATCAAGATCAGACTGTTTTCGGCGGATTTCAAGTTGAGCATCGAATTGCACCATGTAGGATTTGGGCAAACTGAAGAATATTTCCATTGTATCACAGCTAATCTCGGCTAACAACCGATTTTTTGCCTATTTTTCCGCCTTAGCCCAAAACAAACATGGGGTTGAAATTCAGTTGCCTACTTGGAAAACCTCGCCGGTACTGTGCTGCACCAGATAAACCTCGCCGGCTTCATCCTGGCCAAAGGAGCTAATCGTCTGGCCAGTAGACAATAGTTGAGCCGTGGACCAACTCCCATCAGCCTCGCGGCGCAAGCCCCAGATAAGGCCGGAGCAATAATCGCCATAGAAGTACACGCCCGTCAGCGCCGGAAACTGGCTACCGCGATAGACGTAACCGCCCGTCACCGAACAGCCCTGACCGTGATCGTACTCGGCGATGGGCAGAACGACGCCCAAGCTGACCGGGTCGCAGGTACTGGGGTCGAAACAGTGCAAACTTTCCATCAGCCGCCAGCCATAATTTTGGCCGCCGGGCGCGCCGGCCAATTCAACATTCACTTCCTCATACTGATTTTGCCCCACATCGCCAATATACATATCGCCGTTGGCGCGATCAAAAGAGAAACGCCACGGGTTGCGCCAGCCATACGACCAGATTTCGGGGCTGCCCTGGCCATTGGTGGCAAAGGGGTTATCGGGCGGTATGCCGTAGGGGTCGCCATTATCAACATCGATCCGCAGAATTTTACCCAGCAACGTATTCAAACTCTGGCCGTTGTTGTGCGGGTCTCCTGCCGCACCGCCATCACCCATGCCGATGTACAGATAGTCGTCCGGGCTAAACGCAAGCTGGCCGCCATTGTGGTTGCCATAGGGTTGGTCGATAGTTAGTAAAATTTTGGCGCTATTCGGATCGGCCACATCGGGATTGTCTGAAACACTGTAGCGGGCAATGACCGTATCACCCTGCTTGTTGGTATAATCCACAAAGAAGAAACCGTTGTTGGCATAATTGGGGTGAAAAGCGACGCTCAGCAAGCCCTGCTCATTGGCATCGGAACCCACAATTGAGACGATATCAAGAAAAGGCGTCGGAGTTACCTGGCTTTGCTTGACTACCAAAATCCGGCCCGCCTGCTCGACCACAAACAGGCGACTGCTGCCGTCGCCGGCATGAGTCAAAAAGAGGGGTTTGGTGAAGCCGCTGACTACCAGAGTTAATTTAATCGCCAGCGAGTCTAACGCAGCTAAGCTTACCGAAGCTGGAAGTTCGGCGAGTGGCAGTGCGGCGGTGGGCAGTGGCGCTTCGGTCGGCAAAACTGCCTGCGGTGGTTCCACGGTGACCAGATCGGGCACTTCCGTGGGCAGTGGTTCATCCGTCGCTAGCAAGACCGGCTCTGTCGGCTCAGTCGTGGATTCGGCCATTTCAGGCGTATTCGTGGGCGGTTCGGCTACTTGAACGACCGGTTCCTCGGTGAGGGCTGGCGTGGGTAGCGGGGTTGCGGTGGCTGGCTCCTGGGTTGCCGTTGCCGCCGGCGCTGTGACCGGCTGCGTCGCCTCTGTTTGGACCGCCGCCGTCGGCGTTGGCTCCAGTCTGCTGGCTTGATCAGCGCCACACGCCGACAGCATTATCATCAAGCTAAGCCATAAAATGAATATTGTGAAAGGCCGTTTATTAAATAAATTGTGTTTGCCTTTGATTGATTGTTTGTTCATCAAACCTTCTCTCGTTTCAAATACAAGGTCGTCAGCAAAGCTTCTCCTTCCATCTGGTCAGAGGTGACCGCGACCAATTCCCAACCGCTGTTGCCGGTCCGTTGTAAAAATTCCCATAGATCGGGGCAGGTTTCTAAAGCTCCAGGGGAGTCAGGGGCCAGGTCGCCCTGCCAGCGGCCATTAACAAAGGTGACTCGCATCAACTGCGATGAGCAAATCATATATTCAAATCGGGCCATAGGACCTCGCTAATGTGAGCGTTCGACGCCTGACAACCGGTTCCCAACGGCTGCTGGCTCAAGGTCGAACACCCCAAAATTTTACCTAGGGAGTTTACCCCGAAACCAACAAAGTCTCAAATATGGGCTTTAATTTACAAGCCGGCATTTTACTGCTATACTTCCTCTGAATTTTTATAGTGACTTTTATAAAAAAGGAGGCAATTGTGCCCAACCGCTTAGCTCAAGAAAGTAGCCCTTATTTGCTGCAACATGCTAATAATCCAGTGGACTGGTATCCCTGGGGCGAAGAGGCGCTACACAAAGCCAGGGCTGAAGATAAGCCAATATTTTTAAGCATTGGCTATTCGGCTTGCCATTGGTGCCACGTGATGGAGCACGAAAGTTTTGAAAATGAGCGAATCGCGGCCTTAATGAATGAGCTTTTTGTTAATATCAAGGTTGACCGCGAAGAGCGGCCTGACCTTGATTCGATTTATATGGATGCGGTGGTCGCCATCAGCGGCCATGGTGGCTGGCCGATGAGCGTTTTTCTTACCCCGGAGGGCATGCCCTTTTATGGTGGCACTTACTATCCTCCCACCCCCCGCCACGGGATGCCCAGCTTTGAGCAGGTCCTAAAAAGTATTGCCCACGTTTATCAGCATCAAAAAGAAGATGTTCACAATAACGGGGCAGCTTTATTGGCGCGGATGGGTGCAGGGCTACCCTCCCAAGGCGACGGCTCAGCGTTAGACCCGGCGGTGCCAGAACTGGCCCTGCAAAACCTGGGCCGCACCTTCGATTGGACTCACGGCGGCTTTGGTCACGCCCCCAAATTCCCTCAGCCCATGACTTACGATTTCTTGCTACGCGCTTATTATCGCAATCGGCGGGCCAGTTCGCTGGAAATGGTTGAGTTAACCTTACACAAAATGGCCCTTGGTGGCATGTACGACCAACTGGGTGGCGGCTTCCATCGCTATTCCGTAGACAGCATCTGGTTGGTACCCCACTTTGAAAAAATGTTGTACGACAATGCTCTGCTGGCCCGCCTTTATCTCCATACTTATCAACTTACCGGCCAGCCTTTTTATCGCCGTATTGTTGAGGAAACCCTGGATTATGTAATCCGCGAGATGACCCATCCCGCTGGCGGCTTTTACTCCACCCAGGATGCCGATAGCGAAGGCGAAGAAGGTAAATTTTTCCTCTGGACGCCGGAGGAGATCAGGAGTGTTTTAGGTGAGGCAGAAGGCCAAATCTTTTGCGCAGCCTATGATGTCACCCGAGGTGGGAATTTTGAAGGCAAATCAATTCTCAATATTCCCAGGCCCTTTGAACAGATCGCCAAGGAACTCAATATAAGTCTCGACCAATTAGAAGATGTCCTCAAACGTGGTCGGGCCAAATTGTTTGCCGAACGCGAAAAACGGATTAAGCCCGGCCGGGATGAAAAAATTATCACCGCCTGGAATGGCCTTATGTTGGCTGTCTTTGCCGAAGCCGCGCGAGTTTTCAATCGCCCGGATTACCAAAATATTGCCAGCCGCAACGCCGAATTTGTGCTGTCAACGATGATGAAAGAGGGACGTTTGTTTCGCATCTGGAAAGAAACGCCGGGCCAAGCCAAATTGATGGGGTATCTTGAAGATTACGCTTTTTACGCCGATGGACTCTTAGCCCTCTATCAGACCACGTTCAATCCACGCTGGTTCCAGTCGGCCCGCGCTTTAATGGATGTGGTGCTGGAGCATTTCCAGGATGAAGCTAACGCTGGCTTTTTCGATACCGCCGATGACCATGAGCAGCTCGTCACACGCCCCAAGAGTTTGCAGGATAATGCTACGCCTTGCGGCAATAGCATGGCCGTACGGACGCTGCTGTTATTGGCCGCATATACAGGTCGGGCCAAATATGAAATACCGGCGCTAAATGCCCTTACTTCCCTGCAAGGTCCAATGAGCCAATACCCCGGAGCCTTTACCCACTGGTTAGGTGCGTTAGAATTTGCTATCGCCCCGCCTAAAGAGGTTGCGATTATTGGTCAGCAAGACAATGAAACCACAAAAGCGCTGTTACAAACCACTTTGATCCCCTATCGGCCTAACCAAGTTGTGGCTCTCGCCGGTGAAAAAGATACCGCAGGACATCCTGAGCTTGTGGAAATGCGTCCGAGTCAAGGGAAACAGCCTACTGTCTATGTCTGTCAGAATTTTACCTGCCAACAACCGGTCACAACTGTACAAGAATTAGAAACCCTGTTATAGGATTGACGAATTTTAAAAAAGAAGAACCACCAGTTTTGGTGGTTCTGGAGTTAACCTTACTTAAAGTATAACTTCAAGAAAAAGCCACCAAATATTTTTTGGTGGCTTTCTCGAATAAAGATAAATGTATTTCTAAAGAATAAAATTAGAGGTTGCCGACGATGTTGCTGAAGACGTTACCAACGACGGGGCCAAGCAGCAACAGGATGGCGATAACGACGATGGCGACCAAGACCAGGATCAACGCATATTCTACGAGACCTTGACCTTCTTCACGGGGAAGGAATAACATTGTATATTTGCCTCCTTTCTTCAAGAATTTATTAGCGTGAAACTATGACTATAATACACTAATTTGGTCAATAAATCAATAAATTTTGCGTAAATCTCAGTAAATTTGGCATAAATCTTTAATGCACAGAGTTTGGCAACAACGCCCTTTCTTAATTCTGACCGGCCAGAACACCGTCAATGACTCGCTGAAAATCCTCATAGGGATACGCGCCGGCCAGAGGGATGCCATTTACCAAAAAAGCCGGGGTACCACGCACCCCCATCACTTGAGACAAACGAATATCCTCATCCAGTGAAGCCTGATCTTTAAAGTTAGCCAGGCATTGCCCAAAAACTTTCGTATCTAAACCTGAATCGCCGGCCAGCTTGATAAGATTGGCTGGGGTAAAACCAATACCTTGATTGGCGTAAAGCGTGTTGTGATAATCCCAAAATTTTTCTGGTTGTTGTTGGGCAGCGCACTCGGCGCCCTGAGCAGCGATCATAGAATCTTCACCCAAAATGGGGAAATGAACGTAGGCCATCCGCACTTTGCCGGTTTTGATATACTTTTCATCAATCAGGGGTAAAGTGTCTCTGGTCCAGCGACCGCAATAGCCGCAATTAAAATCGCCAAATTCAATGAGCGTGACCGGCGCATTGGTATCGCCCTGAAAATGCCGTGCGCCAGCAATGACCGCCAGCATCACTGCTTGATGCGGATCGGGTTTATTGATTTGCCCCGAATCTTCTACGCCAGCCAGTGGGGCCACATTAGCTGCGGGTTCGGGCACGACCAGAGGATAGAGATAAAACCCCCCTAAACCCCCTACCAGCACCCCAATAATAAGTAGCAGCCACGGATTGGGGGCAGCAGTGCGGTTTACTTCGGTACTCTTTTGTCCGACCGCGGCAGAAGGCACAGACTCAGCGATTGGCTCGGATATACCGGTCTCAGCAAAATTGCTTTTATCTACTTCGATCACAAAAAACTCCTCCTGCTAACATCACTAGAGAGGTACGACGATGTATCAAAACTCTACCTGAAATGCACCTGAAAATCAAATGTTATGTTCTATTGCTGCGCTTTTTCGATTTTTTCCCAACTGTCTTTTAACTTTACGGTTCGATTGAAGACCAGCCTCTCGGCAGTAGAGTCCAGATCAACGCAGAAATAACCCTGGCGCTCGAACTGGTAGCGGCTGCCGGGTGTGGCGCCAGCCAGGCTCGGCTCGACCAGGCATGAGGTCAGAACTTCCAACGAATTCGGATTCAAATTGGCGGTAAAATTAGCAGCGCCCTCGTCAACCTCGTCGGGGTTGGGCTTGAGGAAGAGATGATCGTACAGGCGCACCTCAGCCTGAAGCGCGTGAGCTGCCGATACCCAGTGCAGGGTGGCTTTAACCTTGCGACCATCCGGCGGGTTATCGCCTCCGCGAGTTTGGGGGTCATAAGTACAGTGGAGTTCGATCACTTCGCCGGTTTGTTCATCTTTGACGACTCCCACGCAGGTGATGAAGTAGCCGTAGCGCAGCCGAACCTCCCGACCGGGAGCCAGGCGATAATACTTGGGGGGCGGCTCCTGGCGAAAGTCATCCTGTTCGATGTACAACACTTTGGAAAAAGGTACTTTCCGGGTACCCACAGAGGAGTCTTCGGGGTTGTTAACCGCCTCCATCTCTTCCACAAGGCCTTCTGGGTAATTATCGATGACCACCCGGAGAGGCCGGAGGACGGCCATTACCCGCGGGGCACGCTTGTTGAGATCATCACGGAGACAGTTTTCTAGCCGGGCGATTTGGATGATACTGTTGGCTTTAGCCACACCGATTTCGTCGCAGAAGTTGCGAATGGCTTCCGGGGTATAGCCGCGCCGGCGTAGCCCCGAAAGTGTGGGCATGCGCGGGTCGTCCCAACCGCGCACGTGGCCATCACGAACCAGTTGCAAGAGTTTGCGCTTGCTCATCACCGTGTAGGTCAGATTGAGGCGGGCGAACTCGATTTGTTGAGGGGCGTAAATACCTAGCTCGCGAATAAACCAATCATACAGCGGACGATGGTCTTCAAATTCCAGGGTGCAAATCGAGTGGGTGATACCTTCGATGGCGTCACACTGGCCGTGCGCCCAATCGTACATGGGGTAGATGCACCACTTGTCGCCGGTACGGTGATGGCTGGCGTGGAGAATGCGATACATAACTGGGTCGCGAAAGTTCAGATTTCCGGCAGACATGTCAATTTTGGCCCGCAAGACATGCGCACCATCGGGAAACTCGCCGGCTCGCATCCGCTGAAACAAAGCCAGGTTCTCTTCAACTGAACGGTTGCGGTAGGGGCTGTCCTTGCCCGGCTCGGTCAGCGTGCCTCGATACTGCCGAATTTCTTCGGCGCTCAGGCTGTCGACATAGGCTTTGCCTTTTTTGATCAGTTCAATGGCCCACTCATACAGTTGGTCAAAGTAGTCAGAAGCATAGAACAGGCGCTCTGCCCAATCGAAGCCCAGCCACTGCACGTCTCCCATAATCGACTCGACGTACTCTACTTCTTCTTTAGTGGGATTGGTGTCGTCAAAGCGCAGGTTGCACTTGCCGCCGTAGGCTTCGGCCAGGCCAAAGTTGAGGCAGATAGATTTAGCGTGACCGATGTGCAGATAGCCATTGGGCTCCGGGGGAAAGCGGGTGTGGACCCGGCCTTGATATTTGCCGGTGCGGTTATCTTCGTCAACGACATCGCGAATAAAGTTGGACGGGGTAGACATCCCAGTTTCAGTTATTTCAATATTATTCACTTCCGTAAGCATGAGGCCTTCTTCTCCTCGGTTTTGAGTTTGCTGGTAAAAAATTAACCGGAGTATAAAAAAACATTGTAGCACGACCTTATCATCTGTGCCAGTAGTCCCCCAAACTCCTCACGGATGATTGGCCGGCTGGCCTATCGTTGAAGAAGGTGCTGCCGCCGCTCCGGGCGATACTCGCCCAGGCGTTCGAGCAGCGTCCCCAACTGCTCTAGACTCTCCAAATTGTGAACCGGCATGAAATCGTCAATGTAAGGCAACGCGGTTTGAATGCCACGGGTGAGCGGTTCGTAGTCCTCAGAGCCTAAGAGCGGGTTCAACCAGATCAGGCGGTGACAACTCAGTTGCAGGCGACTCATCTCGCGATCAAGCAAGTCAATGTCGCCGCGATCCCAGCCGTCGCTGATGAGCAGCACAATCGCCCCCTGTCCCAGCACCCGCCGGCCCCACTCGTAATTGAAACTCTTGAGCGACTCGCCGATACGCGTGCCGCCGGCCCAATCGTGAATGGCCAGCATAGCCTCATCCAACGCCAGGTCAATATCTTTATTTTTGAGGTGATGGGTAATCCGGGTCAGGCGGGTGCTAAACACAAACGCTTCGACCTTCTCCAGACCGCTGCTAATAGCATAGACAAATTTGAGCAAAACCCGGGAGTAGCGCTCCATCGAGCCGCTAATATCGCAAATAACCACCAGGGGCCGACGCTTGAGTTTGCGCCGCCGCCAGGCCAGTTGCAGCGGCTCACCCCCGTAGCGCAGGTTTTGGCGAAAGGTTCGGCGCATATCCGGGTAGAGACCATGCCGGGCGCGGGTTCTGCGCCGGGAGCGCCGTTTTTCCAGCTCCCAGACCATGGCCTGCATCAGGTGCTTGATTTCTTCCAACTCCTCCGGGGTTAATTCGGCAAAATCTTTCTGACGCAATACTTCGCGGGCGCTGTAAGTATAAACGGTCTCAATAATGGGCTCTTCCGACTCCTTCTCCGAGCCATCACCCTCGGCCCCGGACTCAACCGGTTCCAACTCATCTTGTTTGACCTCTGGCGGTTTTCGCCGGAGATCACCCAGGCTCATCTCCAGCAATTCATTCTCATCACGGGCTTGCCAGAACAGGTCGAACGCCCGCTGAAACAGCTCCAGGTGTTCGTACCGGCTAACCAGGATGGTCTGCATAGTATTCTTAAAATCTTCGCGGCGGCGTATGTCAATGTGTTCCAAGCCATCCACCAGGTCGAGGATTTGGGTGGGCGTAACCTTGATGCCCAGCGCGCGCAACATCCGCGCAAACAGCACCATGTTGCGCAGCAGGTGGCCGTGACCCGGTCCCAGGGGTTCGAGCGAGATTTCCTGACTATCAGGGGTGATAATCGCTTTGGCCGTTTTCATGTATCGAGCTATGTATTTTTGGCGTTGGCCATAATGCGTTGGGCCACCGTACCCTGAACGTGTTGAATGTCGTCCTGGTATTTCAGCAGGACACCCAGGGTGTCGTTGATGACCTCGTCGCTCAAATCTTCGCGATCCAGCGCCACCAAGGCCGCGATCCAATCGAGGGTTTCGGCCACACCGGGAAGTTTGTAGAGGTCTTCACGGCGCAACTCTTGCACAAAAAAGACGACTTCCCGGGCCAGGAATTCCGGGGCATGGGGAACTTTGGCCAGCACAATGTTGTACTCTTTTTCAAACGAGGGGTAATCAATCCAGTGGTACAGGCAGCGGCGCTTGAGCGCATCGTGGATTTCGCGGGTGCGATTGGAGGTGATGATGACCACCGGCGGCTGCTCGGCCTTGATAGTGCCGATTTCCGGCACAGTGATCTGGAAGTCAGACAGCACTTCCAGCAGAAAGGCTTCAAACTCCTCATCGGCCCGGTCGAGTTCATCCACCAGCAACACCGGCTCGATGCCATCCACCCCTCGCTCGATAGCTTGCAGCAGGGGTCGTTTGAGCAAAAACTCCGGTCCGAAGATTTTTTTAAGGGCCGTTTGTTCATCGACCCGGCCGGCCGCTTCCAGGAGGCGAATTTCGAGCATCTGGCGGGTGTAGTTCCACTCGTAGACGGCCGTGCTCACGTCCAACCCTTCATAACATTGCAGCCGGATGAGCGGCCGCTTGAGCATGGCTGACAACACTTTGGCGATTTCGGTTTTGCCCACGCCGGCCTCACCCTCCAAAAATAAGGGCTTGCCCAGCTTCAGGGCCAGAAAGATGGAGGTTGCCAAACTTCGATCGGCGATGTAGAGCTGCCCTTTCAGGGTCTCCTGCACTTGGTCAATGGATTCGATCTGTGGGTTTTTGTTCAAGGGGCCGCCTCCAAATCAACGCTATGATAGCTGAAATTGTACCGTCCTTCACTTTTTATAGCAAGTACTTCAGCCTCCTCGTAGGGCAATTTGGGCCGACCGCAGCGCCGCTGCGAACGAAACCCCACCGGCAGAGTCGCTCGGAGCCGCTTTGTAACCGCCGTAAATCGCGTGGCCTGCTTGCAGCCAGAAACAATCTACTACCGCAAAACCGGCGGCTTTGAGCCAGGTCAACTGGTCGAACAGGGGCGAGGGTTTATCAATAGGGTCGGGGAAGCGAAAAAGGTTCCACTCAGTCCCGGCGAATTGCTCAAACAGGCGCCGTGAGCCGGTTTGGGCCAGCGCCTGCGCTTCCGCCGAGCGATCCCAGGTAGCGGCGAAGAGCTCGCCCGCTTCGGGGCGCTGCGGTTGGATCAGGTCGGCGATGAGCAAGACCCCCCGTGGTGAAAGACGCTCACCAAGGGCGGCAAACAACTGTTGCTTCTCTGCACCGTCGAAATGGTGCAGCACCAGCGACGACACCACGCAATCAGCACCCTCCAGGTGGGGCAGCCAATCCTCAACACGATACAGGTCAAACGATTCAACCCTGGCTCGCGAACCAAAGGCGCTCAGACGCGCGGCGGTCTGGGTACGCATCTCCGCCGACCCGTCGAGGGCGACCATTTCCGCCTGGGGGAAACAATCCAGCATAGCCGCCGAGAGAAAACCCTCTCCACAGCCCAACTCGACGGCGCGAAAAGTGTCAGTTGGTCTGAACGGCAGCAGAGTCAACAGCACCGCGATTTGCTCCTCGCGGGCGGGCACGGCCACGGCGGCAATTTCACGATACAGTTTTGAATCTGCTTCGGTCCATTGACCAGGAGTGTCGTTCACCTTGCGGCCCGCTATTTTCGCGCCCCGAATCGGCTGCAAGGCCCGGTTAACCCGCGTCAGATCAAACGCTTCGGGGTCAAAATCGCCGCCAAAATGCTCCAACATCTCGCGATGTTCGGGATGGCGCGGATTTTGCAAAATTTCCAGCAAATTGCTATATTCCCAGATGCCGCCACATTCTTCCGGCGGGCAGGCCCGCTGGCCGGCCAGGCAGATGGGATATTGGATGCCCGGCTGCGGCGGCAAAATTTTCTCAACTTTGACCACATGCTGCCAATCATCGGCCAAATCGTACACATAAATAAATTTACTACCTTCAGCCTCGACCACTTGCCCCAAGCTAACCTCGGCAGCGTCTGGCCCAGCAGAACCCGTGGCTTCAGTATGACCATAGCTGACCCCACTGATAATAAAGCGGTAGGCGTGATAATTGCCCCAACCCATCACCGTTTGCAGAACCCGATGAAACTCGTCCAGCCGGATGTCGCTGCTCACTTGAATTTTGCGCCAAATCGGCGGGATGAGACCCTTGAGGGAGACCTTGCATTGGTAGATCAGTCCGGTACCAGCTTGATTAGTTTCTGTCACCTCTTACCCTCAAATAGACTAAATTTTGGTTCCAATAAAGTTGACTTCCGACCGGAAGTTTAGATGTCGCCCCTGGCTTGCAGCAATTCGAATAAACTACTGGGATAGAGACGCTCCGCCTCATTTTGAAAATCGCTCAGCGGCTTCCAAATGGCCTTAAACGTGAGACCGCTGTCCTCCCGGCCCACCAGCCAGGGCTGCTCGTAGAGCGACCGGTCCACAAATTCGGCGTCGTAAACTTGCACAATTTCGTGGCCCGGTTGTCCTTCATGGGTGAAGATGTTTTCCAGCGTACCCAGGTAGCGGACCAGGGTAATTTCCGCCCCAAACTCCTCCTGAACTTCACGCACCAGCGCTGCCTGGCTGGACTCGCCAAAGTGTATCCCCCCGCCAATGGGGCGATAAAACACCTCTTTTTTAACCGAGTCATAACTCTCGGCGGCCAGAATCGCACCCCGCCGGCTAAAAACACAGATCACCAGGGGTCGAATTTTTCCCGACTGCATCTTACTCCTCGCGCAGTTTAACCTCGCGCAGCGCTTCGAGCTGATCTTGTAACAGCCGCACCTCCTCATCAACCTCGGCGGAGAGGCGGCTATAATCGGCCACGTGACTGGTCGACTGGCCGGTCAGGATTTGCGAGTAGATGGTCCCCAAGAGAGAAAGGGTGCTCTCGATCTGAATTTCGGCCCGCTTGACGGTATTTTGCAACTGCTCCAGCGAGACCAGTTGCTTACGCCGATTGGCCAGCGTGCGCTCCAACTGAGCGCGAATCGCGTCATCGCTTTCATGGTGCAGGCGGGCTTCCAGATCGGCAATAGCCGCCGGCACAGCTTTTAGGTCCCGCCGGATCAGCTCATCCTGCTGCAAGCTGTTAATCCGCTGCACTAAATCCTGGATAGCGCCCGTCCAGTGCTCAATTTGCAGCCCCAACTGCTGCAAATGAACCGAGTTGCGCTGCTGCGTGGCGGCTCTGAGAGCCTGGTCAATTTGCTTTTTGTAAGCCAGAGCTTGTTCCAGATAAGCACTGGCCCGATTGACCTCAGCGGTCTCTGCGTTATTATGCCGGAGTTGCTGCCAAATCAACCACAGCCCTCCGCCGAGCGCCACCAGCCAGGGCAGCCAAATGGGGATATGCTCAATCCTGACCAGCGCCACCGAAACGACCACCAGCAGGATATACCAGCCTAAATTTCGCCAGATTTTGCGCCAGTGAGAGTCAAAGTTTGACATCACGACCTTTGTTTAGAGTTCAGCAAGGGAATAATGGTTTGACCATTGGCTGTACTTTTGATCTTGGAGAGATCGAACATATGCTCAGAAACAGCGACCTTATCAAACGGCATAATGACGGCCACCTCGTCACAGGCGTGAAATTTAGGGCAAAAAACGCAATCCTTTTGCACCTTGCGCGGCAAATGCTCGATCCGGGTCAACTGGAAACCGATTTTAAGAAAGAAACCGGGTTTACGGGTCAGGGCAAAAACGCGGGGCAATTCCAGCGACCGCGCCTCGCCCAGCAATTGCGATACTATGGCCCGGCCAACGCCCTGCCCATGGTAGGCCGGGTCAATCACCAGCGAGCGAATTTCGGCCAGGTCGCCCCACATGATCAGCAGCGACCCCATGCCGACAATTTTCCCATCAGCCTCGGCCACCACCCAATCGCGGATAGATTGGTAAACGTCGGCTTCCATACGGGGCAAAATTTCGGCTTGTTTGGCGTATTCATTTAGAAGCGGCATCATCAGGGGCACGTCGATTAAGCGTGCTTTGCGAACATTGATCATCGCGGGTCGTCCTCGTAGTTATAAGTTACAATACCTTTACACTTTTTGAATAGAACGCCGATAAGTTTGATAAAAAATCAGCGAAAATCAGCCGAATTTGCGCCATCTGCGTTCTATTTGTCTAATAAGCATGGTGCATATCCAATACAGAACAATGGAGCAGTAATGATCTTACCCCACCGCTGCCAGTGTCTCGCGCAGCCGTTCGGCCAGGATGTCCAGTTCAGCCTGGGTGATGGTCAGGGGCGGCAATAGGCGCACCACTTTTTCCCCGGCTACCAGAATGATGAGACCGTGGTTGCGTGCTTCGGCCACAATTTCGGCGGCAGGGATAGCCGAGAGTAAGCCCCACATCAATCCTTTACCGCGCAGGCCGGTCAACAAGGGCGACTCAGCCACCACCGTTTGTAACTTTTCAGCCAGATAATCCCCTTTGGTCTTGACCTCAGCCAGGAACTGCGGCCGATTGATCTGCTCAAAGACAGCTCTGGCTACGGTACAGACCAGCGGGCCGGCGGCAAAAGTGCTGCCATGGTCGCCCACTTCCAGGGTGTCGGCCACGGCTTGCCTCAGCAGTACCGCGCCCATCGGCAGACCCCCGGCTAACGGCTTGGCCAGGGTCATCATATCGGGCGTGACTTCGTAATTTTCGTAAGCCCATAACTTGCCCGTCCGGCCCAGGCCGCACTGCACCTCGTCGAAGATGAGCAGCGCACCAACCTCATCACACCACGCCCGCAGCCCGGCCAAAAACTCAGGCTCTGCCGGAGTGACACCCCCTTCGCCCTGTACCGGCTCAACGATCACCGCACAGGTTTGCGCCGTAATCGCCTGGCGGGCGCTGTCGAGATTGTTGAACTCGGCAAAGGTGACGCCGCCGATCAGCGGCTCAAACGGGAGGCGATACTTGGCGGTGGCGGTCAGAGCCAGCGCCCCCATCGTCCGCCCGTGGAAGGAACCGGTGAAGGCCACCAGGCCGGTTTTGTCAGTGTGGCCCTGGGCGCGGGCATATTTACGGGCAAATTTTATCGCACCCTCATTGGCTTCCGTGCCGGAGTTGCAGAAAAAGACCCGGTCGGCAAAAGAGGACTCGCACAGGTCGCGGGCCAAGAGCGCCTGGGGCGCGGTGTGGTAAAGGTTCGAGGCGTGAATCAACCCCTCGGCGCCGTGGCGGATGGCCTCGACGATAGCCTGATTGTGATGCCCCAACGCCGTGACGGCAATGCCGGCTCCGGCATCTAAATATTGACGCCCGGCTGAGTCGTACAACCACGAACCTTCGCCGCGTTCCCACACCAAATCCGGGCGTTTGTAGGTTTGCAGCACATACTGTTTTTCAAGAGCGATGATTTCTTGTTGCTTGTTCACAATATGTTTTTTATACCTCGTTATTTCAAAGTTTATTCACATTCTCTCCGGCGTTTCGATGCCCAGGAGGGACAGCAAAAGTTCAAGTTCAGCCAGACAAAGTTGAACCAGCGCCAGCCAGGAGGCTTGGCGAGCCGGGTTCTCTTCACTCAAAATATGGCATTGATCGTAGAAGCGATTGAATTCCCGGGCCAGACTGTAGGCAAAATCACACAGGTGATTGGGGGCATAGTTCAAATAGGCATTTTGCACAGCCTCAGGAAGTTGGCACAGGGTCAACATCAGGACTCGCTCGGCGGGCGTAGGCGGCAAAATAGCTCCTGGCATCAAGGACTTTTCTTGCGCGTTGCGCAGGATAGATTTGAGGCGCACCGCAGTATAAAGCAAATAAGGGCCGGTTCGACCTTCAAACTTGGTGAATTTCTCCAGGTCGAAGATATAATCAGAGGTGTGGTGATTCATCAAATCGGCAAATTTCAAAGCGGCCAGGCCCACCTTTTTAGCCACGTCCGAGCGTTCAGCCTCAGTGTAGCCCTTGGCCAGGCCGGTTTCGGCCATACGCTTGAAAGCCTCAGCAATGACCAGCGCAATCAAATCCTTAAGCCGCATGACCTTACCAGCGCGCGTTTTGAAAGGCTTGCCATCAGGCCCGTTGACCGTGCCAAAACCGATATGTTCCAGCTTCACCTTCTGAGCCAGACCGGTTTGATAGCCAGCCTGAAAAAGTTGCTTAAAGTGCAAACCCTGCCGACCATCAACCACATACAAAATTTGATCGACTTGAAAATCTTCGACCCGTTCAATGAGGGTAGCCAAATCGGTGGTGCCATACAGGAAACCGCCATCCGATTTGAGCAGGATGAGCGGTGGAATTTCTTTTTGGCCGTTTGTTTGAGCCAGGGGAATGACCATCGCACCTTCACTCATTTGGGTGTAGCCGCTCAATTGCAACTTTTCGAGCATGGGGGGTATTCGATCATGATAATTGCTTTCCCCCAACCAGAGATCAAAAGTCACCCCCAGACTGGCAAAATCCTCTTTGAGTTCTTTGATAGAAACAGCGACAAAATGCCGCCACAAGGCTCGATAACCGGCTCGTCCTTGCTGAAGTTCCACCGTAGCCTGGAGGGCCGCTTCCATTTCACTTTGATCCTGCTGGCAGCGAGCCACAACGCTGGGATACATCTCTTGCAGGTCAGAGATCGTCATCGGAGGTTCCTCGGGATACGGGCCGGTGTAGGCAGCATCAAAATAGATGAGGTCAGGTTGTCGTCGTTTGAGTTCAACGATGAGCATGCCCATCGGCGTGCCCCAATCCCCCAGGTGAATATCGCTGGTCACCCGGTTGCCCATAAAGCGGCAGAGGCGCTGCAAACTATCGCCGATGATACTGGAGCGAAGATGCCCGACATGCATGGGCTTGGCGACATTTGGCCCGCCAAAATCAATCAAAATGTGCTGAGGTTCGGCTGCGGGTGCACAACCCAGCCGCTCATCGCTGGCTATTTGCTGAACCTGAGCAGCCAGGAATTCATCCGCGAGCAGAATATTGATAAAGCCCGGCCCGGCCAAAAAAACCTCAGCAAATGCTTCTCGCGGTTCAAGGGCGTCAATAATACGTTGCGCCAGGCCACGCGGATTCGTTTTTTGTATATGAGCCGCAGCTAAAGCGCCGTTGCATTGGAATTGGCTCAACTCTGGCCTTTGCGAGACGACCACCTCGCCAAATTTACGGTCTAATCCCTGGGCTTCAAAAGCGTTGGCAAAAGAAGTAGTCAATAACTCTTTTAAGGGGGTCATCCCTGCTCCTGGTAAAAACTACGCCTGGGCTACAATCGTCGTGCCTGTACCCTCTTTCAAGCCAATCAGATTTGTAATTCTGACCGCTTGCACTCCGCCGCCCACAGCCTCCAGAGCAGAGCGTACCTTTGGGATCATCCCGTCAACAATGATTTTTTCGGTAATCAACTGCTCCACTTCGAGGGCGGTCAAATGGGGCAGTAGTTCACCCTGGCGCAGCACGCCCGGCACATTCGACACAAAAACCAGCACCTCGGCCGCCATGGCCATCGCCACGGCCATAGCGACGTGGTCGGCATTGACATTGAAAATGCTACCATCGGGGCCGTAGCAAATGGGCGACAACACCGGCGTGATGCCCTCTTCTAATAGATGCTTGAAAACCTCGGTGCGCACAAAGGTGATCCGTCCCACCAGGCCCAAATCCCCCTGAGGATGGTGCAGCTTTTCGGCCTTGATGCAGGCCCGGTCTACTCCGGACATACCAAAGGCATCCACCCCGGCGGCTACCAGCGAAGCCACCAGCCGCTTGTTGACCCGGCCCGCCAACACCATTTTGACCACTTCCAGCGACTCGGCATCGGTCACACGCAAGCCATCAACGTACTGCGGGGCGATGCCCAATTTTTCCTGCAACTCTTTAATTTCCTTGCCGCCGCCATGCACCAGAATACTCGGCTCGGTCAGCGCCGCGACAGTCTGACCCAGATGGTCAATAAAGGCCGGATCATCAAGTTCATTGCCGCCAATCTTAATTACCTGCATCAATTACCTCCCCCCAACCGGAGACTGAAGAAGGGAGACCGGGTCTAATTCCCAGTCCCCGGTCTTCCGTCCCCAGTTATTCTTTCAGACAAGTCCGAGGGTCTCCTCGACCCCAAACATAATATTGAAATTCTGCACCGCCTGCCCTGCGGCACCTTTACCCAAGTTATCTATGGAGGAACAGATAATCAACTGGCGCGGATTGAGCCACGTCACCGAGAGAACAGCCAGATTCGTGCGCTGCGTGTGGGCCATCGTCGCCAGTTGGCCCGGCGGCAGTACCTGCACCATCGGCTCGGCAGCATAAGTTTCGGCAAAGACAGCCTGGGCTGTAGAAGCTGACACGTCATCCGCCAGTGACACATACACTGTGGACAGCATCCCCCGGCTGACCGGCACCAAGTGCGGTGAAAAGATCAGCTTATCGCCGTCCCCTCCCAGATTGGCAATGGTCTGAGCCATCTCCGGCACGTGGCGGTGGCTTTGCCCAATATTGTAAGGCGACAAATTTTCGTTAACCTCGACAAAATGAGTTTTGAGGCTCGGTTTGCGCCCGGCCCCGCTGACGCCGCTTTTGCTGTCGGCGATGATGGGCGCGGCTATATCGAGCAACCCGGCCTTGAGTAAGGGGTAGAGGGCCAGCAAAACGCTAGTAGGATAGCAGCCGGGATTGGCCAGCAGGTTGGTTTCCCGCACCCTGGCTCGATTAATTTCAGGCAGACCGTAAACTGCTTCGCTCAGCAGGGTCGGCGCTTCGTGGGGCACATTGTACCATTTTTGATATTGCGCAACATCAGTCAGGCGAAAATCGGCAGATAGGTCAATCACTCTAACTCCCGCCTGGCGCGCTACGATGACCGTCGGCATGCTAGCCCCATGGGGCAAACAGCAAAACACGGCTTCTACCTCAGCCAGGGGAGCAGCAGCCAGCGGCACCAGGGGAATATCCCACGGCACGGGATACAGATCGCTCAATTTTTGGCCGGCGGCGCTTTCTGAAGTGGCAAAGACTACTTCAACTGCCGGATGTTTTCTCAAAATACTCAAGCTTTCAAAGCCGGTATACCCACTAGCACCAAAAATGCCTACTTTTATCATAATTTCAACTCACTTAATAGAAGGTAGCAGAGTAGCAAAGGTTATTTACAATCTGCCACCTTGCTACTCTGCAACCTTGTAACAACAAAAAAGCCGACCCCGTATGTCTGGAGTCGGCTGCGGAGCCGCTTGGAAGAAGACAAAAGCCCACTATCCAGACATTGGGTCTGGCTTACGTACGAGGGCTCCTGTAGCTCAACGATAGAACAATCATATCAGCACGGTTAAAACTTAAGTTGAGGCGAGTTTATCACAGTTAACAGCGCCTGTCAAGTGGGTTACAGGCCAAC
>CAZRYD010000021.1:0-12189 GCA_964604225.1 uncultured Caldilineaceae bacterium
GGCGTTCATATAACCGATGTAACCAACGCCTCACGCACGATGTTGATGAGTTTGGCCACTACCACCTGGAATGACAGCATCTGCCGGTTGCTGACCATACCCAAGAAGATGCTACCCGAAATCCGTCCTTCCAGTGATCCAAACATCTACGGTTATACTCAGCCAGATGGGGCGGTGGGTGGCAGCGTGCCCATTTGTGGTATTTTGGGTTCTCAGCAGGCGGCCGCGGTGGGTCAAATTTGTCTGAGTCCCCGTGAAATAAAAAACAGCTATGATGGGTCCTCATTCGTCATTATGAACACGGGAACCAGAATCATTCCCTCTCGGCATGGTCTGCTGACCACCGTATGCTACAAGTTTGGTGATCAACCCACCGTCTATGCGCTGGAAGGCTCAATTGCTTTTACCGGCCTCATCATCGAATGGTTGCGTGATAATTTGGGACTGGTAGAAAAGATTGCAAACATTGAAGAGCTGGCTAAAACCGTTGAAGATAATGGCGACGTTTACTTTGTGCCGGCCTTCAAGGGGCTATTTGCCCCCTATTGGCGCAGTGATGCGCGCGGTATCATCGCTGGCTTGACTCGTTTTGCTAATAGAGGGCATCTAGCTCGGGCTGCCTTAGAGTCAATTGCCTATCAAACCCGCGATATTCTGGATGCTATGGAAGCCGACTTGGGCGCAGAACTGACCAACTTGAAAGTTGATGGAGCGATGACTTCCATAGACTTGCTGATGCAGTTCCAAGCAGACATCTTAGGCATGCCGGTAACTCGCCTCAAAGTGACTGAAACGACAGCTCTGGGAGCGGCCTATGCCGCCGGGTTGGCCGTTGGCTTTTGGCGAGATATGGCCGAAATACAGCAGCAATGGTCGGTTGATAAAGTCTGGAAGCCCGGCATGAGCCGAGAAACACGCACCAAATTATACAAAGGCTGGCAAAAAGCAGTGACGCGCTCACTAGAGTGGGTCAACCAAACATCACCAGCCGAGAGAGAAGACCTTATATCAACTATATAGCCTCAGTTAGAGACCGAGTTGTCAGAAGGAAAAAAACCAATGGCTAAACGACGTCCCACCCAATTAACTCCGGAGCAGCAGCACGCCGCCCTGATGAAACGACGTAACCTGCTACTTGCGATCATATGGACTTTTGTCGTCGTTGTGGCGGTCCTGTACGGCTATTCACACGGCTATCCGCTGGTTGCAGCCGGTCAGACGATACGGGGCATTTTAATTGGCATGGCTTACGGTGGGGGCGCTTTGCTAGCCATCCTGATAGCTTTATTTCTCAATCGCAAATTGAGGGGGTTATAACCGGTTATGATTGGAATAGTGATTGTTTCTCACAGCCATCTGTTGGCCAGAGGGATACAAGAAATGGCCAGCGAGATGTCAAAGAACATGATCAAAATCGAGGCCGCTGGCGGAGTTGATGACAACACGATCGGCACCAATGCCGAGCGGATTCATCGCGCGATTGAAGCCGTCTATTCCCCCGATGGAGTCTTGATTCTCTTTGATTTGGGCAGTGCGTTATTTAGTACCCAAATGGCCATCGAAATGCTGCCTCCAGAAAAGCAGCCAGGCATTAAGGTAAGCAGCGCCCATCTGGTTGAAGGGGCCATTGTGGCGGCCGTTGAAGCCTCGTTGGGGCACAGTTTGGAAGAAGTTAACGATGCTGCCGAGGCCGTAAAAGATATGCAAAAAATCTTGTAACGGCTCCTTTGCTAAAATAACGCCCTCGTGGGATGATGTGGGCTAACCACCTAACGATACTTCGCAACCAAAGGATTGAACATCGTGCTCTCGAACTCTTTTATTATTCACAACGAAGTTGGGCTTCATGCTCGTCCGGCTGCCTTATTTGTGCAAACATCGGCTAAATTCAAAGCCAAAATCAAGGTAAGAAATTCTACCAGAGGCACTCCTTTTATGGATGCCAAAAGCATTTTGAGTGTTATGGGCCTGGGCGTAGCCAAAGGCCATGAAATTGAAGTTACGGCTGAGGGGGAGGATGAGGGGGCCGCTCTAGAGACAATTGCTCAATTAATCGAGAGTGATTTTGCCGAGTCAGCGACGACTTAAGCAAGCTCTTATTCCGGCAAATAAAATATGTCTGAGGATAAACTGGCCATGCTGGCCAAAGTTGCCAGCCTTTACTATGAGAAAAATCTAACTCAGGCAGAAATTGCCCAACGCCTCAATATTTCCCGCCCACAAGTGTCGCGGCTGCTGGCCGAAGGACGCCAGGAGGGGGTGGTAGAAATTATCATTCATCATCCTACCACCAAATCTGCCCCGTTGGAGCAAGAATTACTCGAACGTTTTACCCTGAAAGAAGTAAAAATTTTAGCTTCCGGGCATCTTGGCTATACTCAACTGGCCGAACGTCTGGGCGTATTAGCCGCGCGCCACATGGAAGAACGCCTGGAAGATGGGATGATCCTGGGGATTTCTTGGAATACCGGCGTCTATCAGGTAGTTAACGCCCTGCGCGCGGCCCGCCAGAAAAAAGTGACGGTAGCGCAGCTCACCGGCGCGGTCGGCTCGATCAACCCCCTGATTGATGGCCCCGACCTGACCCGTTGGCTGGCCCAAACCCTGGGCGGGCAGTACAAATATTTGCCTGCGCCCCTACTGGTCGAAAGTCCGGCTACCCGCGAGGCGCTGCTGCAAGACCGCTCCATCCGCGAGGCGCTGACCCTGCTGGATCAAATGGATATGGCCCTCATCGGCATCGGCAGTCTCTCGCCGGCCCTGTCCAGTCTGCTGTTAGCCGGCTACATCACCGAGGCCGAACTGCGCGAAATTATCCGGCAGGGCGGTGTTGGTGATATTTGCTCTTACCATTACGACCTGCACGGCCACGTTCTGCCGCTTGAACTCCACCAGCGCCTCGTGGGTGTCTCGCTGGACACCCTTGAAAAGACCCCTTATGTCATTGGCGTCGGTGGCGGCATTGATAAAGCTTCGGCGGTGCTCGGGGCGCTGCGCCTGGGCGTGATCGATTGCTTGGTGACGGATGAAATCGCTGCTCGCGCCGTGATCAAGATGTCGAACTCATGAAAATCTTAGTAATGGGCGCCGGTGCGATTGGCTGTTTCCTGGGCGGTTATCTGGCAGCCAGTGGTCAGCAGGTAACCCTGGTGGGGCGCGCGCCGTTGATGCAAAAAATAACCGATGCGGGGTTGACTCTGCGATGGCCCAACCAGCCGGAGCAAACCGTCTTTCCCGAGACAAGCACCATCGTCCCCGAAGCTCCAGACTACGATTTCATTTTATTGACCGTCAAAGCACCCGATACGTCTCAGGCCATCAAGAACCTGACCAACCTCATCTACCTGGCCGGTCTGGCCCATCAAACCTGCATTGTCTCTTTCCAAAATGGTCTTGGCAATGAGGAGCAATTAGCCGCCGTTTTTGGGGCGGAGCGGGTCATCGCCGGAACAATTACCCTTCCCATTCAAGGGCCAGAGCTGGGCGTGATTGAGGTCAGCAAGGCTAAAGGAGGATTGGGGCTGGCGGCGCTGCACCCCAACCAGCCGGTCAAGACCCTGGCCGACGCCTTCAACCAGGCCGGCCTGACCACCCAAATTTATGACGATTACCGGGCCATGAAATGGTCTAAATTGCTGCTCAACATCGTCACCAACGCCTCCTCGGCCATTCTCAACCTGCCGCCCGCCGAAATCATTGCCCGACCCGATCTGTTTGACCTGGAAATCCGGGCGCTCCAAGAAGGCGTAGCGGTGATGAAAGCCCAGAATATTCGCGCGGTCAAACTGCCCGGCTATCCGGTTGACTGGCTGGCCCGCCTCCTATCGGCCCGCTGGCTGCCGTTGCCGGTGACCCGTGCCCTGTTACGTCCCTCGATGGCCAGCGGTCGGGGCGCCAAAATGCCTTCGCTCCAGATAGATTTGGCCGCCGGACGCCCCACCTCCGAAATCAACGTGTTGAATGGGGCGATTGTACAGGCCGGGCGAAAGTTGGGCCTGGCCACGCCGGTCAATCAGGCGTTCACCGAGATTTTGAGCGGGCTGGTGTCAGGTCAACTGGACTGGGCTGAGTACCAACATCAGCCGGAGAGGTTGATTGAGGCTGTGACAGCCAGGGAAATAAACAGACGGAAATAAATTGTAATTAACTCATTTCTGGACAAATACCTATGCAAAAACTCACAGGAATTCCCGCCAGCAGCGGCATCGCTATTGGACCTGTATTCATCTATCAACCGCTCACCCCAACGGTGGAGCGCCGTTCCATCGCCGACCCCACGGCCGAGATTGCCCGCTTCGAGGCAGCTATCGCCACGGCTGGCACCGATTTGCTGGCGCTGAAAGCCAAAACCGAGGCAGCGATTGGCGCGGAAGAAGCCCAGATTTTTGAAGTGCATCGCATGTTTCTGGAAGATGCCGTCTTTGCCGGGGAGATCAAGGAAGCCATTGAAACGGAGAAGATCAACGCCGAAGCGGCGGTGAGTCAAACCGTTACCGCCCTGGTAGCCCAATTCGAGGCCCTAGAGGATGATTATTTCCGGCAGCGGGCCGCCGACATCAAAGACGTCGGCCAGCGCTTATTGCGGCTGCTGACCGGCATGGGTGGCAGCAGCCTGGCCAACCTGTCCGAACCGGCTATCATCCTGGCCGCTGATTTAACCCCCTCTGATACCGCCACCGTTGAGCGCCAGATGGTTCTGGCTTTTTGTACGGCCACCGGCGGTGCAACTTCGCACACGGCCATCCTATCCCGCAGTTTGGGCATTCCGGCGATTGTTGGGCTGGGCCAGAAGGTGCTACATCTGGCCGCCACTGACCGCCTGATTGTGGATGGCGCGAGCGGCGAGGTCTGGGTCAATCCCGACGCCGCAACAATCGCCGCCTACGAACAGCGTCGCCAGGCTCACCTACAGGGGCAGGCGGAAGCTTTGAGCCACGCCCACGAACCGGCCATCACCACCGATGGGCATCAGGTTGAAATCGTGGCCAACATTGGCAGCCTGGCCGAGGCCAAGCAAGCCATCGAGTTGGGGGCCGAGGGAGTCGGTCTGTTGCGAACGGAATTTCTTTTTATGCAGCGCGACACCCTGCCCGGCGAAGAAGAGCAATATCAGGTTTTACGGGCCATCGCCGACGTGTTTCAGCAGCGCCCCCTGATCGTGCGCACTCTGGATATTGGCGGCGACAAGCCCCTGCCCTACCTGGACATGCCGGCGGAACAAAATCCTTTTTTAGGCCGGCGGGCGATTCGCTTATCGCTGGCCGAACCGGAACTATTTCAAGCCCAACTGCGGGCCATCCTCCGCGCCGGGCACGAGCGCAACATCAAAATTATGTTCCCCATGATCGGTTCCCTCAGCGAACTGCGCCAGGCTCGCGCTCACTTCGAGCAGGCTAAAGCCGCGCTGGCTACCGCAAAGACGCCCCAGGCCCAGTCGCCCGAAGTGGGCATTATGATTGAAATTCCCTCAGCCGCCATCCTGGCCGATGCTCTGGCCCCGCTGGTCGACTTTTTTAGCATCGGCACCAACGATCTGGCCCAATATACCCTGGCTGCCGACCGGACCAATCCCCTGGTTGCGCCCCTGGCCGACCCGCTGGACCCGGCGGTACTGCGTCTGATTCGGCAGGTCATCGAGGCGGGGCACGCTCACGGCAAATGGGTCGGCATGTGCGGCGAATTGGCCGGCAATCCGCTGGCCGTGCCGGTGCTGCTGGGGCTAGGGCTGGACGAATTTAGCATGACCGCCTCGGCCATTCCAGCGGCCAAAACCCTGATTCGCACACTTTCCATGCCGCAAGCCCAGGGCATCGCCGCCGCTTGTCTGCGCTTAAGCGACCTGGCAGAAGTCCATCAATTTTTAAGCAAACCATTTTGACACTGCTCCTTTTTCTGAATATACTCAGCCCAGAGTAAAACACCTGGGAGCACTACGTGTCCTATTTATTGGCAGTTCTGGCGATTTTTATCGCCTATCTTTTTGGGTCAATCCCGGTTGGCTATCTGGTGGCTCGCCTGTATGGGGTTGATGTGACCGCTTCGGGCAGCGGCAGGACGGGCGGCACCAACGTTTTGCGCTCGGTCGGACCGGTTGCAGCAGCCTTGACAGTTTTGGGAGATATTCTCAAGGGCTTGATTCCGGTCTACTTATTGGTCACGGTGGCCCACCCGCTGGTGGTGGCCCTGGCTGCGGCAGCAACGGTTATCGGCCATAATTACTCCATTTTTCTGCGTTTTCGCGGAGGTGTCGGAGCAGGTACGGCTATGGGCGCCCTGGGAGGCTTAACCTTTTGGGGGGCGCTGATTGTGGCTGCTTGTGGTTTGATCGCCCTGGGCGTTAGTCGCTATGCGTCCGTTCTTTCGACCACCATTGCTGTTTCAACCCTGATTATTTTAATTATATTTGCCATTCTTGGCTACACTCCCTCTGAATATATCGTCTCGGGTGTTTTGACCCTGCTGGTCATGTTTAATGCCCTGCGTCCCAACTTCGCCCGGCTGCGGGCCGGAACCGAGCGCAAAGTGGGCCAGAAATCCGATAATATTGCCCACGTTTCGCCCCATCATTAGAATTTGATGAGCAGTTACGTTCCTATCCTAACCTTAGTTATCAACCGGTTAAGACTTTTTATCCATAAGTTTTAACCAATTAATGACCGCTACAACAAAGGCGTTGTAGCGGTTTCTTTTTGAACCTTAAAATCATTCTAGCGAAAGACACATATTTTACTAAATTTACTATATATAGTATGATAACTCTATCAAACCACAATATATAGTGAAGGAGCAAATATGGTCGAATCTCTATAAAGCCATCACAACTGTTCAAAAGGTCACGGTAGGAGTACCTACAACGGCCAAGTGGTTTTATTTAGAGCTAAAGACAATAGGGAGAAACATGAAATGACAACCAAATATTCTATTGCCATTGCCGGCAACATGGGTGTCGGGAAAAGCACCCTGACCCGCCTCTTGGCGGAACATTTGGATTGGACGCCTTTTTACGAAGCTGTAGATGACAACCCCTACCTGGCTGATTTTTATAAAGACATGCGCCAATGGAGCTTCCACTCGCAGATATTTTTCCTGTCGCGCCGCCTGCGGTATCAGCGAGAAATTGCCAACCACCCTGGTCCGGCCATTCAAGACCGTAGTATTTACGAAGATGCCGAAATTTTTGCCCGCAACCTGCACCAGCGCGGCAATATGTCGCACCGCGACTATCAAGTCTATCGCGGCCTCTATGAAGAGTTTATCCAATTTTTACCCCGGCCCGATCTAATTGTTTACCTCAAAGCCAGCATCCCCACCTTGATTACCCGGATTCATCGGCGGGGTCGCGATTTTGAACAGGACGTTTCCCCGCTTTATCTGCAACAACTCAATGAGTTGTACAACGCCTGGATTGAAGATTTCACTCTGTGCCCCATTCTTACCGTGCCAGCCGACAATTTAGATTTTGTCCGCTTTAGCCAGGATTTCAGCCTGATCAAAGAAAAAATTCTGGATAAGTTAGCAGGCCGAGAAAAGGTCTATTTTTAGGGAAACAAAAAACCTCGTCTCAAAAAGACGAGGTTTTTTTGCGAGATAAGGTTGCAGCTAAACTTACAACTTCACCACGTTGCTGGCTTGAGGACCTTTGGCGCTTTGTTCCACAGAGAACTCCACGCGGTCACCCTCTTCCAAGTTGCGGAAGCCGTCCGCTTGAATAGCCGAGTAATGCACGAAGACATCCGGGCCATCGTTGCGGGTGATGAAGCCATAACCTTTGGAACCGTTAAACCATTTAACAGTCCCGGTAATCCGCTCGCTCATGGGGGATTTTCCTCCTTCCCTACAAGTTTCATAGGGCAGACCCCTGTTTTTCGGCTCGCAAAAACTCGCTCGAAGCCGGTTGGGCGAGCGTTTCTCTGACGTAGCTGAAACACGGGAATAATGCTTCCTACTGTTTTCAAGTGTAACATATCGCCCCCAATCCGTCAAATGCTGGGTTCCACTCCTATGTCAACCCGGCAGACTCCCTTGACATACCTAGATTTTCTATGTACAATCATAAAAGATAGCCAAGTCTCCGGTCTATTTTTTCGATTGGATTTGGAGGGGCCGCTCCCAAAATCTATAATCCTAATGGCTAACTCAGCACAGGCGGCTTAGGGGTAATAGATAGAATCAATCAAGTCAGTTCATAAATTTTATGACTCAAATCGCAACGCAAACCCTCAAAAATGTGTCTTCCCGCTCTCCCCGTCCAGCCTATCAAAGTCTCAGCCTGGTCGAAGCCATCAACTTTATTGATCGGCTGCAAGAGAATGTTTGCCAGGCAGCCGTGGTTAAGCCTGAAACTTTAAAGTTAATTTTAACCGCGCTGCTGGGGCGCGGACACCTGCTGCTGGAAGATGTGCCCGGCGTGGGCAAAACCCTGGTAGCTAAAGCGCTGGCCCTGTCCATTAGCGCCAGCTTCAAACGGGTCCAGTGCACCCCCGATTTGCTGCCCAGCGACATTACCGGCGCGTCCATTTACAATCAAAAAGAGCAGCTCTTCATCTTTGTACCCGGCCCGTTGTTTGCCCAATTTGTGCTGGTCGATGAAATCAACCGGGCCACGCCGCGCACTCAATCGAGTTTGTTGGAAAGTATGGCCGAGCGCCAAGTGACGGTTGACGGCCAGCGTTACGCTCTGGAAGAGCCTTTCTTTTTGATTGCCACCCAAAACCCGGTCGAAACTGCCGGCACATTTCTCCTCCCCGAAGCGCAACTGGACCGTTTTCTCATTTCGCTCAGCCTGGGCTATCCCGAATTTGAAGACGAGGTCTTAATCTTGGAACGCGAGGAGCAAGAAGACCCGCTGACCAACCTCGAAGCCGTCCTCTCCCCCGGCGATGTGCTGGCCCTGCAAGAATTGGTCAAAAGGGTCGGGGTAGTTCGCCCGCTCAAGGAGTATATTGTCAACTTATTGACCGCCACCCGCAGCCACCCCGACGTTTTGCTAGGCGTCAGCCCCAGGGGTGGGGTGGCCCTCCAGCGAGCCGCTCAGGCCATGGCCCTGCTCAACCACCGCGATTTTGTCACCCCCGACGACATCAAAACCGTGGCCAAAGCCGTATTGAGCCACCGCCTTATCACCCCGGAGCGCTCAACCGAATTGGCTCAGCGGATTGTTGACTCGGTCCTCAATTCGGTGCCCGTACCGCTCCAGCCACCTGAAAGAGTTTCTCCAACCTTGCGCCGACTTTCAAGCCTTATAGATAACCAAGGCTGATCTCAATGCCCACCAAACGAGCCTGGGTCCTTTTCAGTCTCGCCTTGATCCTATATTTTCTGGCCAATCAAACCCAGGTGGGCTGGATTTATATCATCAGCGATGGACTGATCGGCCTGTTACTTGTCGCGGCTATTTACTCCTGGGACCTGCTCACCTCCATTCAGGTGGTCAGGACTATGCAAAAGGTCACACCTGACTCAACCGATCCTGCCGCTGAAGCCAAATCTACCCAGCATACAGGTGCGGAATCCGCCGAGTATGACCTGGCCCCACCCATTTTTCACGAAGACGATCCCATCGAAGTGAGCCTGCAATTTAGCCACATCGACTTGAGGCCGGCGCTGCTGGTCGGCGGCCTGGAGCAGTGCCCCTTTGCTCCGCCAGCCGATCAGGCGCAGCCATTTTTTCTGCCCGACCTATTTAGGGGTCAAACTCACCACTTGACCTACCAAACGACCTGCGACCGGCGGGGTTTACACCGTTTTTCAAGCGTCGGACTCCATTCCAGAGGACCATTTGGCCTGTTTCAAACCCGGCGCAGCCTGACGGTTCCCGACGAAATCTTGATTTACCCGGCCTATCATCCCCTCAAACGCCTGCGCCTCTTTGAGAAAAAAGAGTTTGCTGAGCAGCAAGCGGTGCGGGTGGGCCGGGGCAGCCAGGTGATCGGTACACGGGAGTATCGCACCGGCGACTCGCTGCGCCAGATTCACTGGCGCAGCACGGCCCGTACCGGCCAACTGGTCGTCAAAGAGTTTAGCGATGACGAGCAACAGGCTTTCACCGTGGTGCTGGATCTCCAGGCCGATATTTCCCTGGGACAGGGCAAATTTTCTACCTTTGAAACAGCCATTCGCCTGGCCGCCAGTTTTAGCTATTACGCTACCCGCAAAAATGTTCCCTTTCGGCTGGTGGGGGCCAGCCCCAAATGGACTCCTCCGGCGATGCCGCTGAGCTGGTGGGCCACCCTAAATTATCTGGCTAAAGTAGAAAACGATGGCCAGGAACCTCTGGCTAAGGTGCTGAACCGTCTGCCTACTTCTACCTTTGTAGTAGTTTTGATTAGCCGCCCCCACGAGACCATCAGTAAGGCCCTGACCGTTTTAGCCCGGCCAGGCCGGCAAACCCTGGCAATTTTTATCAGCCCGGACGGCGCGCTTCCGCCAATGGTGGCATCACTGAAAAGCACTAACTTGACCGTTAAAAGTGTGAGCCCGCACAACTGGATAGATTTTTTGACCGATTTGTAACAACTAGTCAAGAGAAAGCAGCCTGAGTAGCCGAAGCAGAGCGAAGGCATATCGAAGGGTGCGAGAGATACGACGAACCAAGTTAGCGCCCTTCGATACGCGCTCCACTGTGTTCCGCGCTACTCAGGCCGCTAACCTGGCGGCAATTTGTAAAAAATGCTGAGAAAGAAATTTCTTTCAACCAAAAAAGAACCGGAACGCTCCCGCACCGTGCGCTACGTTATTCTGGCCGCCATGCTGGTCCCCCTGCTGGCGATTGCCCGGGTAAGCAATCTCTGGCCGCAGGTGCTGCTGGCGGCGCTGGGTATCTGCGTCGGGCACGGGTACAGTTACTATTCTCTGGACCGCAAAAGCCTGCTGGTCCGGGCGATCATGTTTGTGGCCATCCACCTGGCTCTTTTGTGGATGTGCGCCGGCCTGGTGCAAGGCGCAACTTTGCCTCAAGCGCAATTTGCCATGTTTGCCCAGGCCATAACCAGTTTCGACCTGCGCTACCGCCGCAGCCTTTTTAACACGCTCATTCACAGCCTGGCCAATCTCTACATTGCCGCCTCGCTGAGCCGCACCGCCGAGTTAGGACTGTATCTCCTCCTCTTTGCTATCCTGGTTTTGGCGGCCTTTTTTATAGCCGAGAAGGAAGACGGTTTCAAAGCGGCCAGACTGCACCCGCAAGTCACCCCCCCGGTCGCCCTGGCCTCACTCCCTCAACGCAGGCTGCTGCTGTTTGGCCTCAGCTTTGGCCTGGCGACGCTTTGCGCCATTTTTGGGGCTTTTCTCTTCACGCCGCGCTTTGCCGGTCGGCCGCTGGTACCTCCGTTCACCATCAACGTCCCCTTGCGCGGAGGCATCAAATCTCAAATCATCAATCCCGGCGTGCCGCTGGTGCAAATCAACGGCTGGAGCGACGGCACCAGCGACTATTTTTATGGCTTTGATACCAACCTGGATTTACGCTATCGCGGCGGCCTGAGCAACGAAATGGTGATGTATGTGCGCAGCCCCAGCCGCAGCTATTGGCGCAGCCACAGCTACGATTTTTACAGCGGCGACAGTTGGGGCCAGAGCGACCCGACCCTCACTCCCGTCCCTCGCCGCCGCCGGGTCTATTTTGAAATCTCGCCGCCGCTAGGCTCAGCCAAAGCCTCAGCCGGCATAGACCAGGCCGACCAGCAAATCGTCCAATCATTTACCATAGCCCACGACCAGCCCAATCTCATTTTTGCCGCCTACCATCCCGCCGAAATATTCATCGTGGCCGAGAATCTGTCGCTGGATCGCGGCGACGGCCTGCGCCTGCCCGAAACCCTCAAAGCAGGCATGACCTACAGCGTGGTTTCCTACCGGCCCAATTTCGACCCGGTACTGCTGCGCCAGGCTTCCGGCCGTTATCCTCGCGACATCAGCCAACGCTATCTCCAACTACCCGCTAACATCTCAGCGCGGGTCAGAAACCTGGCCCAAAAATTGACCGCACCCTATAACAACAATTATGACAAAGTCATGGCCCTGACCGAACACCTGCTGACCAACTATCCCTACAATTTCTTTCCTCCGCCGCACCCTCCCGGCGCCGAGGTGGTGGACAATTTTCTATTTGAAGATCGTGAGGGCGTGTGCGAACAGTATGTGACCGCCCTGGTGGTGCTGGCCCGCACCCTGGGCATCCCGGCCCGGCTG
>CAZRYD010000021.1:12289-34868 GCA_964604225.1 uncultured Caldilineaceae bacterium
GCGGCCGGCCTGGCTTTTATGACCCCTTTTCTGATCGCTTCGACCGTGCTGGTGGGGTTGGGTCTGGTGGTCCTTTATTTGTACAAACGGCTCAAACTGACTTTCTTGAGGCAGTCATCCCAACACGACCACCTCACCGACCCAACGCGCCGTCTGATTCTAGCTTTGTACGAGCAGGGGGCAACGATTTTAAAGCGTCGGAAATATCGCCAACGAGAAAAGTGGGAAACGTTGAGCGAATATGCTCACAACGTGGGGAGTTTACCGGGTCTGAGCCAATTGACCCAGGCCGCCGAAATCGCCGTCTATCGGCCAGAAACGCCGGAGAAGGAGCTGGTGGCCGAGGCTAAAGCGGCCCTGGCCTCGCTACAGCATGAAACAAAACGAGCGCCGACCACCGACCGCTAACCAGCGCAGGGTTATTATTCGCTTATGCGCCGCACCACCACCAAGGTCACATCATCCAGCGGTCCGACCCCATTGGCAAAGTCATCTGCAGCCTGCAACAGCCCCTTGAGGACAACGCTCGGAGCCTGGCCGCGGAGTTGTTCCAGGGCGGTCATCAAACCTTCAAAGCCAAAGAGCCGGTCCATTTCATCCTTGCGTTCGACAATGCCATCGGTATGAAAAACCAGCAGGTCACCGGGGGCCAGCGTCAATGACAACTCGTCATAAGCAATCCCAGCGATGATCCCCAGGGGCAAATGGTTGCCCGGCGTTTCCACCAGGTGAATAGGCTCGCCATTAGCCGGCACGATGAACGGAGCCAATTGGCCACCATTACTCAAATAAACGGCGGGCTGATCGGCGGATAAAAGTGCGTAGGAAATGGCCACAAAAGCGCCGGCCGGCACGTCTTTGCCCAACAAGTCGTTTGTCTCGCTTATCACCCTGGCCGGGGAGCGATGATCGGAGCCTTTAGCGTTAATGAGACTTTGGGCGGCAGCCATCAGCATCGCCGCCTGAATGCTCTTGCCGGAGACATCACCCACCACCAGGCCCAAGGTGTCATCAGCCCGTTCCACAAACTCGTAAAAGTCGCCGCCGGTTTCACGGGCCGGCAGACACACCGCCGCAATTTCCCAGCCGGGCAGGTAGGGGATTTGGGCGGGCAGAAAGCCTTGTTGAATCTGGCGGGCAATGTTCAATTCCTGTTCGACCTGCTTGACCTCAACCTCGTACAAACGGGCATTTTCCAGGGCCACCGCTGCCTGGGTAGACAGCAAATGCAGCAAGTCCAGCTCATCGGAGGAAAAATAGTGGGGCTGATCGTAAAAGACATTCAAAATCCCTAAAACCGCCTCACCCTTTTTGAGCGGCGCGCCGATGATGGCCTTAAAGCCGTGTGCGTCTCCTTCACTTTGATAAAAGGGGTGCTCCAAAACATTGGGGATGGCCATATAGCGGCCTGTGCGAGCTACTGTAGCGGTCAGACCATCCCGGCGCGGCTGCATCATTTTGATGTTCACCGCTTTGGCCCCATCCAGAAAGGCCGCCAGGGTAAACGTGTCAGTTTGGGCTTCATAAAGATAGATACGAACCTGACACGCTTCCAGCAGGGTCAAAACCGCCTCGGCCACCGCCCGCAAAACCTCTTGCAGATCCAGCGAGACGACAATACTTAGGCCAATCTCCTGGACCGAAGCTAATAACTCAGCCCGCTTTTCGGCCTGTCGATACAAGCGAGCATTGTGGATGGCGATGGCGGCCTGGCCGGCAAACGATTGGGCTAATTCAATGTGGCTCTCGTCAAACTGGTGGGGCGTATAGCCGTCAATGTTCAAAATGCCGACCACCTCGCCCCTGACGCTAAGCGGCAGCCCCATCCACGATCTGATCGGGCTGCCTGGATACATTTTCCAGTGCTCGTGTTCGCGGGTATTACTCAGTAAGATCGGCCTTTTGTGTTTGATAATCTCCCGCGCACCCCACAGTTCGCTCAGCGGGAAAATCTGCCGGACTCGGTAGGGGGTGTAAGCACCCCGGCAGGCCATCAACTGGACTCCATCATTCACCAATAAATGAATAGAGCTGCCATCCGCCGCGATGACCTTCTGCAACTGATCCAAAATCAAGGGTAGAATTTCGTCGGGGTCGAGGGACTCGCTCAAGACCCGGTTGACTTCGTGCAGGGTTTGGGCCTGGCGGCGGCTGGTTTCGGCGGCTTCAAGGGCGCGGGTGTAATCCACCGCCACGGCAATTTGATTGCCGATGATATGGCATAGTCCCAACTCGGTCGGGTTAAAGGTGCGCGGCGCGCGGATGGCGTCCAGGCTTAAACTGCCCACCAATTTATCCTGGACCACCAGGGGAATAATCACGATGGATTTGATGCCCAGCAGCCGCATCGTCGGCCGGGCGCTGCCCATGGCTGGATCATTTTGGGCGTCTGCTACGGGGATTGGCTGGCGCTCAAGCTTCAGGCGCTCCATCAGGGGATAATTGGTCAGCGGGACTTTCAAGGCTACCGCGCCCTGGTGTGGGTATTCGGCGATGACCCGGCCCTCGACATCAGCCTTGCCAAAAAACAAAACGCCACTGTGGTCAACCTCAAACATCTCAACCAGTTGGCGGGCCACCTGGGTCAACATCTCGTTGAGATTCAAGGAGGAGTTGAGCAGGGTCAGGAATTTTTGAAGGTTAGTTAGGGTTTCGGCGGAGTGCATCACATCATATTTTCTGGGCTTTGATCCACCCTCTCAAGGGAGGCAAGGAGTAGCCCACTATCTAGCGCCTTAGCGCTCGCTCCAACATCGCCATCTCATCCTCGTACTCCCGCGCTGTGAGCGAGGCGAACTCAGCTCGACGGCCGGCATCCCGGCAAAAGACCGCCCGGCCGGAGATGGCCTCAAAACGGAGGATGGGGTTGGCTTCGTTGAGGGGGACGAGATCAATATCTTCAAACTGGAGGGCCTGCTGCAAATTGCCCAACAGATCGAGCTGTTCATCAAACGAAGGTTTTGAGACAAACAGCACCCCAATATCCAAATCACCGCCCGGCCTGATCTGGCCCTTTTGGGCCGAACCAAAAACCCAGGCGGCCAGCACCGCAGGGGCAGCGGCCAAGACCTGTTCAAGACGCTGCCAATCAACGCTGGACATAGGCCAGAACCTCCACTCTAAAATGCTCGAAGCGATGAGAGAATTCTAGCACGCCCCCTGGGCCCGGTCAAAACTATGGCGACCTCACCCTCTGTTCCAACTTCCCGGCGGCAAAATTCTACTTTAGATGACGATTAGCCAGCAGCCTGGTTGTGGCCGCTTACCTGCGCCTCTAATTCCAAGTAATTGCCTTCAATTCTCATAAATTCGATGGTATTGTTGAAGGGGTCACGGCAGAAGAAACGGGGCCGGCCAGGAATAGCAATGGCCTCCCAGGGCGCATAGCCAGCCTCGACCAGCCGATTCCAGGCCGCCTTTAGATCATCCACCACCAGGCAATAATGCCGGCCCGACGGATCATTAATCGGCGCTTCGGAAAAAAGGTGGAGTTCTATCTGGCCCAGGCGAAACCAGACCAGGTCCAAATGCTGAATCGATTGGGGTACGGGAACCTCTTCTAACCCTAACAATTCGCCATAAAAGGCTCGGGCCGCGGCCACACTACCACTCCCCGGCGGGCGGGGGATACTGATGTGTTGGATCTGCTGAGTGTTAATCATCATTGACTCCCAAAAATAAGTTTGATTTTGGTTCTATGGTAAAAGCAAAGAGGTACTTTGTCAAAAGCCTCAACTGCCCACATGGGCTGTAACCTCAATTTTCACTCATAAACCTACCTTGACAAAGTAGGAAGTCTCTTTTACAATCCGGTCCAAGCTAATAAAGCGTATCTTAGCAAAGGTTTAATTGTGGACGATAGTTCAACAGCCAGTATTAAGGGACAACTGTCCCGTTTCCCCGTTTTTCTGACTCAGCCTATCAAATAATCCCCGGTGGCCCAGCATGGTTGAACGCCTCCGGGTTGTTGATCTCAAACAGGAGGTGTCCCATGGATCAGATAATCCTCGAAGATGTACTGGCGCAGTTGCGCGCCGCCCTGGAAGCCAATAATCTCGTCGCCGCCTCAGCCATTATTGAGACCCTTCGCCCGGCCGACCAGGCCGATCTCTTTTGGGAATTAGACGAAGACGAGCAGACAGCTCTGCTGCCAGAGCTGAATCCGGCGGATGCCGCCGACATTTTAGAGGAACTCTACGACGAAGATGTGGTAGAGTTGGCCGAAAATTTGCCGCTGGACAAGCTTATCGAGATTGTCAACGAAATGGAGCCAGATGAAGCCGCCGACCTGCTCGACGACCTGGAGCCGGAGCAGGCGCGGGCCATCCTGGCGAAATTGGAAGCAGCCACAGAAGTCAAGTCGCTTTCTCACTATGAAGACGATACAGCCGGCGGCTTGATGACCTCGGCCTACATTCCCTTGTGGCGGCGCATGACTGCCCAACAGGCCATTGACGCCATTCGCGCCTGGCGTCCCGACGAAGAAACCATTTATTACCTGTTTGTCACCGACCGGCTCAAACGACTGGTCGGATTAGTCAATCTGCGCCAGCTCATCGTCGCCGACCCAGCCACCCCCATCACCGAAATTATGGACACCGACGTCGTCTACGTTTACACCGATACCGACCAGGAAGAGTGCGCCGACCTGGTGCAGCGCTACGATTTGCTAGCTTTGCCGGTAGTGGATGAACATAAGACTTTGTTGGGTATCATCACTGTTGACGACCTGGTGGATGTGATTCAAAGCGAAGCCGGGGAAGATATTCAACGGATGGGTGGCGCCGAACCTCTGGATCGAGGTTATCTGGACACCAGTATTTTCGCCATTACCCGCAAACGGATTGGCTGGTTGCTCCTCCTTTTCATCACCGCCACGCTGACCGGCCTGGTGATGGACTCTTTTCAGGATGAGCTGGCAGCGATGGTAGCCCTGGGTATTTTTATTCCCATGCTTATCGGCACCGGGGGGAACGCCGGTTCACAAACCACCGCCACGATCATCCACGCCATGGCTGTCGGCGATGTGGACTGGAACGACGCCTGGTACGTCTGGCTGCATGAGATGCGGATTGGGGTAATCTTGGGCCTGGGCATGGGCGTGGTGGCTTATGGCCTGGCTATGTTCTGGATCAAGGACCATCGCCTGGCTCTCACTGTGGCCGCCTCCATCTTTGGCATTGTACTCTGGGCCACCGGCGCTGGTTCGCTTCTGCCGCTTTTGGCTGCTCGTATCGGCATCGATCCCACCGTCGTCTCCGGGCCGGTGATGAGTACAATGGTTGACGCCACCGGATTGTTTATCTATTTCACCATTGCCCGTTTTATCCTGGGGCTATGAAGGTAGGTCACAGGTTTCAAAGTAGCAGGGTCGCAGGGAAACCATGTAACGGGATTGCCGCCGGCATTCACCCTATAGTTTTACATTTTACCTTTTAGGTGTGGTATAATGCGTTCCTGGCAAGCAGGCTTTGAAAAAATCATTCGACGCTCTCATTTTATTGATCCTGGTGATTGCCAGAGTTCGCATTGACACCCTGGCCGACTTGGTGCTGCCTCAACGCCAGGAAGATGTGCGGCGGCTGGTGGGCAACTGGTGGCCTGTGACCAGTCTGGAGCTTTTGACCGACTGGCTGTCCGATCCGGTCACGCTTATGCTCATCAGTGTGGCTTTTGGCCTCACGGTGCTTTACCTCGTAGCCGATGTGAGCAGCGACTATTGGGGTCAACGCCGCACCTATCAAATCAAATTAGGACTCATTTATGCCATCATTATCCTGTTGGTTTTTGGTAAAAGCTTACTGCTGATTGGGCTGCGCCATATCACCGGTCCGGCAGCCTACACCCACGATGGCGGCGTGATCCAGACCGAGTCGACGATCCAATTTTTTCTGGCGGGTAAAAATCCCTACATTGAAGATTATCTGCACACGCCCATGGCGGAGTGGGGCATTGAATTTAGAACGGCGCTGTATCATTACCCTTACCTGCCCTGGACTTTTGTCTTTTCGACGCCCTTTTACCTGTTGAGCCAGGCCACGTTAGGTTGGTTTGATCAACGCCTGGTCTACCTGTTCCTTTTTGCCTTGACGCTGCTGCTGGCGCAAGCGTTGGCCGCCAGCCCAACGGAAAAACTCCTGGCTGTGATGCTGGTCGGCCTCAACCCTATTCTGGCCAGTGACGTTATTTTTGGACAGAATGACTCCTTTGTTTTGTTTTGGCTTGTTTTGGGAGTGTGGTTGCTGCGCTGGGGGCAGCACTCTCGGCGACAAAAGCAGGGGTATTGGCTTGGTTCGCTGGCTTATGGCTTGGCCTGTGCCAGCAAATCCACAGCCTGGTTTCTGGCTCCCTTCTGGTTGGTCTATTTGCTGCGTGATGCGTGGGGTCAGCACCTTATTCCGCCCCATGAACAGTGGCTATCGTTGGGTCAAACACTGCTTCGACGCACCTGGCCGCTCCTGGCCGCACTGGTGTTGGTGATTGGGCCGTGGTTGGTGTGGAGTCCGGAAGCCATGTTCGACGATGTGTGGCGTTGGAGCGCCGGCACGGCTGCCCAGGCCTATCAAATCCGGGGTTGGGGTTTTAGTAACTTTATTCTGGCCTTCCAACTGGTTCCCGACCGCCTGGCTTACTGGCCCTTCTGGATCAGCGAGGTTTTGGTCGCCGGGCCGCTGCTGGTACTGCTGCTCTGGCGACAAAGTCGCCACAACACAGTCGGGGTGATGCTGTACGGCTATGTGGTGCTGCTCTTTACTTTCTTTTATGTGTCGCGCTTTTTGAATGAGAATTATCTGGGCTATTTGGCCGCTGTTCTAACCCTGGCGTTGCTGATAGAAAATAATGATCCCACAGGAGAGTAAAAATGCTGAACGAAAACGAGATTGCGCCCGATTTTGAACTGCTGGATGATACCGGCAAGCCGACCAAGTTGTCGGATTTTAGAGGGAAGCGAGTGGTGCTCTACTTCTTTCCCAAAGCCATGACCAGTGGTTGAACGGTCCAAGCGCAGGGAATCCGTGATGACTTCCCGCAATATCAAGAAGCCAACGTCGTGGTGATCGGCGTCAGCCCGGACTCGGTCAAGGATCAAGCCAAATTCAAGGCCAAAGAGAAGCTGCCTTACCTTCTCCTGGCCGACGAAAAGCACGAAGTGGCCGAGACATACGGGGTGTGGGTCGAAAAATCAATGTACGGCAAAAAGTATTGGGGCGTCGAGCGGACAACATTTCTGATTGATGCCAATGGTCTGATCGAGAAGATTTTCCGCAAGGTGAAACCTGAAACACACAGCGAGCAAGTTTTGGCCGCTTTAAAAGGATAATTTAGCGCATGGAGAATGCTTCTAAAATTGCCCACAGTACCGACTGGCGGGATAACCTCACCTGGTACACTCACGAAACTGCCTTTTGCCGGGCGGTCAAATTTGGGGGCAAAACCCTATTTTATGCCCTGGCCCAGGTGGAATGTATAGACTTTGAAAACTTTCCGGCCATGGGGCCATATATTCTAGCCTCCAATCACATTAGCAATTTAGATGTGATTTACCTGGGGGCATCTTCCCCTCGCCATCTCCACTATATGGCCAAGGTCGAATTATATAAAAATCCCATTTTCGCCTGGACGATCCGGCAGTGCGGGTCGTTTCCGGTTCATCGAGGGGAAAGTGATGCCTGGGCATTGCGACAGGCCGGCCGGGTTTTGGAAGCGGGTCAAGTCTTGTGCATGTTTCCCGAAGGGACGCGCAGCAAGGATAAGGCGCAATTGCGCCAGGGCAAGGTGGGGGCGGTCAAGCTGGCACTGGATTACCACGCGCCGGTGGTGCCGGTGGCGATTAGCGGCACGCACGACTTTCGCTTTAGGGGGTGGCGCGGCAACCAGATTAGAATCCAGGCGGGTCAGCCGCTGGATATGGTCGCTCTGGCCGGCTCACCTACCTATAATCGCGACACGCTACGGGAACTGACCACCCTGGTGATGCAGCAGATTGCGGCGATGCTACCGCCCGCTCACCGGGGCATCTACGCTTGAAACGCGGGCCAATTTGGCCCTAACCTGCTGGTGAATATCTTGAAAAGCATCTTCCAGGTAAGGGTAGGCCAGCCAAACCGTGGCCAGGCCAAAAATGAGGCCAGAGATGGTCCGCCGGACCAGGTCACTCTGGTAGGGGCCGAAATATTTCAGATAGATGAGCGCCAGCGGGCCGGCCGAAAAGTAAAGGAAACTGTGCCAGGTGAGGTATTTTTGGCTGTGTAAAATGGCGCTGGTCAGGCCCATGGCAATAAAGCCAATAGCCCAGAGCATAGTCATAGATACGCCGCTGCTCAACCAATCGCTGGCCAGTTGCGTACCCGCATCCAGGGCAATCGGCCATAGAAAGAAAACATACCAACGGAGTTGAGGCGGCTTTAAGCGAGAGCGCACCAGCGTGTAGCCAAGACCCCCCAGCAAAAAGGCTCCATAAATCGCCACATCACGCTGACAAAAGGCGACCTGTTCCCCCAGGATAAAATAAGAGCGTGAGGGCAGTTGGTGACACGCCGCTTGATAAAAGCCATAGATGGTGTTGGCCGCCCCGGTATAACCGTTGACTAACAAAACGGGAGCCAGAAACGGCAGACCCACGTAGAGGAAAAAGAAGGTATTAAATACGGCCAGCCAGTGAGTGGCCAACCATAAAATCCGCCGATTAGCCCACAGGGTCAGGCTACGGGCAAAGCCGGTGACCGGGCGGCGGTTGGAGCTGAGTTCAGTCATAAGGTGGGATCACCGGGCAAAACAGAGCTAACCAGATAAGCTTTAATCTCAGCGGGGGTAAAAGGCCAATCGAGTTCGGCGCTGGTATGGGGCCGGGCCAGCACCGGGATACGCTCGGCATATTTGGCGTGAATATTGCTGTTGTGGGTGTGGGTAATGTCCACCAGGTCAATTTCGAGGGGGATGTCGAGGGTAACCTCCATCAACATCAGGTAGGCTTCCTGGCACAAATGGCAGTCCAATTTGCTGTACAGAATGACTTTTTCCATACTCACTATTATACACAAAAGGCCGGAGATGCAACACCTCTCCGGCCTTTATTTTTCCTCACCCACTCAAATATTTTCGAGCAACCAGGCGGGCGCAAGTTGATTGGCAATGGTATTAAAATAAGTGAAGGTGCCGGTCAGCAGCATCACCCCTACCAGAATAATAAAAGCGCCGCTCACCCGCTCGATCAGGGCCATATGCCGGTTGAGTTTTTTGAGTTGACTGGTCGCTGCGGTGAGCATCCAGGCGGTAATCAGAAACGGCACGGCCAACCCCATCGAATAGATAAAGAGATACGACATGGCCAAGCCCACGTTTTGTCCCTGGATAGCCAGGGTAAGGATCGCTCCCAAAAGCGGGCCAATGCAGGGAGTCCAACCGGCGGCAAAAGTCATGCCCACCACCGCACTCCGAGCGTAGCTGGGAGTTTGGCCATGACCATATTCCATTCTTTTTTGCACATTGAAAAAGGGGATGGTGATAATGCCCATGGTGTGCAAGCCAAAGATAATTAGCAACAGGCCGCCGACCCAAACCATATACTCACTAATCTTACCCAACGCGCCCCCTAAAAAGCCCACCGGTGCGCCAAAGACTACCACGAAAATGAAGGTAAACCCGGCCACAAACATCAAGGCATGGGTAAAGACATAACTTCGCGGCGGAGCTTCGTCTCCACTAATCGTTGAACCACTCAGATAACCCAGATAAATCGGGATCAACGGCAATACACATGGGGAAATAAAAGAGAGCAAACCGGCGATGAAGGCAGCAAATATGGTAATGTTTTCAATAGCCATAGACTATTTCCTTTTGAGTCAAGGTTCAACTCCTGTTTTAAGTTTCCACCCTATCCTAAAACCAATACCTTCAATTAACGTAGTTTAGCCCCTTGTGGGCGGGCAGTGCGAAGCCCCCTAGCGGCAAGGCCCTATACTAAACCTTATTTTAGGACGCAAATCTAACGGATTTCTTACCGAAACGAGGAATTTGTCTTTTGGGTTACTATTCTGTGTCGCTTTCACGCTGCGCCAATTGTTCCAGCATCTCCACGTTTTTTTGCAGATTGCGCTGGCGACTAACCAAGCTGTAGATAAAAACAAAACTGACAATCCAAAAGACCGCGTAGCCGGCCGCCAGATAAACCATATCACCCATTGAAGGCATCCTCTTCTGTTCAAAATATTGCTGTGGTACGTGGGGCGTATTCCGTAAAAACTGGCGGATTACCCAATACGTACCAAGGGTCAATCAAAACTCCGACTATTTATACAATATCTGCTGTTGTAAGGCGTCAACCCGCCGCTTCAAATTCTCCAGTCGAATGCGGTGATACATCAAGGTAATATAAAAAACAGTAAAGGCAAAAAGGCAAAAGAGGAGGGTCAGCAAAATATTATCCGACATACCAAAGCCGCCCATAGCCTCGGCATTATTACCGGGGGCGACTACCGCCGGATGGATCGTCCGCCACCAGCGGATGGCCATCCAATTAATCGGCACGGAAATAGCGGCCATCAGAGCATACACGGCAGCAAAACGGGCTTGCCGTTCCGGGTTGTCCACTGCGCCGCGCAGCATCAAATAACCAATATAGAGCAGCCAACTGATGGTCGAGATGGTTAGCCGGGGGTCCCAGGTCCACCAGACGTTCCAGGTTGGCTTGGCCCAGATGGGGCCGCTGAGCATCACCATGGTGAAAAAGGCCAATCCAATCTCAACCGAGGCCAGCCCCCAAATATCCCATTTGGGCTTGCGGGTGATAAGATAGAGCACCGCAGCCACCGCCGCCACCATAAAGGCCAAAAAGCCAATCCAGGCCGACGGCACGTGGAAGTAAAAAATCCGTTGGGCATAGCGTTCTGCTGGCGCTTCCAGGTTTAAGGCATCGGGGGCCCAGACCAGAGCCATATAGAGAGCTATCAGCATGAGCAAGGCGCTGGCAATTGTCAACCCCAGGCCCCAATTAAAGCCGCCAGCCGTTGTCTCTGATTTTACCTGCTGAGATAAGACGGTTTGTGTCGCCATCCTAATTACTCCCCATGAGAATTTTGAACGAAGAAATACCCTGCCTCACCATTCGCTCACTCCTCGACCACATACTCAAACAGCATGAAGGAAGCGGCAATGAAGATGGCATCAAAAGCAATCAGCAGGGCCAGCCAGTGACTCGCCTCGGCCAGGGGTGTTTGATCAAAAATGGCCGCGGTCAGGCGCACGGCTGAGAGCAGCAGCGGGACAATCACCGGGAAAAGCATAATCGGCAGCATAACTTCACGGGCGCGGGTGTGGACCGCCATAGCCGAGAATAAGGTGCCGACGCTGGCAAATCCTATTGTACCCAAAACGACCACCCCGCACAAGAGCGGCAGGGTCGCCGCCGATTGGTTAAATAAGATGATAAAAATGGGCAGAATGAAGAGCTCAACCAGGCTGATAAAGAGCACATTGCCAATCATTTTGCCAAAATAAATAGCGCTGCGATCAACAGGGGCGAGCAATAGGCCATCCAGAACTCCACGATCCCGTTCCAAGACAAAGCTGCGGCTCAAGCCCAGCATCCCGGCAAAAGCAATCGCCACCCACAACACACCCGGCGCGAGGGTTTTTAGATTTTCTGCCCGCAGATCAAAGGTAAAATTAAAAATAAAGATAATCAGCAGGGAGAAGATAAACATGGCGCTGATCATCTCTTTGGTACGAATTTCGGTGGCAATATCTTTGCCAACAATCGCCAGCACTTTGCGGGCATAACCGCCAAAACCGCGCGGTACAGCCGGTGAAGTCGGTATTGAATTTGGCAGAGATTGGGCTTGTTCTGTCATTTCAAGGGTTGATGATGCCTGGTTTAATCGAAGCTCACCCTCTCAAAATTAAGGCCGCGTAAGCCTCACCACTTAATTGATCGTAACATGCTGGTAATATTGCTCGCGTACCTCAGCTATACCGACATTCTGGCGCTGCACGTCATAGGCGATTTTACCTTTAGCCAGAATAACCACTCGATTGCCCAGTGATAAACCGCGTTCAAGGTTGTGAGTGGTCATCAAAATGGTCCGCTGGTTAGCTCCGACAGCGCTCAATAACTCGTTCAGCTTATCGGCGGCATGTTGGTCAAGGCCGGTATCAGGTTCGTCCAGAAGTAATAGGGGAGGGTTGTGCAACATGGCGCGAGCAATGGCTAAACGCTGCTGCATCCCGCGTGAGTAAGTCCGGACCGGATCATGCTGGCGGCCCCACAAGCCAACCTGGTTGAGCAGTGTTTCAATCCGATTTGCAGCATTTGGCACATCGTACATCTGGGCGTAAAAACGCAGGTTCTGATTGGCGGTCAGGTCATCGTACAATAAAGTTTTGTGGGATACCAGACCAATAAAACGGCGCAATTCAGTGGCCGAGTCAGCCGTGCTGTAGCCGCTGATGGCCACATTGCCGCCGGTCGGTTTGCTCAAAGTGGCGACAATATGCAGCAAGGTCGTTTTGCCCGCGCCGTTGGCTCCCATCAGGGTGACAAAGTCGCCTTCGTTGACAGTTAGGTTCACCCCACGCAGGACCACCCGAGAGCCAAAAGTTTTGATCAGGTTATGAATCTGGATCATTTTGTTCCATCAACTGTACCAATTCAGCTTTAGATTTAGCCCGAGCGCGATGGTAAATCCGTTTATCGAGTTCTCCTGAAGCAAAGGCTTCATCCAAACGAGCCAGCATCAATAACAATCTCTGGCGATGCTGTTGTACATCTTCGTCAGAGTCAATCTGACGGGCGACTTGCGGACGCAAGTAAGGATACCCCACCGCCACAAACGCAACCACTGCCGCACCCAATCCCACAATAATCCAGCGCAAGTGATTCTGGTTGATACCGCCGCTGGGAGCAATTGCGCCTGCACTCGTTGTCTCACTGTTGGTAAAGGAGAGATCTTTGAGTCCGGTCAATTGCAGAGTCAGCTCTTGTCCCTTTTTTAGATTGGCCGCGCTATAAATTGAGAATGAGTCTCCCTGAAATTCACGCGTTTCAACGAATTGGAGCTGCTCACTGCTCAATTTGGCCCCCTGATCCTGCATCAGCAAATTGGTCGAGGCCACGTCGGCGGGTAACGGCACGTTAATGGTGAGCGAGTCCTCATAGGGTATTTTGTAAACGGCAACAATGGACAGGCTTTCTTTACCGGGAGTAATCGGCTCGGTATCCGCATAGCTACCATTGGCCTTAACAAAGCGCAGCCCCGTTGAATCATTCTCAAAGGTTACATCTTGAGCATTTTGAGGCAACGAAAACGACAAGGTTCGCCCGTTTTCACCCACATAAGTCTGTTTGCCCTCGTTCCCCACCACAAAAATTTGGACCACATTGACCGCTTCGGGGGTAAAAGACATCAGGTAATGGAGTTGGGTAACCTTAACCGCCTCAGCGCTGGTGGTTGTTTCATACACATTCAGGTTGAGAGTCGTTTCGGTGCTGTCGGGGGTAAAAACGCCCGGCTGGTCGCTCAAATAGGTTATATCCTTGTAACGCCCCTCGACCGCATAGAGGATAGAGTGGTCGGTGGGTAATTTTTCAAAAGTGTAGTGACCGGTACTATCCGCCTGAGTAGTCATCCGGTCAACCTCGGTGTTGCCTTCAAACACGCGCAGGGTTACTTCGATATTCCCCTCCGGCTTGTTGGTAGTCGCATTAACGACTTGCCCTTTCAAAACGCCATTGCGTTGCGGCAGCTTAAAGGAAAACGTGCGAATATAGTTGAGTGCCTGCCCCAATTCCTGGTCCGACAGACTACCGAGTTGCTCATGCGCTTTAGCGGCCTTGAACTTAGTTTGCAGATCGGCCTGACTCTGTTGAGTGATGGCAGGCAGGTCGGTAAAACTGACCATATTCGCCGCCGCCTCAGGCCCGTCGCCGGTCCCAGCACTACCGTGGCAAGCTGCACATTGTTTTGTATAAATGGCTTCACCCGCAATTGGATCTTCCGGCTTGACCCCCAAACTCCAAACGTAGGCCGTCAAATCCCAAATCTGGGCATCGTTTAACCGATTGCCCCAGGGCGGCATCAGTTTTTCAACCCGACCATTCTTGATAACCTCGAAATTTGCGCTGGGTACAGATTGCCAGGCCGTTGTTGGATTGGAAAAATCGGGCAGCGGGTCAGGAATGTTTTGACTCGCCGGGCCATCACCTTTGCCCGTAGGGCCGTGGCAAGGCTGGCAATTTTCAGCCCATAAAGCTCGCCCACCCGAAACTGAGGGTGGTGTATCGGGAGACTGGGCCGGAGGGGCAGCCAAAACAAGAGAGGACGAAAAGACTATAAAAAAGAGGCCAGCTACAATTAACCCCACCGAAACGTAGAACACGGCCTCATGAACATGAAACGGGTATCGCTTCACCCAGTCACCACCTCTTCACGCGACTGGAGTTTTGTGCCATCAATTAAGGCCGTCCCACAGCGGGAACAGAAGGCGTCACCCGGCTGATAGGTATACCCACAGCCTGAACAAATATCATCGGTAGGTTCATCCGCCGCAATTTCAGGTAAAGCCTGACCACAACCCGTGCAAAAGGCATCACCCGGTAAAAAAACCTGACCACACTGCGGACAGGTAGCTTCGTCAACTTCAGCAGGGTCAAGCTGAATATTCTTCAAAAGCTCAATTTCCGCGTCCACCTCACCAAGCAAATCTTTGCTTTCAGTGAATTGGCTCGTTCTCAATTGAGCCACCAGTCGTTCTATTTCAACATCCAGGGTAGCTTCTTTGTCAGCAGCAGCGCTATGATTCAAGCGGTCAATCTGATGGCGGATTTCGGCAGCTTCGAGTTTGGCTTTGGTCAGCAGTCGGTCATAATCTTCAACCGCAATTTTGCCCATCTCGTGATCAAACATGAGATCTTTGATGGCGTCCAAAGCGGCCTGGTAGCGCGCCTGGTATTCTTCCAATGTTTGGCCGGAGCGGCCATTTTGAAGTGACACTTCGAGGTGGCCTTGCTGCCAGAGAGGATACAAAATCAGCCCAAATGCACCGGCGACCAGAGCCAGGCTAACCGTAAGCGTAAAGACATCCATATGGTTAACTTCCTTGCGCGGGCTGAGTCATCAACCGGTCTAACAAGCCGTAGAGTTGTTCTTCCTCAATCGGACCAATTTGAACATGCACAATGTGGCCCTCTCGGTCAATGAAGAAAGTCTCAGGCACGCCGGTGATGGCGTAATCTTCAGAAATCTTATTGCCCAGATCAGGGCCGGAGGGATAGGTAATGCCATATTTCTCCATGTAGGCCAGGCCTTCTTTATCGGTGTCAAGGTAATCAACTCCAATAAAAACAACCCCTTTATCTTTGTGATCCTGCCAGGCCTGTTCCAACAACTCTGCTTCTTTGTAACATTCAACGCACCAACTGGCCCAAAAGTTGACTACCACGACCTGTCCCCGCAAATCGGCCAACGTCATGTGGTCCTGCTCAAACTGGTCGAATAGAGTCAGGGTAAAATCGGGGGCATTACGGCCCTGCAAATCAACCGATTCCACTTTTTGCAGGTTAACAGCCATGATCGCGATTAACCCTAACAATAATAACATGCCAACCATCAGAAAAATATTCCGGCCTGTGGTTGATTGCCTTTGTTGAGAAAGAGTTTGTTCCATAACTTTGCTTAATCCCCCAGGTTTAAATCCTTCTCGACCTGTCCCACATAATGATTAGATGTTTGGGGTCCGGTTGAGGCAGATCTGACTTGTACCGGTTCAACCGCTTCTGGCACTGCCTCTCGTCCGGCCCATTTACGCAGCGCGAAAATCAGCCAGACACCCCCAGCCAGTAGGATAGTGACCGGCAACACCCACAAAAACAGGGTTGAGCCACTTTTGGGCGGTGATTGCAGCACTTGGGTGCCGTACCGAGTAGTAAAATAGTTCAATACCTCTTCATCGGTATACCCTTGCTTGACCAGGTCATTAATCTGGTCGCGCCACTGCTCACAGGTCAAGGTGCGACAATCAGCCAGGTTAATCCCGGCGCACGTCGGACAATTCAGATTTTTGGCAATTTCGTTAACCCGGTCGTAATCAGGTTCCTGGGCCAAGGCGGTAGAGTAGGAAGTAGGAAGTAAGAAGTAAGAAGTTAAGATGATTATAAAAAAAACAATTAAAGACTCGATTGAGATATTTTTATGACTCATCATCACTTTAAGAGCTCACTTGGCCGGAGCTACTGTGGCCGGTATTTTAGCTTTGGCCGTAGCACGTTCGCTGCTTTCTTGAGAGGTGGGCCAGGCGGCCACCAGTGTGCCGATAATAAATACAAAACCACCAATCCAGAGCCAGTTGACCAGGGGATTGATATAAGCCTTGAACGTTGCCGTTTCTCCATTGCCTTCCCAGCCGCCCAGAATCACGTATAAATCATCGGCCAGGGTACTACGCTTGTCGGGAATGGTCATAGGCTGCTGCTGGACCACAAAAAATTCGCGAGTGGGTATCAACTGCCCGACGGGTTGGTCGTTAAACTTCACATCCAAGACTGCTTCGGTGATGATCCGATCATCGGGACTGCTTCCCTCGTGGAGACCGCGATAAGTTAGCTCATACGTCCCAACAAAATCACTCTTGATACTCATACTTTCGCCAATGGCTAAGTTATGCTGCGTTTCAACTTGGTAAAAACGGCTACCAATGATCCCAATCGCCACCAAAATGATGCCAATGTGGATAAGATACCCCCCGTAACGGCGACGATTGCGTCCCACTAACCGCCACAGCGCTACCGGATAGCTCTCACCTTTGCTGCGGTGGCGGGCGCTGACCCCACGCCAGTATTCGATCAACGTGGCGGCCAGGGTAAAAGCGCACAAACCAAAACCCAACAGCGCCCCAAAAATCTTCACCCCACCCAGAGTGTATAGCAACGCCATCGTCACCAGGCCAATCGCAGTGGGCCATAACAGGGTGTCGGCAACCTTTTTCAGGGAAGCCCGCCGCCAGGGTATGAGCGGAGCTATACCCATGAGTAACACTATAATGGCCCACAACGGGCCGGTAGTTTGCTCAAAGAAGGGGGGACCGACCACGATTTTCTCACCCATCAGCGCTTCGGAGAAGAGGGGGAAATGTGTCCCCCACCAGACGGCCACGGCCAAACCGACGAAAATCAAATTATTTAGCAAAAAGAAAGACTCACGGGAGAAAAGAGAGTCCAGCTCATTATCCGAACCCAGGTCATTCCAGCGCGACACAAAGAGGTAAAAAGAGCCAATGAACATGATGCCAATAAATCCCAAAAATAGCGGCCCAATCGCGCTTTGGGCAAAGCTATGCACCGAGGAGATGACCCCAGAACGGGTCAAAAATGTACCTTCGATCACCAAACAAAACGTAAGGATAATCAGGGCCATATTCCAGCGTTTGAGCATACCCCGATTTTCTTGCATCATGACTGAGTGAAGAAAAGGCGTGGCCACCAACCAGGGAATAAGCGAAGCATTTTCAACCGGGTCCCAGCCCCAATAACCACCCCAGCCCAAAACATCATAGGCCCACCAACCGCCCAGCATCAAACCTGTGCTAAGAAATACCCAGGCCGTCAGGGTCCAGCGGCGGGTAGTGCGAATCCACAAGTCGCCGGTTTGGCGGGTCATCAAGGCGGCAACGGCAAAGGCGTAGGGAATGACAAAGGAGACAAAACCGATATAAAGGATGGGGGGATGAATAATCATACCAAAGTGGCGCAGCAATGGGTTCAAGCCGCTGCCATCAGCCGGTACAAAATTCAACTGTTCAAAGGGGTTAGCCACAAATACAACCAGGCTAATAAAAAAGGCAACTGTAGTTTGGGTGATAGCGATCACATACGGCATCATCACCCGCATCGAACCCCACTTACGCAACAAGACCAGGGCGGCAAAAATAGACATCAACCATGACCAGAACAACAGCGAACCATCCTGCCCGCCCCACAGTGCCGTCACCCGATAAAACAGAGGAGCAGCCCGATTGCTAACCTCAGCGACATAGTTGGTTTGATAGTGTCCGGTAATCAGGAGATATTCAATGATGATGACAGCCAGGGTAATCAGACCCGTTACCCCAAAAGCGGCGTTTCGGGCGCTGATAACTAGCTCTGACATACGCCGCTGTGTCCCAATCACGGCTACCACCACCGCATAAACAGCCAGGGCCAGGGCTAAGGTGACGGCAACGTATCCGACATTTGGCATAGAAAACTCCAACCTCTCAACGTTAAACGTTGAACACTAAACGTTTTATCTGACCGCTTCGACCTGTACTTCTTCTATCCCCTGCTCTTCATAACGGCTGGGACATTTAAGCAACAGCGATTGGGCCGTAAAGGCCTGGCCGTCATATTTGCCTTCGAGAATGGCCTCAGCACCCTCACGCATTTGATCAGGCTTAGGCCCGTTAAAAATCACATGCATACGCTGGCCGGTAGTGCTGGTCACATCAAAGGCCAAAACCAAATCTCGGTTGTTAAAATCAATGGTGGCTGCGTCAACCTTGCCCGAAACACGCACAGTCTGATTTTCAATTGCCGGGCCTTTGGCATATAGCTCGTCCACGGTGAGGAAATAGGCCGCCGAGCTTTGCACGCCGGTGTAAATCAAATAGGCAATTGCCAGGGCAATAACCACACCCCCGATAATAAACTTGGTTTTCTTGTTGGCCGCCTGTCCGGCAATCTGCACCGACGGTGTAGCCGTAGATTGAGCCATTGTTCTTCTCCTGTAACTAAATTTGAATCTAGTTTACATCCACAAACTTAATGCTACTTTAAGAGAATACAATAAAACTACCCCTCTTGAAAGTGACAAAAGTCATAAAAAACTTACGTCAATAAACACTGCGGTATTATAGATGGCTCTAGGTTGGCTGACAAATTTGGCTTTTAGGCCAGTTTGCCGTTCGGTTTCGGAATTGCGTTTGTTACATTGACGCAATTCCATCCTTGGCACTATAATCAACAATTTGAAGAACTATCCTTAAATTTTGTGTCTTGGTAGGAGTTTGGATGAAATATCGGCGATTGGGCAAAACGAACTTAAAGGTTTCGGCGGTTGGCGTCGGCACCTGGCAATTTGGGGGCGAATGGGGCCAAGCCTTCACCCCTCAGGCAGTGCAACAGTTGCTAGGCCGGGCCAGAGATTTGGGCATCAATCTGATTGACACCGCCGAATGTTATGGCGACCACCTCTCCGAGTCACTGATTGGTCAGGCGATTGAAAAAGAGCGGGATAAATGGATCATCGCTACTAAGTTTGGGCACAGTTTCCCCCGCCCATTTGAGCGAATCGACCAATGGTCGCCTCAGGAAGTTTTAAAGCAGCTTGAGACCTCGCTTAAAGTGCTGCGCACCGACGTGATTGATCTATACCAGTTTCACTCCGGCAACGACGAGGTTTTTGACCAAGATGACTTGTGGACGATGCTCAACCGGCAAATTCAGGACGGCAAGATTCGCCACCTGGGTATCTCTGTCAGCAGCCGGATTGACCCTCTGTATCAAACCGAGCGAGCCGCACAAGTGGGGGTAAGCGTCATTCAGGTGGTTTATAACCGTCTGGACCGAATGCCGGAGGAACGGGTCTTACCATTGTGCCTTGAGCAAGATTTGGGCGTGCTGGCCCGTGTGCCCCTGGCCAGCGGTCTATTGAGTGGCAAATATCGGCCCGGTACGACCTTTACCCAGGAGGATGATGTGCGCTCACGCCAGGATCAGGCCGAACTGCAAGCCCGTCTCAAGGTAGTCCAGGAAATTCAACAACACGAAGTACCCGCCGGGATAGCTATGGGACCCTGGGCGCTGGCCTGGTGTTTGCAACACCCGGCGGTGACGTGCGTCATCCCTGGCTGCAAAACCATTGAGCAGGTCGACATGAACGCCAGCGCTGCTGATTTGGAACTTGTACGCGACGATCATCCCCAGGCAATAGTTTAAAGTGTCATTCTTCGGCCTCAAAATCCAAGGTGTGTGTGATATTATCTTATATTGCCGAGCAAGCCCAACAGGAAGGATGGACCATCGTTTTTTAGGGGTTACGACCCAGCCCCAGCGGTGCGATGTACTTGAACCGTAACAAAAGAGCCCTGTTTTGTCCATGTGAGAAAACAGGGCTCTCTAAATCAAGCAGAATTTTTTAACCGACAACCTCGCTTGGATCAAGCAGGACAATCAGCCCCAACGTTCCCATATTGGCAAACAACAAGGGAGCCAGGAAAGGTGTTCCCCGGATGAAACGCTCGCCGACAATGGTCCCCTCAGCAATGAGGTTGGCATTGACATGTAAGATCGCTCCCAGCAGACCGACCCCGATGAGCAGGCACATGGCCACTACGTAAGTGATCAGATCGGCTCGGGAGGGCCGGTCAATAGTGCCTAACACCACGGCCACCACTGCGCTAAAGATGCCGATGGCCGTGGGCAGCCACAAAGATGGGTCTTCAAAATGGGTACGGGCATGATCCAGCACACTACTGATGACAGTGGCCAATGTCCCCATGCCAATCATGAAGAAATAGGCCTGGGTTTTGCTGTAAGGTAGCTGCATCCGCCACCCTCCCAGCAAAACCAAGACACCGCTATCAGGTGGATCCTCAACCCAGGCCGCACTGATCCCCAGGATTCCTACCAAAGCAAACATGAGCGGCCCTAAAACAGGCGGGGCCCAGACCAGCAGGTTGATCGACACCCGTTCACCCACGGGGGCATACGGCAACACAGCCCGGACAAGGTGAAAGTAATCTCCCAATAGCCCCACGGTAATGCTCCCCAGGAAAACTATAGTCGCCAGGACAGTTGCCAGGGGGCGCTGCCGCAAGGCAATCAACCCTGCCAGCAATAACAACACCCCGGCCACAGGTCCAAAAATGATGGGAATCCACTCGTCAGGCACAATAGTACCACTGATACTGTGAGCCAGGTAGATATCGATCCCCAAGAAGATTTCATTGATAGCTGCCATCAGCAACATCAACTGATCACGTGACAAGGGCAGCCGGCGGATACGTTGCACCAGCGGAAATACAGTTGCCAGATGATACATGGCTACTTGCCCGCTTCAGCTTCATTCAATTTTATGTCAACCATCTCCCGCAGTTCAGACAGGTCACTCAATATTTCATAAGCGCCGTGCCATTGAACATAATCGGGTCCTTGCATCCAGGCCCCGAATTTGGCCGTGCGGCCCCAGTGATGCCACAACTCAAAGTAGGTAAAGTCGATTGGTTGATCAAACGGCTCCTGGGTCATTAACCCCTTTTCTTTGAGGGGAGCCACCATGTCATCGCTTTGCTTCACCCAAGCATTGACGGCTTCGGTCAGCTTATCTGCCCCGGTATAGAACGTTTCGATGAACTCATTGTTATGGCATTCCCGGCAGATATTCTGCATGCGGGTTTTGTTATCCTGCCAACTGGGGCGACGCTCGCTGATAGGAGCAAACAGATACCAGGTTAGCCGGTCACCTACGTCATGGGTGGTTCCACTGGCCCCGAAACCGCTTATGTGGCAAACCGCACAAGTAGGGGCGGGAAAGTCGGTAACTTTGAGGGTGCCGGGTTCGGCATCCCAATGCCAATTATGACCACCGGTAGCATAAGAAATGCCGTGCGGTGACTCCTGGTAAATTTCCCACTGGGGGTGGTCCGGCCCAATGTGACAGGCATTACAGGTTTCAGGTTTGCGGGCTTGCTCCAAGCTGAACTCATGCCGCAAGTGACATTTTTGACATTCGCCCACCGAGCCGTCCTCATGCGGTCGGCCAACATTGTGGCATCTTTCGCAGGCAAAAGGTGTCACATCAGGACCTTCGAGTGCAAAGAGGGCATTGCGCATTTTGTCAGGGGCAAAACTACCTTCGGGAATAGCCTGGTATTTGGCCAGCAGGTCGGGGGGTAAATCTTTGCTGCCGACCATCGCTACATAAGCCGGCAAGCTGTGTCGACTCTGGTTAAATTGGGCCACCTCGGCAGCATGACATTTCTCACACATTGCCGTGGTCGGCGATCCCAATACATAGGTACCTTCGTGTTCCACTGCGCTGGGATAATCTGCCTTGACTTCGTGGCAATCCTGGCATTTAACCTCGGCGGCAGCCATGCTACTATGGCCATATTGATCTACAATACCCGGTGTTGTGCGGCGATGGCAAACCACACACTCATCATTACTGGTGGCTAAAGCATCGACCCGTTCGGCGGTCTGAGTAGGGGGCGTGGCAGATTGTCCAACAGTTAACATGATCAAAGCCAAACCGAGCACGACAATGACTGCCACCAGACCGATGACCAGCACTCGGGTGGAACGCATCAATTTGGGTGACTGGTTGGAGTCAGATTGTGACATTATATTCTCACCTCCTAAATTTTTAGTGGTTCAACCACGTTGGGGAGAAAACAGGGGATTTAGTTCATAGGCATTCACCTCTTTTCAACCTTTCAAAAGTTAGGGACAAGCCCCTAATTCGTCTCTAAGGATACTCGAAACAGACAGAGATACCTAACAGGGCAATCTGCTGCAATTTATGAGAACTCAGCAGTGGTAACGAGTCAAGAA
>CAZRYD010000022.1:0-34709 GCA_964604225.1 uncultured Caldilineaceae bacterium
ATAGGTAATCCGGGTAATGATTGATACCACTCTTTTGACCAACCCAGGCGTCCAAATTGTCAGTATTCTGGTCGGTCTCGCCGTTCTGCTGGCCGGGCGCAAGCTCTTCTGGCTTTTTGTTGGCGCGGTTGGGTTTGTGCTTGGCTTGTCCCTGGCTTTCCAACTGTTGGCAGATCAACCCGCCTGGTTAATCTTGACTGCCGCCTTATTTTTGGGCCTTGCCGGTATCTTAGTGGCTATTTTTGTTCAAACTGCTGCTGTGGCGGTAGCAGGTTTTCTGATGGGCGGCTATGCCCTGAGTTGGTTGTTCCAACGTTTCAATTTTGATCTGAGCCAATGGGGTTGGCTCCTCTTTGTGATTGGTGGAGTGCTGGGCATTTTGCTGGCGCTTTACCTGTTTGATGCCGCGCTGATTATTCTGTCATCTTTGACCGGAGCCACCTTGATTGTTCAAGTGACAAACTTCAGCCCAGTCGTAACCATTATCCTATTTGTGGTTTTAGTGGTGCTTGGTATTTTCATCCAGACCAGAACCACAAGAGCCACGCCTTCCCCCGACCAGACCAGCGAATAGCCATATCAGTTTGTCCACCCTACTTTACATCCAGGACGCGCCGATACTGCCCTCGATAATATAACAGAGGGTTAGCCGGGTTTTCGGCCCGATACAAGCCAATGACCTGGCCCATTACAATCCAATGGTCGCCGCCTTCCAAGAACTCTTTGGTCCGACAGGCAATCGCGCCAATCGATCCTTCCAGACGAGGGCCGCCCAACCAGGGAGTAAAAGTAAAGGGCGGCGGCTCCGCCGCGCGCCAAATATTGGCAAAAAAACCGGACAGGTCTTGCTGATCCTCGTTTAAAATATTAATTGAGAATCCCTCAGATTTGCGGAGGAGTGTCATCAAGTGAGCCTCTTTTTGCACACAAGCTAATACGAGCAACGGCTCCAGGGAAACAGAAGTAATGGAATTTGCCGTCATTCCATAAACTTCGCCCTCAACCTCCACGGCTATCACCGCTACGCCTGTGGCAAATAAACCCATCGTATTACGAAAGGCCCGGCTATCAACTACTTCTTCTTTAGGTATGGTCGTCACGTCTTGCCTCAGTGAATTGATTTAGGGGGGAGATTATATCACAGATTTTACGGAATAGGCACAATCTCATCGTGATATGGCATAACGAAGCGTTTTTCAGATTGCCAAAGCCTGATTAAGCGGATAAAATTTGTAATTGGGTGTAATCTCCGAATAAAAGCATGCCAAGCTGAGTTACTTGTGCTATAATTTTGGCTATGAAAATCGCTAAAGTTCCACTAAATGAAGCTGTCGGGCATATTTTATTACATAATCAGGCTGGCCCGGACGGCCGTAAGGTGTTAAAAAAAGGACAACGTCTAACCTCAGCCGACCTCGCTTTACTACAAGACCTGGGGCAAGAGCAAATCTATGTAGCTATCTTGGCCGAAAATGATCTCGACGAAAATGAAGCAGCGCGGCGCCTGGGTCAGGCTCTGGTTGGCCCAGGCATCGAAACCTCCAGCGCCACCACCGGCCGGGTGAATCTAATCGCCACAACAGCCGGCTTGTGCAAAATCAATCTTGAAAGGTTGTTGGCTTTTAACGATATTAGCGGCATCACCCTGGCCACGATTCCCAATAATACCCCGGTCCAACCCAAAACTATGCTCGGCACGATCAAAATTATACCTTATGGCCTTCCCCAGGCCCATCTGGCCGCTGCCGAAACCATCGCCCGCGAATCTCACTTGGTCACCCTCAAACCTTTTGTTGTCTCCACCGCTGCCCTCATTACCACCGGCAGCATCGCAGCACGCGAGAAAGTAATCGAAGGCTTTACCCCCGCGCTGCGCGACCGGCTGACCAGCTACACCACCAAAATGATCGAAGGCCCCTATGTGCCCGAGGATGAAGCAGAAATTAGCGAGGCCTTGCAATGGGCCTTAGCCAGCGGCGCCAAAATGATTCTTATCGCCGGAGAGACTTCTATTATGGATGCCGACGACATTACCCCACGAGCCATAAAAGCAATCGGCGGCGAAATTGTGCACTATGGCATGCCGGTCGAGCCGGGGAATTTGATGCTGCTGGCCTATCGGGGGGATGTGCCGATTGTCGGCGCGCCTGGCTGCGCCAAGAGCAAAAGCTACAATGTGGTGGATATGGTTTTGCCTCGCCTGGCTGCCGGCGAACGCCTGACCCGTCGCGATCTGATTGAGCTGGGCCACGGGGGATTGCTCAAATGACCGACGTTAGGATGTCAATTTGAACCAACAGCATTCTTTTACCAGGTGGAGCGACTGGGGCTCCCTGACCTGGCTCTGGTTGCTGATCGTTTCCATGGTGGCCTGTCAAACCCAACCCAACCAGGTCTTTATTGAAGTGGATGGGGGACGTCAGGCCCTGACGAGCGAGGCCGTTACCGTGCGCGAAGCCCTGGCCGAGGCTCAGATTGAGTTGGGCCCGCTGGATCGAGTCAAGCCCGATCTGTACACCCAACTCGAACCGGGGCTGGTCATCGCCATCACCCGGGTGAAAGAGAAAATAGAGATAGAGCGGGAAGTGATCCCTTTTGAGCATCAAACCATCACCAATGAAGCCCTGGCCACGGGCGAAACCCGCGTCTCACAGTTGGGGGTTAACGGCGAAGACGAAATATCCATTCGGGTTATCTATGAAAATGGGGTAGAGGTCAGCCGGGCGGAAGTTTCGCGCACCACTGTCATCCAACCGGTGCCAGAAATCCTGGTGGTTGGGCCGCAGGGCGAGTTACCTTCGACACCCCTTGCAGGAACTATCGCCTACATTTCCAATGGTAATGCCTGGTTGATGCGGGATAGCAGCGGCAGCCGCCGCCCGTTGACTACCGCGGGCGATTTGGATGGTCGGGTTTTCAACCTGTCGCCCGATGGCCGCCAATTGTTATACACCCGCGCTCTGACCAACGCCATCGACTCGCCGCTCAATGAAATGTGGTTGGCCTCAACTACCATTGTTGGTGAGGTTCCGATTACAGTAGGCGTTCAGGGCGTGCTCTTTGCCGAATGGTCGCCGGTGCTCAGCCAACCGCTCATCGCCTACAGCACAGCCGAACGGACAGCCAGCCCACCCGGTTGGCGGGCCAACAACGACCTGTGGCTCTTTACGCCGTCACGGCCTCCGCTGAGCGGGGAGGCCAAACGGAAAGCCGTCGAATTGATCCCTCCCAACACCCAGGGGCTATATCCCTGGTGGGGCACAACTTTTGCCTGGTCGCCCGATGGCGCCCGTCTGGCTTACGCCCGAGCCGACCAGATTGGAGTGATTGACCTTAAAACCGAAAAGCCGATCAGTTACACCTTGACGCCTCTGGTTGATTTTACGCCCCTCAAAACGTTTAGCGAGTGGGTCTGGGTGCCGGGGCTTAGTTGGTCGCCCGACGGGCAATTTCTGGCGGCCACCGTCCACGGCCCGCCTCTGGCAGCGGAGCCGGCCGAGGAGAGTCAGGCGTTTGATTTATGGCTCATCGGCGTTAACAACGGTATTTCGGCCAAAGTGGCCCGGCAAGTGGGCATGTGGGCTAATCCGGCCTGGGGCATGACCGGGATTGCCTTTGGCGAGGCCAGCGACCCACTTCAATCGGCCAACAGCCGCTACCTTGTTCAGGTTATTGACCGAGACGGCAGCAACAAACGCCAGCTTTTCCCCTTTCGTCAGGAGTTGGGGGTGCAACTGCCAGAACTGGTTTGGTCGGCCCAAGGTGAAACTTTACTCTTTACTTACAACGGAAATTTGTATATGATAGATAGCAAGGGCAGCCCACCCAAACAGCTAACCACCGATGGTCAGGCCAGCCATCCGCAATGGGTTTCGGCAGCCCCGCTGATTACCAGCATTACCAGCACGACGACCCTAACTACTACCCAGTCAATTTCACCCACCCCTACGGTGAATGTGACTCAAGCTATCTCGGCGACTCCTCCCGCAGATATAATGTTGACCATCACGCCGACAACATCGATTATAAATCAGGTGACACCAACTGTGACTCTATCCAAGACTCAAACACCTATTATCCCCCCGGCCACCGCAACTATTCCGGCCACCGCTACGATGACGATTACACCCACGCCCAAGGTTGAAGAAAATAAAGGAACTGGCGCCCCGTGAGCAAACAACCTACGATCTTATTAATGGATGAGGATCCAGAAACCTTAGAGCAGCTTCAAACGATGCTTCAGCGTGCCGGCTATCATGTGCTCGTGGCCGTGGATGGGCATGCCGCTTTGCGTCTGGCGCAAAATAGAAAACCGGATTTGATCGTCTCTGACTTGCTGTTGGCTGGCCTCGACGGTTATCAGGTTTGGAAAACCTTCCGGGCCGACCGAGAAAATGTATCAATACCTATTCTGGTTATCAGCGCCCTGAATATTCCGGCCAACAATGAACCCTGGCGGCCCAGCCCCAATGCCGAATGGCAACTCCTCTCTTACGATGCCATTTTACCCAAACCGATAGATTTAAGACGGTTTGTCAGGGTAGTCAAAAAATTGCTAGCTCCGGCTGAAGCTCAAACTATCCCTGGCGGGCCCAGTACAATTTTAGTCATTGAAGATAAGGAAATTCAAACCACCCTGGCCGCCATCTTGAGCAGCAACGACTTTGGCGTGGAAACGCCGGCCTCATTGAGCGAGGGGCTCCAATTGGCCAGGGCAGTGCCCCCCGCCGCGCTGGTGGCAGATTACCGTACCCCTAGCGAAGCAACAAAAAATCTGATTTTGCAAACCCGCAGACTCGTACCTAATACGGTTATCATAGTTGTGATCGACCCTCAAAGCGAATTTGAAGAGGGTTTGGAAATGTTGTGCGATGGTTTTTTCACGACGCCTTTGCACCCAACCCGCACGATCATGTCTATCAACCGTATCCTGGATCACGTGGGCATGAAGCACCGGACCAAAGCCATTAGCAATCAACTGATTATCACCAACCAAGATTTGCTTGATACCCAACAAGTCCTCCGTGCCCAAAATGAAGAGTTGCAGCATATCAATAACCAGCTCCGCGAATTGAGCGCCTTAAAAGAAACCTTAACCGGTATGATTGTCCATGATCTCAAAGCGCCGCTGGGCGCAGTGTTGGGCGCGATTAATTTTTTGATTACCGACCCCGATTTAAACTTGGCCAGTACCCACGCCCGCTTATTAACCGCCGCCAGCGCCGCCGGCGATCAATTACTGCGTTTAACCGAGACTCTGCTTGAAGGGCAGCGCCTGGAAGATGGTCACCTCAAGCCGGATATGGAGCCTTTTGAGTTGCCCACCCTGATAGATGTGAGCTTGCACCGAGTTTCACCGTTGCTAACCATGAGCCAACTAAAGGTGAGCAGTGTTTTCCCCGACGATCTGCCCACTGCTTTTGCTGACCCGCACATTAGCCAACGTATTGTTGAAAATCTACTGGATAACGCTATCAAATTCTCGCCGCCCAATAGTACCATCAAAATTGATGTTACCTGCGACGGCAAAATGATTACTACCAGCATTGCCGATGAGGGACCGGGCATCCCCCAAGATCGTCAACAAGAGATCTTTGACCGCTTTGCCCAAATCAAAAACGCCGCCTCCCCTTCCACCCGCGCCGGATTTGGCCTGGGCTTAACTTTTTGTAATTTAGCCACCCAGGCTATGGGCGGCTCTATCTGGGTGGAAAGCGATGGTGAGTCAGGCACTACCTTTCTCTTTACTTTGCCCATCTATGAAGATGAAACAACTTTTTGACTGCCATTCCGAACCGATGATGGCTGATCTGGCCAACTTTCCAACCATCTTCTAACGATTTTCAAATCGAGTTCCTACGTTTTTTGATTAAAATAGCCTGATAAAATCTATTATTCCGTTCAGGAGAAAAACGTGCGTGTTTTAATTACCGGCGGCGCCGGTTTCCTCGGTTCCCATTTGTGTGATCGTTTTCTGGCCGAAGGTCATACCGTCATCGCCATGGATAATCTTATCACCGGCAAAACCGCCAATATCGAACATCTGGCCGGCCGTGACAACTTTCTGTTTGTCAAACATGATGTCACCAATTACATCTACGTTGAAGGGCCGCTGGACGCCGTTCTGCATTTTGCCTCCCCGGCCAGCCCCATCGATTACCTTGAACTGCCCATTCCCACCCTCAAAGTAGGCGCTTTAGGCACGCACAAAGCCCTGGGCCTGGCCAAAGCCAAGGGCGCCCGCTTTTTATTGGCCTCAACCTCCGAAGTTTACGGCGACCCCCTGGTTCATCCCCAAACTGAAGATTACTGGGGCAATGTCAACCCCGTCGGACCGCGCGGCGTTTATGATGAAGCCAAGCGCTTTGCCGAGGCCATGACGATGGCTTATCAACGCTACCACCAGGTTGACACCCGCATCGTTCGCATCTTCAATACCTACGGGCCGCGCATGCGCCTCGAAGATGGCCGAGTTGTGCCCAATTTTATCGCCCAGGCCCTACGCGGTGAGCCGCTCACTGTTTATGGTGATGGCAGCCAGACTCGCTCCTTCTGCTATGTCAGCGATTTGGTCGAGGGCATTTATCGCCTGCTGCTGTCCACTGAACTTGAGCCGGTGAACATCGGCAATCCGGTGGAGATGTCTATTTTAGACTTTGCCAACACCATCATCGAGTTAACCGGCAGCCAATCGGAAATTACGTTTATCCGCCCCACCGATATGCGCATTAAAGATGATCCCAAGGTACGCCAACCCGATATTAGCAAAGCTCGCCGTCTGCTCAATTGGGAACCGAAAGTCTCACTGCACGATGGTTTGAAGGAAACGATCGCTTATTTTAGGCCTCGGGTCTGAGGATGTTTTTGTCCGCCCGGTCTGTCCAAGTAACAAATAGATTTTTGAGCCTGACCTTGCCCCCCCTGCCCGTCAGCGCCAGATTGCAGCACCTCATGCTGGTGGCAGGAGTTATTGCGGCTGGGTTGGCTGTCGCCTGGCTGCCGGTAACCTGGGTCGTTTTACTTTTGGGCGGAGCCACCTTTTTTATTCTGTTCCTGCTCCGCCCAATTCTAAGCCTGTACCTGCTCATTCCGATCATCCCCTTTAGCAGTCTGCTGACTGTGCCTCTGGGCGGTTTTAACGCCGGGTTAATGGAAATTGTGCTGGCCTTGGGGCTTATGGCCTGGCTGCTGCAAATGCTGGCCAAACAACAGGTCATCATTCCAACTGCGCCCTTGCTGGGGCCTTTTCTGCTCTTTTTAGGCGGGGTGGCCCTTTCGTGGCTCAATGCGCTCTCCATTGGGGCCAGTTTAATTGAAACGGCCAAATGGATCGAGATGCTGGCTTTGTATCTATGGATCGTCGCTCTGCTGCCCCCTCGACACATCCGCTGGGTGGTCAGCCTCATCTTGTTGACCGGCCTGGCTCAAGCCCTTTTGGGCTTGTACCAATTCATCTTCAAAGTTGGTCCGGCGGGTTTTTTGCTGTTTGATGGGCGCTTTCTGCGCGCCTACGGCACCTTTGCCCAGCCCAATCCTTATGCCGGATATTTGGGTTTGATCCTGCCAATGACTTTGTCATTGACCGTGTGGAGCTTCAGCAATTTTGGAGCACGCCCGCTGGAATCCAAAATCCACGCCCGTCCGACGGGCAATCTAAAATCTAAAATCTTTTTTACTTTGTCTTTTGGGTTGATGCTGGCAGCCCTTTTTGCCACCCAATCGCGGGGGGCCTGGGTTGGTTTTGCGCTAGCTGCACTCGTCACCCTGGGGGTGCGGAGTAAGCAAGCGGCTATGCTTGTGCTTAGCCTGGCTTTGTTTGGCTCATTACTTGGCCTGGCTGGATCGTTTGATGGGGGGGTCGCCAACACTAGCGCTATTACCCAACGCCTGGCTGACGCTCTCGCCATCACCACCATCAACGATATTTCCGCCATCGAGGTCAGCGACGCCAATTTTGCTACCATCGAGCGGCTGGCCCACTGGCAAGCGGCCCACGACATGTGGCGCGATCATCTCTGGTTAGGCGTCGGCTTTGGCAACTATGCCGTAGTGTACCCGATTTACGCCGTAGGCCGGTGGCTCGACCCGTTGGGCCATGCCCATAACTACCTGCTCAACATTGGCGCGGAATCCGGCCTGGTGGGGATAATCGTCTATATAATTTTCTGGATTTTTGCTTTTAGGGTATCATTATTAGCCTTACAAGTCAGTCACGGGTTCAATCGGGCGCTTGTGACGGGTGGGCTAGGTATTTTAGTCCATTTACATATCCACAATCTATTTGATAATTTATACGTGCAGGGCATGTATCTGCACATGACTATTGTCTTGGCTCTCATTTCAATTATCTACCGATGCCATCAGACCAAACTCACCAACGAAAGACCGCAGCTATGATTCAAACAATTACCAATTTCTATCAAACTCGCCCCAAAGAATTTAACCGCTTCGCCAAATTTGCCATTGTTGGCGCCCTTGGCGCTATAATTGACTTTGGCCTGCTCAACCTGATGCGCGGCGTTTTTGGTTGGGATTTAATCTGGGCCAACACCCTTTCGGTCAGTGTGGCCATGCTTAGCAATTTCATCTGGAACCGCTACTGGACTTTTCCGGAATCCCGCAGCCGCAAAAAGCGGACCCAACTGCCCCAATTTGCCCTGGTTAACCTCATTGGCCTTTTAATCAACAACTTGATTGTGGTAGGTATCGACGCCCTGCTGGTCGCGCACGTCGGTGAGCCGTGGAGTTATAATATTGCCAAAGCCATCGCTATCGGGGTGGTTCTTTTTTGGAATTTCGGCGTCAACCGGCTGTGGACATATCGGGGTTTGTAGGCAAACCCCTGCGGGTCATTAAGACTTGAAAATCGGGATTGATTACACCGCAGCGCTCAAACAAAGCGGCGGCATTGGTCGTTACACCCGTGGTCTGATTACCACCCTGGCTCAATTTGATCGCCAGAACCAGTATACCCTGCTCGCCACCAACGACGCCCCCGCCGCCGATCTGCGAGCTTTCCACAGCTTTTCAAATTTCAGCTACAAAACCTATCCTTTGCCAGAGCGATGGCTCACCATCGCCTGGCATCGTTTTTTTCTGCCCATCCCTGTCGAATGGTTTGCCGGGCGGCTGGATTTATTCCACTCACCCAACTTCATCCTCCCACCCACCCAACACGCCAAAACCCTGCTCACCGTCCACGATCTCTCTTTCATTCGTCACCCCCAGGGAGCTGTTGCCAACCTGCGTCAGTGGCTCAATCAGGTAGTCCCCCGCAGCCTAGCCCACGCCGATCATATCCTGGCCGACTCCGAAAGTACAAAATTGGATTTGACCGAGCTTTTCAAAATTAATCCGGCAGACATCACCGTCGTCGGCGCTGGCGTTGAAGAACGCTTCCAGCCCGTCACCGAGACCGCTACCCTGGCCGCCGTGCGGCAGCGGTATCATTTACCGCCGGCGGAGAAATTAATTTTGGGCCTGGGCACCCTGGAGCCACGCAAAAATTTTACCGGTTTGATCGCCGCCTTCTCCCAATCGCCGGTGCGGGAAACCCATCACCTGGTCATCGCCGGGGGCAAGGGCTGGCTCTACGACGACATTTTTGCCGCCGCCCACACCTCCCCCGTAGCCGAACGCATTCATCTCATCGGCTTTGTGGCCGACGAAGATTTGCCCGCCCTCTATAGTCTGGCCGATATTTTTGCCTACCCCTCCCATTACGAAGGCTTTGGTATCCCTATCATCGAGGCGATGGCCTGTGGCACTCCCGTGGTCTGCGCCAACAACTCCTGCCTGCCCGAAGTGGCCGGGCAGTCCGCTCTCCAGGTGACCGCTACCGACACCATCGCCCTGGCCGCTGCTCTGACTCAACTCGCCACCGACCTGACGCTGCGAGAACAGGCCATCCGTGAGGGTTTCCGCCAGGCCCAAAAATTCACCTGGTCCGCTGCGGCCCAGCGCCTCCTCAGGGTTTATCAACGCTTCTCCTCCAGCTAAGCAACTTCCTCAGGTTTCACACTCTCCCAACTTTATGCTATACTTGACCCACTGACACCTACCAACCTACTCAACCTAGGATCATTATGTCACTACTAGTGCTCAACGAAGACGAATTACGCCAAACTGTCACCATCACCGAAGCGATTGATGCGGTCGAAGCCGCCTTTGTGGCTCTGGCCGAAAGCCGCATGCACGTGCCGGGTAACTTTACCCTGGATCTGCCGGATGTAAACGGTAAAGTTGAGGTCGAAGGCGCTTATCTGAGCCAAGCCCCCTATTACGCCGTCAGGGTGAGCAGCGATTTTCATAACAATCTCAAACTCGACCTGCCCATCCAAAGCGGCCTAACCGCCGTTTTTGACGCCACGACAGGCTACCCCGTCGCCATTATGGTTGATAACGGCTATCTGACCCATCTGCGGGCCGGGGCTGCCGGTGCTTTGGCCGCTCGCCATTTAGCCAATCAGAGCCTCAACCGGGTCGTTGTGGTAGGGACGGGCAGGCAGGCCTATCTGCAATTAAAATCGTTGATGGCGGTTAGAAATATCGGCCTCGTTTCCGTGTGGGGGCGTTCCCCCATGCATGTTGACGGCTACGCCCGCCGCATGGTTGAAGATCACGATCTCAATATCGAAATTGCCGCCTCTCTTGAAGCCGCCATTCGCCAGGCTGATCTTATCATTACCGCCACGTCCAGCCAGCAGCCGCTCATTAAAGCCGATTGGCTCAAACCGGGTGTGCACATTACCGCCGTTGGCAGCAACCGCCCCTACAAGCAGGAACTTCACGCCGACATCCTCCAACGCGCCGATGTTATTATCGCCGATAAATTGGACCAATGCGCTGCCGCTGGGGAAATCCATCACGCCTTAAACGCCGGAGTTATCACCCGCGCTAAAGTACAAGGAGAGTTGGCTGAATTAATCTTGGGCCAAATTCCAGGGCGCACTCACCCCAGCCAGATTACCGTCGCCGACTTGACCGGCCTGGAAGTCCAAGATACAGCCATAGCCACCCTGGCCCTCGAAAAAGCTCTCTTTTTGGGCTTGGGTCAAAGGGTGCAGAGCCAACTCTAATGATCCTATATCCTCCCGCAGGGATAGGTCTGAGACCTATCCCTGCCCGCTAAACCTATGCCGTGGGGATACTTAGCCACCTTACTGGCTGCCAATTTGCTCTTGCTGCTGCCACCGGCCTCACTCTTGCGCGTGGCTGGGGCGCTGCTGCTCATCGGTCTGCTCCCGGGCCTAAGTTGGGCCAATTATTTTTTAGCTGACGTTTTCCCGCTTTTACGCTGGCTTGCGACTGCCGCCCTCAGCTTTAGTTTCACTATCCTGACTACCTTATTATTATCCTATCTCCCCGGCCCCATCGAAGAGTGGCACATCCTGCTTGTCCTCAATCTCCTTGCGCTCTTACCCATTGCCTTCTCAAAAACATTCCGTCCCTCTGCTCCCCTGCTCTCCTGCTCCCTTCCATCCCTCCGCTCCTCGACTCCCTTACTGCTCATTCTCCTCATCGCCTTTCTTCTGCGCACCCTCAACCTCGCCTACAGTGAGTTTCAAGGAGATGAGTCATTAGCCATGATCGCTGCCGCCGAGGCCCTGGAAGGGCACGAGGACGCGCTTTTTCTGCGCTCTAAAGGCCCGGCTGAGGTACTTTTGCCCATGGCGCTGTGGCGGCTTACCGGCGTTATTAACGAACCTGTGGCCCGTTTGCCTTTTACCGGCGCTTTGCTCCTGGCCGTTATCACCATCTATCTAATCGGCCAGAAAATGGCAGGGCCACGAGTCGGCTGGCTGGCCGCCGGATTTTTGGCCTTCAACGGCTTCATGGTCGCCTTTGGCCGCATTGTCCAATATCAAGCCCTGGTGGTCTGGTTTAGCGCGTTGGCGTTTTTATTTCTCATGGCCTGGCGCGACTCCCACCGGCAGCGACTGGCTCTGCTGGCCGGCCTGTGTTTGGGGATCGGCCTGCTGGCCCATTACGATACGATTCTGGTTCTACCGGCCCTTGCCTGGATGTTTGTGACCGCCCCGCCTGCCGAAACCCAGGAGCCAAAGCCTCCTGGTGAGGACAGGCAATACCCCGCTCAGCCCGGCGGTCGGCTGGCTGCCGTTATCGGTCTGGTCAAACCGATATTGCTCTTCAGCGTTGCCTGCCTCCTGGCTGCCCTCCCCTTCTACCTGCCCTTTACCCTCGACCCCCAGGCCAACCGCACCGGCGATTACGTGGGCGGGCGTATCGGCAACGAGTTGCGCAACAACCTGCCCGACTTTTTTCATTTCAATACCTTCTACAGCTCGTTTTATTATCTCCTCCTGACCGGCTTGTTAGTGTTGGGTCTGCTCGTCTGGCTGTTGTGGCCAAGTCGCTGGGCTCGTGGGTTGGGCATCGTGGCTATTGTCGGTATTCTGGCCATTATACTCAACCCCTTGCTGCTAGCTTTAGATCACTTAAACCTAGCTATTTTACCGTTTGCCCTCTTGTTTATGGCTGTATTTTTCACCCTCATTTTTCGGCAACGAATTTCTTTCCCCTATTCCTTACTCCCTATTCCTTACTCCCTACTCCCACTTTTGCTCTGGCTGGCCCTCCCATTTTTGGGCTACAATTTTGTCGTTGCTCTGGGCCTGACCCACATCTACACCATCGTCCCCCCCTGGGCGCTGTTGGCGGCGCTGGGCTGGTTTTATTTTTTTGACTCGTCACCAGCGCCACAAAAACAACTCCATCGCTTCATCGTGCCCCCGCTTGTTGCCAATGGACTCCTGGCCGGTTTCGCCATTCTCGCCACCCTCTTCCTCTGGAATGCCTTCGTTCGCCACGACATTGAATATTGGCAAGATTATCCGGCGGGCAACCTGTCTCTCTTTTGGACTCCTTATACTGAGCCGCCCAACGCCGGTTTTTTTGGTTTTGCCCATCGGGCCGGCTGGAAAGCCGTCGGCCAGAAAATTGCTTCCGGCGAGTTGGCCGGGGATTACGGTAGCAACGAAGAGCCGGATGTGACTACCTGGTACACTCGCGGCGCGCCCCGCGCTTGCGATCCCCAACCCGAATTTTATTTTTTGGCCGCCGACTTGATTGATCCGGTTGACGTGTCCGGCGAGCTGATTGCCTCTACCTACGAGCAAATCGGCCAGGTTACTTTGCCAAATCAAAAACAAATGCGGATAATGCAACTAAAGCCTAGCACTTTAACCCTGGCTGATCTGCCCGAGGCAAGGCTGGCTGACGCTTTTGACCAGACCGCTACCCCGGCAGCCTTTGCCCGTTCGGCTCGGGGTTCCGTGCCGGTTGAGGCTAATTTTAGTCATTTAATTCGATTGATCGGCTACGATCTCGATACGCGCCGAGCGCATCCCGGCGGGCGTATCCCGGTCACCCTTTACTGGCAAGCCTTGGCTCCTATTCCAGCCAGTTACCAGGTTTTCACCCACCTGGAGGGTCGGGCCGGGCCGGTGGCTCAGGCCGATGGAGTGCCGGTATGCTGGAGCTATCCGACCGAGGTCTGGCGTCCCGGCCAGATTATCGCCGACCAACATGCGATTCAACTTTCGCCTGACGTGCCGCCCGGCGACTATCCCTTACAAGTCGGCCTTTACCTGCCTGACAACTTTGCCCGGCTCGATGTGCTTGATGAGGCCGGCAACCCGGCAGGGGGCAGCGTCACCTTGACTCAGGTGCAAATAGCCGCCACTGAATAATAGTTAAGTTAGCAAAGGTAAAGCAAAATGAACGATGGCGATCTGGAAACAATGGCAAAATCACACTCTGGAGCCAGGTTGGTTACCCAGCAAGGGCCTGAACGTGGGCGCAGTTTTGCCATCCCACCCACGGGCCTGCTGGTAGGGCGAGCCCCCGAATGTGACCTGGCCCTCAACGATGTTGAGGTTTCACGCCGCCACGCTCGTTTTTACTGGCACGGCTCCCAGCTATTAGTCGAAGATTTGGGCAGCGCCAATGGCACCGTCGTCAATGGCCGGGAAATTGTCGGCTCGCAGCCGCTCAATGAAAGAGACCTGGTGGGCATTGGCGGTTCCGCTTTTATTGTGCAGGGCTTGGTCAGCCGCGAGTTGACCCCAACCGCCCGCCGCTTGGACGCTGCTGCTCCGCCTGCGCCGCGACGCTATGCCACCCCTGCGCCTCAAGCCAGTCAACAGCGCGGCAGCACCTTCTGGCTGGTGCTGCTTGGGTTGGGGCTGGCTGTCCTGATTGTCATTCTGGGTCTGGGCGCACTCTGGTATTTCAATCGACCCCCTACGGCTCAGGCCCCAGCCGTCACCTTGCTGACCCCGGCCAACGGGGCGCAAGTGGAGTTAAATGTACCCTTGCTGGTCCAGGCCACCGCCACCGATAGCCAGGGAGTGACCCGGGCCGAACTATGGGTCGACGGGGCGCTGGTTGGCCAGCAAACGAGTGCTGCCCCGCAGGGGGAGTCGCCGCTATTGCTCAACCTAACCTGGACCCCTACGGTACCGGGCAGTCACTTTCTGGAAGTGCGGGCCTTTAACGCGGCCAATCAACAAAATACACCGGCCTTGTTGACCGTCAACGTGGCCGCTGCGACCGTTGCTGCCACCAGCACGCCCACGGTAACGGAAACCCCACCATCTGCCCCTACCGAAACGCCAACAGTTACCCCGGTTCCCATCATCATTTTTACACCCACTCCTCCGCCTACCTCCACCTCACCACCTACCACCGCGCCCCAGCCGGCCCTGCAAGCTGTCGCTGATGTCAACGTGCGCGGCGGTCCTGGCACAATCTATCCAATACTCGGCCTGCTGCGTACGGGTGATACCGCCGTAGTAGTGGGCCGCAGCGCCGATGGCGGTTGGTGGCAAATTCTTTTTCCGCCCAATACGGCTGGGGTTGCTTGGGTAGCGGGTAGTTATGTCCAGGCCAATGCCGCGGCTGGCAATGTCCCAGTGGTGGCCGGACCGTCACCGCCACCTACGAATACCCCTTTGCCGCCCACCCCCACCAACACCCCGCAGCCCTCGGCCGAAGTTACCTTTACCGCCGACAGTACCGAGTTGAACCAGGGCCAGTGTACCCGGCTGCGCTGGCGGGTGAGAAATGTGGCGGCTTACTGGGTAGACGGCGTGGCCGGCGCGGGCGACGAGGGCAATAGAGAAGTCTGTGATCCGGTGGGAACCACTACGCACGTTCTGCGCATCCAGAGACAGGATGGTACAACCCAGGAGTTTACGCTTGCCATCACTGTCCGGACCACAACCGTGCTCAGACCCAACCTGATTTCGCCGGACGACAACGAGGAGTTTAACTACCCGGACGACGAGGTAAATTTTGTCTGGTCAGCGGTGAGCGCGCCGGGAACAGTCACCTACAACATCGAAATCCAGTCTGAAGATGATGGTGAGTGGGAAAACTGGCGCACGGTCAACGGCTTGACTGAGACCAGTTACCGGATGGATGATTTTGCCGGAGCCAGGCCCGGACGCTGGCGCGTTTGGGCCACCAGCTCAGTTCTGGGAGATAGTGATAAGACCGGGTGGCGCGAGTTCGATTTCGAGGATTAAGGCAAATGGCGATGGCAAGCTGGCTGCTAGCTCTGGGACTCTTTTTGACGGGCCTGGGCGGGGCCTTTCTGCCCTGGATTTGGCGCGCCCCGGTAGCCTTGCAGCTAACGGCTCCCGGTTTGGCCGAATTTGTCAAGTTTCTGCCAGAGGTGCGCTATGGGCAGGTATCATTACAGCGACTGTTTTTTCTACTGCCGCTTTTTCTAGCCATGCTGGCCCTGCCCTTGATCAGCGAAAACCAAAAGCTGGCGCTCCCCATATGGCTGCGCTGGCTGCTACGGCTAACCGTGATACCTCTAGCGCTCGCCGCGCTCTCGCCGGTGTGGACGCCGGCTATTTTGCTGGCCGCCGAATTTCGGCTGCAAACACTGCTGGCCTTAAGCGCCCTTGGGCTGGCCGTTATTGCCCCTATTCTAAAAAATCTGCCGCTGAGGCTGCTGGTCGGCCTGCTTGTTCTCGCTGGTCTGGCCGCCGTTATCTTGCCCATTTGGCAGTTTAGTCTGATCCAATCTGGCATGGCCGAGGCTTACCACGAGTCGGTGGTGCTGGGTTGGGGCTGGTGGCTGACGGTCGTCGGGGTGGTTTTGAGTATGATCGGCGGGGTCTGGGTCGCTTTTCAAGATTTTTGACGAACAAATTAGAGTATGATCGAAAAAGATAACCAGGCCACAAATCAGGTCAACCTCACCTTTCAACCTCACCCTCTAATCCGCAATCCACATCTTCAAACCATTGCTTCCAGCGTGGTGCGCCACAAAGGCGCCGCCATGTGCGCCGCCGCCTGCGAAATAATCCTGGAAGTAGACGGCGGCGTGCGCTTGCAAGGTTTCTATTCGCCGCAGCCGGGTGCTTTGTCAAAAGGGTTAGTGCTACTGCTGCATGGCTGGCTGGGCCAAGCCAATTCGAGCTACAATATTGCGATAGGCGAGCACCTTTATCGACATGGTTACGCCGTTTTCCGGCTGAACCTGCGCGACCACGGCGATACCCACCATCTCAATCCTGGCCTTTTTCGCGGCGACCTGCTGGACGAAGCCTTTGCCGCTACCCACCAGATCGCTCAACTGGAAAGCAATCGCCCCTTTTTTATCGTCGGCTCCTCGCTGGGTGGTAATTTTGCCGCGCGACTGGCCTGGCGTCACAGCCAAACCCCACTACCTAATCTGATCCACACCGTGGCCATCAATCCGGCTCTCAATCCCCAGCATACCACCGCAAATCTCGACAGCGGCCCCGAATTTTACCTGGCCTATTTTCGCCGCAAATGGCGCCGGGCTTTTAGAAAGAAAAAGGCCGCTTATCCGACCCTCTATGACTTCTCCGATGAGCTGGCCGCCCGCACTTGCCTGGCGATGACCGAGACTTTTGTGCGCCATTACAGCCCCTATGCGAACGCCCAGGTTTACTTCGACAGCTATACCGTTACCCCGGCGATGCTGTCTACCCTCCAGACTCCTCTGACCATCATTGCCGCCAGAGATGATCCTATTGTGCCGGTTTCAGATTTTGAGGCTTTTGGCAGCCTAACCCCCTGGCTGCAGCTCTCTATCCAGCCTTACGGCGGGCATGTTGGCTTTATTGATCTGTTCCCCTTTCAACGTTGGGTCGGCCCGGCCGCGCTGGCCATTTTGGAAAACGAGCACTAACCACTGAAATTCTTCCCTTTGCCCTATAATTCAGTGGTAAAACGCAACCTTCCCAAGGTTGATGCCAGGGGTTCGAATCCCCTTACCCGCTCAAACGGGACAGAGTTTGACAATATCTTTCCACCGCCTTATAATTTAGCATAATCACGCGGGTATAGTTCAGTGGTAGAACGCAACCTTCCCAAGGTTGATGTCAGGGGTTCGAATCCCCTTACCCGCTCAGTAACCGGCTTGCGCCGGTTTTTTATTTTACCCCGCAGCCATTAACCCAACGCTTCTATAAAAATGATTCTGACAAATGTCACCCGCTAACAGTGACAAACGTTACTATTGTTAATTCTTGAAATATCGTACCATATAGTGAACCAACCCCACGGAAACTATGTTAGCTTGGAGGAGACTGATATGAAAGAAGATCTATTTGAAGCAATGGCCCAAAGCATCATCGAGGGCGAAGCAGAAGAGGCCGAACGGCTGGCCCGGCTGGCTATCGAGCAAGGGATCGAACCGGTGGAGGCCATCAATAAAGGCTATGTAATCGGGCTGGACGAGGTGGGCGAGCAATTTGGCTGCGGCGAGATGTTTCTACCAGACTTGGTGCAGGCCGCTGAAGCTATGAAAGCTGCCGTCGCCGTCCTTGAACCGGAGATGGCCCGGCGCGGCTCCAGCCGGCAAATTCTGGGCAAAGTGGTCATCGGTACAGTGGAGGGCGACATTCACGACATCGGCAAAACCCTGGTGGCTACGATGCTCTCCGCCAGCGGTTTCCAGGTGTACGATCTGGGTGTCAGTGTGCCGGTGCAGAAATTTGTGGACAAAGCCGGCGAGGTGGGGGCCGATATTGTTGGGTTGAGCGCGCTCCTGACCACTACGATGGTCAAACAAAAGAAAATCATCGAAGATTTAGCCGGGGCGGGTTTGCGTCCCCAAGTCAAGGTGATGGTGGGCGGCGCCCCGGTCACGCGCAGTTGGGCCGACGAGATTGGGGCCGACGGTTTCAGCGAAGATGCGATGGGCGCGGTCGCCGTGGCCAAACAGCTTGTGGGCGCATAAGGAGCGAGGTATTCCGATGACTGGTCAAATTAAATCTGTCACCAATCCCCGCCTCAGCCTGAACATCCTCAGCCCGGCGGAGGTGCAGCGGATTCATACCGCTACCCTGGAGGTCATCGAGTCGGTCGGGGTCAAATTCCCCTCGGCCAAGGCGATGGCTATTTGGGAGGCGCATGGAGCCACCGTAGATCGAGAGACGGCCATTGTCAAGGTTCCCGGCCACCTCATCGAAGCGGCCCTCAAACAAACGCCGCCGGCCTACACCCTGGCCGCCCGCGACCCAGTCCAGGATTTGCCCCTGGATGGTAACCACGTTTTTGTTGGCACCGATGGCTGCGGCGTGGAAGTGTTGGACCTGACGACCGGCGAGCGCCGCCGGTCCGGCCTGCAAGATGTGGCCGACATCGCCCGTGTAGCCGACTGTCTGCCCGAAGTGGCCTTTCACTGGGTCCCGGTTTCGGCCCAGGATTACCCACCCGAAACGCGCAGCCTGCACGAGATACGGGTGATCTGGGAAAACTCGACCAAACACGTCCAAACCGAGAGCATCTACTCCGAGCGCGAGGCCCGCGCCGCCGTAGAAATGGCGGCGGCCATCGCCGGGGGCCGGGAGGCGCTGCGGCAGCGCCCGCTGCTGTCCATTATGCAATGCGCGCTGCCGCCTCTGGGTCACGACGGTGGCAGTGTCGAGGCGGCGCTGGTGGCCGCCGAGGCCGGGCTGCCGACCGGCTTTATGACCATGGCTTCGTGCGCCTCCACCGGTCCGGCGACAGTAGCCGGCAACCTGGTGGTCGGCAACGCCGAAGTTATTAGCGGGCTGGCCTTGATTCAACTGGCCTATCCCGGCGCGCCGGTCTTTTACGCCGCCGCCCAAACGGTGATGGATTTGCGCACAGGTGCGTACACCGGCGGCGGCCCAGAGGATTTCCTATTTGGCGCGGCCAGCAATGTTTTGGCCGATTTTTACAACGTTCCCCTCTCGATGGGTTCATTTGCTACCGGGGCTAAAGAACCGAACTGGCAAGCCGGTCTGGAAAATGGTCTATCCACCTTTATGGCCTCAGTAGTGATGTCGGACATGTTGCTGGGTGTGGGCTTGCTGCACGGCAGCCGTATCTGGTCGTTTGAGCAGATGTTGCTGGACTGCGAGATTTTTAGTCTCATTCGCCAGATGATGGCCGGCATCGTTGTCGATGACGAAACGCTGGCCCTCGAGACCATTCGCGCGGTGGGGCCAGGCGGCAACTTTTTGAGCCAAAAGCATACCAAAAGACACATGCGCGACCTGTGGCCGGCCAGGTATCTGGATCGCCGCCCCTATAACGTTTGGGCAGAACAACAGGATGGCGCCCACGACTGGGCGCGCGAGGAAGCCCGGCGGATTCTGTCTACCCACCAACCCGACCCGCTCGCGCCTGAGCTGGCTAAAGAACTCCACCAAATTATTGCTTTGATATAACGGAATGGAACGCAGATACACGCAGATTTGCGCCGATAAATTTATAAAAAATCAGCGGAAATCAGTCGAATCGGCGTCATCTGCGTTCTAATCTTTTATCCCCGATTAGGTAGGTAAACTTTATGCAACCCAAGTTGGAATTACTCTCACCCGAACTGGTGCAGCGCGTTCTGGACGAAGCTTTTCAGTTGTTGCTATCGCCGGGGGTTAAGGTGCAAGCGCCGGAGGCTCGCCGGCTGTTGGCCGAGGCCGGCGCAGCCGTAGACGAAACTGCTGAAGTGGCGCGTATCCCTGAGGCCATCATTCGCGCCGCGTTAGCAACCACGCCCCGCGAATTTTTCTTGCACAACCGCGCCGGAGAGCCGGTGGTCCGCTACGGGGGCGACGCGGTTCACTTCGACCCCGGTTCAACGGGTGTGCATGTCCTTGACCCGGACACGCTGGAACATCGCTCGGCCCAAACACCCGACCTCATTCGCCTGGTCAAAGTGGCTGAAATGCTGCCGCAGTACGCCGCCCAATCCACCGCCGTCGTCTGTAACGAAGTCCCCACAGAGATTGGCGACCTGTACCGCTTGTACCTGGTGCTGCTGTACTCGGCCAAACCTGTCGTCACCGGCGCTTTTTCCATTCAGACCGCGCCTGTTATGTTTGACATGCTGGCTATCTTGGCCGGGGGACGCGCCGCCCTGGCCCAAAAACCCCTGGCCGTCTTTGATGTTTGCCCTTCGCCCCCCTTGATTTGGAGCGAGTTTGGAGCACAAAATCTGATTGACCTGGCCCGGGCCGGCGTGCCCGCCCAGATTGTCTCGATGCCCTTGGCCGGGGCCACCGCTCCGGTCACCCTGCTCGGCGCGGTCACCCAGCACGCCGCCGAGTGCCTCAGCGGGATTACCATCCATCAACTGGCCCAGCCCGGCGCGCCGATTGTCTGGGGCGGCGCGCCAGCCATTGTGGATATGCGCTGCGGCACCACCCCGATGGGAGCAGTCGAGACCGCCATGATTGACGCGGCTTATGCCCAGGTGGGCAAATCGCTAGGTCTGCCCACCCACACCTACCTGGGAGCCAGCGACGCCAAGCTAGTCGACGCCCAAGCCGGGTTGGAAAGCGGCGTCACCGCCGTCATTGGTGCGTTGGCCGGGATTAATATGATTTCCGGCGCAGGTATGCTGGATTTTCTGGCCTGTCAGAGTGCTGAAAAACTGGTGGTTGATGCCGAGGCCATTGCCATGGCCCAGCGGCTGCTGGACGGGCTGCAAGTTCGAACCGAAACCCTGGCCACGGCCATGTTTGCCGGGCTTGATTTCAAGGCCGACTTCCTCAAGCAGAAAATCACCCGCCAGTTGTTTGCCCAAGAGCAACATCTGCCGTCGGGGGTGATTGAGCGGGGTTCGATCCGCGCCTGGCAAGCAGCGGGGAGCCTGGACACATTGGCCCGGGCCAAAACTCGCGTAGCCGACTTGCTGGCCGCTTATCAACGCCCGGCCCTGGCTCCTGAAGCTGAGCGCGAACTAGGCGATAGGGTGGCCCGGCTGGCCCGCGAGGCTGGAATGGAGAATTTGCCAGAATTAGACTAAACAGGACTTACACAATCATGTCATTTTGAGCGATGAAGGAGTGAAAAATCTCTGAAACATATGCTTGCAAACGGATTTTTGAGGATTCTTCATTATTATACCCTTTGGGTACTCCGCTACGCTGCGTTCACGCTTGTGTGACATGCGTAAGCCCTACAAGCGGCCGTCGGGTTCTGGCCAGGATTTCCAGCCGTTTCACCGCCTCCGAAAGAAGCTACATGGTAAGTAAAACCCTCATTGAAATTTCCCTCTCCCCTGCAATGACGTTCATTTGGTTGTTAGACCATTTGGGCTGGCCTTTTTGCCGGGCAAGTTCCTGATTAAGCAAACGCCCGTTGGAGGAGCGGCACTTTGGTCAGCACCAACGCACTGGCGGCCCAGGATAACAGCAAACCTAATAGAATAACCAGGGGCGCTTTAAGTAAGAGTGGCAGCGAGATAGGCACAAAAACATAGGCCAGGGGGTACAAAATCAAGGGATGAATGAAATAAATCCCATAGGAGCTGAGCGCCAAACTACTCCAGAACGGACTGGCTCGATTGACTCTTTGCTGAAATAGAGCAGCTCCGGCCAGTAAAGCCGACAAGCAGAAGGCATTAAAGAGAATAGCATATCCAAGCTGGATAAACAAAGCTGGCCCAGGAGTGGCGGGCATCACAAACAGGCGATACCCCAGGTAGAGCAACCCAGAGAGTACGGCTAACGTCGCCCAGGGGACCAAGCAGGGCCGATATCCCGTCTCGGTAAACCAACCATGCTGTTGGGCATAGAGGCCCAGAGCAAAATAACCAAAATACAATGGTACTCGTAACGGCTGAAACACCAGGATATACCAATCACGAAACCAGGTGTCAATTTCGGGGGAGATTTGGTTCATCAAGAACATTCCCAGGGTCATTAAAACCCAGAAGGCGACAAACAATTTCCAGGAGGGTTGCGTCAGGCGTCGTTGGGCCGACTGCAATCGGCCACTAACCATATAAACCAGGCTCAGCAAAAGAAAAAACAGAAAAAGCACCCCCAGAAACCAATAAACAGACTGTTGATAGCCTTCGCCCCAAAACTCGGTAGCCCAAAATTGCAGAAACGTCAGCGGGACAGCCCGGGTGTAGTAAATCAAATAGGCGGTCGGCGGGGCCAGGAGTAGGGCGCCTACCAACCAGGGTAGGCCCACCCTGACAAATTTATCTTTAACAAACTCTGTGGCGCCTCGCTTAACCAGAGATGGCAGGGCAAAATAACCGGCAACGAAAAACATAATCAGCATAATCGGAACATCAATCAGCAACACAAGAAGGGTGAAAAAGAGGCTGTTTTGGGGATCAAGCACATACCACCAAGATGGCGCGTAAGCCATATAGGTCATCGAGCCGTGCAAAACCACGACCAGAAGAATGACAAAAGCTCGTAAATTGTCCAGGAAATAGATGCGGCTAGGTGGGTTCATTGTTTTCTCCGTTGATAAGGAAGATGGTTATACTCTGATAGCTAGCCACATTATATACTCATCCATTCATAAACGCTAGTGAAATATATCACTAATAAATCCTCCTTAACTCACCGAAATGGCTCTTGTTTACAGAACACAAGTTCTAATATGGTCAAAATGCACAACAAAACCAAATAGAGTATAATCGCCTGAAAATTCGTGAAAAATTTAACAGTCGTTAATGGAGGAGAAAATGAAACGACCTTTAACTTTGCTCATCATTATAACAGCCCTGACCTTAATCGCAGCCCAGTGCGGTGCTCCGGCGGCCACGACCGCTCCCGTAGCCGGGCCAGCCAGCGGCCAAGTCACCGAACTAAAACTCGCTACTCAACCCTGGATTGGCTACGGGCCGTGGTACGTTGCCCAGGAAAAAGGCTTTTTTGAGCAGCACGGTCTCAAGGTAGAATTGGTTGAGTTTGCCACCGACCAGGACCTCAACTCCGGGCTGGCGGCGGGCAAATTCGACGGGGCTAATATTGCCACCCATACCTCGGCCATCCTGCGCGACGCCGGAGTGGATGTCAAAGCCGTGCTGCTGATGGACGCCTCATATGAGGCCGATGCGATCATCGCCGGGGAAAGCATCAAAACCATTGCCGATTTGAAGGGCAAAAAGGTCGCCTTTGAGGAAGGCACCACCAGCGACATTTTGCTCACCTATGCCCTCTCGCAAAACGGCATGACCAAAGCCGATGTTAACGCGATACCCATGCCTGCCGCCGACGCCGGGGCTGCCGCCATCGCCGGGCAGGTGGATGCCGCCGTCACCTACGAACCCTACATTTCGGCGGCGCTGGCTAAAGGCAGCGGCTATCGTCTCCTCTACAGCGCCAAAGAAAAACCGGGCCTGATTAGCGATGTGCTGGTCTTCCCGGCCAAAACCCTCCAGGCCAAGCCCGACGCAGTCAAAGCTTTGCTGCTGGCCTGGCAAGACGCCTACGATTTTCTCCAGGCCAACCCCAACGAAGGCCAGAAGATTATTGCCACCGCCGTTGGCAGCGACCTGGAAGAGTTCAAAACTGCCTGGAAAGGGGTCAAGTTGTACAGCCTGGTCGATAACAAGCAGATGTTTGCCGGTGAGATTGAAGACACCTACAAACAAATTGGCGAGGTCTTGGTCGCCTCCGGCGGGGTCAAATCCGTACCCGACCCAGCCCAGGTTTTTGACGCCTCGTTCTTGCCATAGATGCAACTCCTACCCTTACGCGAAGACATTCCCCGCCGCTATTACCTGGCTGCCAGCATCAGCTTGTTGGCTGTACTGTTGGCAGCCTGGTGCATTGTCACCTATGGCGGCTTTGTTGACCCGATCTTCCTGCCCACGCCAACGGCCATCCTCCAGGCTGCCCGCGAAGAAATCCAGGACGGCACCCTGTGGGCCGATGTATCGGCCAGCGTTTACCGGATCACCGTCGGCTGGCTCATTTCGACCTTGTTTGCCGTTCCCATCGGTATTTTGATGGGCAACTTCAAGTTTTTTGAAGGGCTGTTTGAGCCGCCGATTGACCTGGTGCGTTACATGCCCGCCGTAGCCTTTGTGCCGCTCACCATCCTATGGGCCGGCGTAGATGATGGTCAAAAATTCATCATCTTGTTCATCGGCACTTTTTTTCAGGAGGTGCTGATGATTGCCGACAACGTGAAGGGCGTGCCCAAAGATATGATTCACGTCTCGTACACGTTCGGTTTGAACAAGTGGGAAACACTGGCGCGGGTCATCACGCCCTATGCCGCGCCGGGGATGATGGACACCCTACGTATCACCCTGGGTTGGGCCTGGACCTACCTGGTGGTGGCGGAACTGGTGGCGGCCAACGTGGGCCTGGGTTACACCATCATGCGCTCGCAGCGCTATCTGCAAACCGAAAAGATTATCCTGGGTATTCTGGTCATCGGCCTGCTGGGGCTGATCACCGACTACACCTTTAAGTGGCTCTATCACCGCCTGTTTCCCTGGGCCACCAGCAGCGAGCATTGAGTATGGTCACAGATAGTTTAATCCAAAGCCACCTACGCCCAGTCAAGTTGCGGGCCAGCCAGGTTAATAAAATTTTCCGGGTGAAGGAGCAGGAAATGATCGCCCTGGCTGACCTGTCGTTGGAGGTGCGAACAGGCGAGCTGGTGACGATTGTCGGCACCTCGGGCTGCGGCAAATCTACCTTTTTGCGGCTGGTGGCCGGCCTGGTAGAGCCGAGCAGCGGCCTGATTGAGGTGGATGGCCAGGCGGTGCGCGGCCCCGGCCCCGACCGGGGCATGGTCTTTCAATCGTACACCCTTTTTCCCTGGCTCACTGCCCTGGATAATGTAAAATTTGGACTGAAAAAGCAGCGGCTCGGTAAAAAAGAGCAGGATGAGATTGCCCGGCACTATCTTAATTTGGTGGGACTCTCCGGCTTTGAGCGGGCTTATCCGGCCCAGTTGTCCGGCGGGATGAAGCAGCGGGTGGCCATTGCCCGCGCCCTGGCCTACAACCCGGCCATTTTGCTGATGGACGAACCTTTTGGCGCGCTCGATGCCCAAACGCGGGAATTGATGCAGGAATTGCTGCTAAAAATCTGGGCCGAGAGCCAGACAACAATCTTATTCATCACCCACGATGTCGACGAGGCTATTTTCCTGGCCGACCGGGTCTACGTGATGACCGCCCGGCCGGGGTGCATCAAACGGGAGATTACGGTTACGCTGCCCCGCCCGCGCGATTACGAACTGGAGCTATCAGCACCGTTTTTGGAGATTAAGCGGGAAATCGCCCACCTGATCCGCGAGGAAAGTCTGCGCTCCGTGGCTTTAACCGAACGGCTGCAAGCGCCATAGTCTCGCCAAATGACCGAGACGCTCGCCTCTTGGCAAACGCTCAAAATTACCACGAGTATCCTCGAAAATTTACCCCAAAACGGCCAAACTTTTATTTACATTTCGGCAAACTGTAGTTAAAATTGAGCCGTTTTCATTTTGTAAATCCCGTTCAGTTTGTTAAAAATTGTAAAACTCCCAACCGAGGTTACGAGGAGATTAAAAGCTATGACCACCCAACCTAAAGTTTTATTTGCCACCGGCGCAGCGCGAGGGCTGGGCAAAGCCATCGTCGAGCGATTTCTGCGCGATGGCTACTACATCCTGGCCTTCGACGCCAATACCGAGAACATGGCGGCCTGCCTCAAAGCCTGGGCTGCCGGAGAACAACTGCTGAGCTACGTCGGCGATGTCCGCCGGCGAGCTGATATTGAGGCCGCAGTGGATATGGCAGTGGAGCGCTGGGGCCGGATTGACGTGCTGGCCAACGTGGCCGGCATCGCCCGCGAAGATCACTTTTTGGACGTAGCCCCGGAGGATTGGCAGCGCATCCTCGACGTGAATCTGACCGGCGTCTTCAATGTGGCCCAGTTGGTGGCCCGGCAGATGGTCAAACAACCAACAGGCGGCGTCATCATCAACATGGCCAGCAAAAATGGTCTCGCCGCCGAGGTCAAATATGCCCATTACAACGCCAGCAAAGCCGGGGTCATTCTGCTGACCAAAACCATGGCCCTGGACCTGGCCGATTACAACATTCGGGTCAACGCGGTTGCGCCGGGCTACATCCTGACCCCCATGGCCCAGGAAATTGACCCGCCCGATTTTATGGATTTTTATAAAAAACGACTCATCCCCCTCAGCCGTCTGGGCAGTCCCGAAGATGTGGCCGGAGCTTTCGCCTTTCTGGCCGGCGACGACGCCCGCTTTATGACCGGTCATACCCTGGTGATTGACGGTGGCCAAACCTGCGGCGATGGCCGTAAGCTTGATGCCTATCCGCCGGCGGAGGGCCGGTGACCGCCAACCGCCGCCTGCGCAGCGCCGAGTGGTTTGACCGGCCCGACGAGATGGGGCTGCTGCATCGGGCTGTTTTGGGCATGCTCGGCTACGAGATGCGTCGTATCGCCGGCCGGCCCATCATCGGCATCTGTAACCCGGTTAGCGAGTTCAACCCCTGTGAAATCGGCTTTCGCGACCTGATCCCGGCCATCAAACGCGGCGTCGTCGAGGCCGGCGGTATTCCCCTGGAATTTCCGACTATGGCCCTGGGGGCCGATTTGCTCAAACCCGCCGACATGCTTTACCGCAACCTGGTTTCGATGGACATCGAGGAAACGATTCGCGGTTATCCGATTGACGGTGTGGTGCTGCTGTGCAATTGCGACAAAACTACCCCGGCCCAACTCATGGCCGCGGCCAGCGCCGATATTCCGGCTATCCAATTCTCAGCCGGTCCCCGCTCGGTGGGCTTTTTCCGGGGCCAGCCGATCAGCAGCGGTACCGATCTGTGGAAGTTCTGGGACGCCTATCGCATTGGCGAAATTGACGAGACCGAATGGCAGCAGCTTGAAAGCTGCCTGGCCTGCTCCACCGGCGCTTGCAACGAAATGGGCACCACCTCAACCATGACCGCCCTGTCCGAAGCCCTGGGCATGATGCCCAGCGGCGTCAGCAGCTTGCCCACCAACGACAGCCGCCGCCTGGCCGCAGCCAACAGCGTAGGCCGCCGCATCGTCGAGATGGTGCAGGCGGATTTGCGGCCCAGCGCCATCCTGACCCAACCGGCCTTTGAGAACGCCATCCGGGTCTGCGCCGCTATCGGCGGCTCCACCAATGCTATCATTCATCTGATTGCCATTGCCGGCCGGCGCGGCCTGCGCCTGCCATTGTCGCTGTTTGACGAGCTGTTCCGCTCGACGCCCCTGCTGGCGAACCTCAAGCCGTCCGGCCAATACATGTTGGCGCATTTTCAATTGGCGGGCGGGCTGCCGGCCCTGCTGAAGCAATTGGAGCCGCTGCTGCACCTGGATTGTTTGACCGTTTCCGGCCAAACTCTGGGACAAACAATAGCCACGGCACAGCGCTACGATGCCGAGGTGATTCGCTCTCTGGATCAGCCCCTGGAGCCTGGCGGCGCGCTGGCCGCCCTGACCGGCAACCTCGTCCCGGCCGGGGCCATCCTTAAGGTCTCAGCCGCCACGCCGCACCTGCTGCGACACACCGGCCCGGCGTTGGTCTTTGACAGCTACCAGGATATGCTCGACCGGATCAACCACCCCGACCTGGATGTCACCCCGGACAGTGTGCTGGTGATGCGCAACACCGGCCCCTGCGGGGTGCCGGGCATGCCGGAATGGGGTCAAATTCCGCTGCCGGCCAAACTGCTCAAACAAGGGGTCAAGGATATGGTACGGATCAGCGACGCCCGCATGAGCGGCACCAGCTACGGCACGGTCGTGCTCCACGCCGCACCCGAAGCGGCTATTGGTGGGCCGCTGGCCGCCGTCAGAAATGGCGACCGCATCCAACTCGATGTTGAAGCAAGGCGGCTGGATATTTTGATTTCAGAGCAAGAGCTGCAAGAACGGCTGTCGCGCTGGACGCCGCCGCCGCGCCAGCACCTGCGCGGCTATCCCCGGCTCTATATTGAGCACGTGTTGCAGGCCCATGAGGGTTGCGACTTTGATTTCCTGCGCCCCGAATCCGAAGCGGCGCTGCGTTTTGTCTGGCCTCAGGTGGGCCGCTCATAAGCTCCCAATCCCGCCGGATTTAACTTGATCGCATTTTGCCGTCAGTACACCTAACTTCAAAATCCAGGAGCATTTTAATAATTTTGCCCAAGCCTACGTCAAAAATGACAGCTAATTAGGCTGAACCAAGAGGTACCCATGCATCATGAACTCCCCTTGTTGATTAATATCGCTGTGGCGCTGATCGCCGCCTTTATCGGCGGCTTGTTGGCCCGCCGTTTGGGACTGCCCACGATTGTCGGCTACCTGGCCGCCGGGGTGGCGATTGGTCCTTTCACGCCGGGCTTTGTCGGCGATATTGAGACCATCAGCCAATTGGCCGAACTGGGCGTAATTTTTTTGATGTTCGGGGTCGGTCTGCACTTCTCATTTCACGACCTGTGGACGGTCCGCGACACGGCCATCCCCGGTGCGCTGGCCCAGATGCTCATCGCCACCGGGCTGGGTTTCGGCCTGACCCAACTGTGGGGCTGGTCGGTTCCGGCGGGGCTGGTCGTGGGGCTGGCTATTTCGATTGCCAGTACGGTGGTCTTGTTGCGCGGGCTGATGGATCAAGGGCTGCTCAACACCTCCCACGGGCAGGTCGCCGTTGGCTGGCTGGTGCTGGAAGACCTGGCGACCGTGATCATCCTGGTGCTCATGCCGGCCCTGTTTGCCACCGAGGACGGCAATGTCTGGGTTACAGCCAGCACGGCCCTGCTCAGCGCGGCAGTTTTTATCGGCTTGATGCTGTTGGCCGGGTCACGCCTGGCCCCCTGGGTGCTGACCCGGATTGCCCGCACCCGCTCACGGGAGTTGTTTATCCTGACGGTTGTGACCATCGCCCTGGGGACCGCCGTCGGCTCGGCGGAACTATTTGGCGTCTCCCTGGCGCTGGGGGCATTTCTGGCCGGGGTTGTTTTGGGCGAGTCCGCCGTCAGCCACCAGGTCGGCGCAGAGGTACTGCCCTTCCGCGAAACCTTTGCCATACTGTTCTTTGTTTCGGTGGGGATGCTGGTCAACCTCAACTATCTGTGGGCCAACGCCGGGCAGGTACTGGCGCTGACGGCGCTGATCGTGCTGGGTAAATTTGCCTTTACCGCGGCCCTGAGCGTCTTCTTCCCGCGCCGGGCGCGGACGGCGCTGGTGGTGGCCGCCGGTCTCAGCCAGATCGGCGAGTTCTCCTTTATTGTCGGCCAGGCGGGCATCTCGCTGGGTATTCTGAGTCAGGAACAATATTCGCTCATCCTGGCCGGGGCGCTTCTATCCATTATGGTCAATCCCCTGATGTTCCGCGCAATCCCGCACGTCGAAGCCTTCCTCCAGCGGTTTCCGGCTTTGTGGCGGCTACTCGACCGGCACGGCCCGACCCCCCAACCGCCGACCGAAAAACTCTCCGGCCACGTGGTCATAGTTGGCTATGGCCGGGTAGGTCAGCACATCGTCACGGTCTTGGAACATCTGGGAGTCCCCCGGCTGGTGGTGGAGTTAGACGCCGGGCGTGTGGCTGAGTTCGAGCAGCAAGGAGTCCCGACGCTGTTTGGCGATGCGGCCAATTCTGAAGTACTGACCCATACCGGCCTGGAGCGGGCGCGGGCGCTGGTGGTGACCGTCCCAAACGAGGCAGCGGCGGAGATCATCGTGGCTTCGGCGTACGAGATGGCTCCGCAACTACCCATCATCGCCCGCGCCGCCACTACCTCAGGGGTAGCGCGCCTGGCTCGGCTCGGCGCGCGGGATGTAATCCACCCAGAGTTGGAGGGCGGGCTGGAGGTGCTACGCCATACCCTGCTGGCGCTGGGTTACCCACTGCTGGAAGTGCAGCAATATGCCGACGCCGTGCGGCGCGACCAGTACGACCCAGCCGTCTCCACCCACGAGGAACACTGGGTACTCGACCGCCTATTACGCACCGTGCAAGGGATGGAAATCGCCTGGGTTCTGCTGGACAGCGCCAGCCCTGTAGCCGGCAAAACCCTGGCCGAGGCCCACATCCGCGCCCAGACCGAAGCGTCGGTGATTGCCATCTTGCGCGACCAGCAGGTGATTGCGAACCCCAAGTCGGCTATAGTGCTCCAGGCCGGGGATGTAGTCGGGTTGATTGGCGAGGCTACGCACGTGGCCGAAGCCCGGCAGCTATTGGCGACCGCCCCCTCAGCAATGGCCTAAAGCCTCCCTACTGGCTGCTTCCCCCATTTTACTACAGAACGAGCCCCATCCCCGATCTCGAATCTCAAATAGTCGTTCCTGTCTTAACCATACGCGCTTTTTGTGACATTTGTCACTAATTTCCAGGCAAAAGCTCACTTGCCGGAACCCAGCCGACAATTCTACTATAGAAAGAGCATGGTCGCCGGGGGGAGTATAGCTTCACTGATATTGATAGCCTGTACCTCCGGTCACTAACGCTGGCAGAAGGGTAGCCTGATAAGATGATTCAGCCCTTAAGCACAGATCGGGAAGATAAGCATGAAATTGTTGAAGTTTGTTCTCCCTTGGCTCGTCTTTGGACTACTGGGTTTGCTCATACCGGCCTGTTTGGGGCCAACGCCCAGCTCCGCCATACCGCCAACTGCCACCCCCGTCAATACCTTCGCCAGCCCTCCTGGACAAGCCCCACCTCTCACTGAGACCCGTGATCTGCCGTCCGCCTGTACTGAGGTTGGGCAGACCTGGGTCTCGGCGGTGGATGGAGCTGCCCTGGTGTGTGTCCCGGCTGGCGAATTCCTCATGGGCGCTGCCGCTACTGATCCTCAAGCCCAGGACAACGAGAAGCCGCAACACCGGGTGTATCTGGATGCCTTTTGGATAGACCGCACCGAGGTAACTAATGAGAATTTTGCCCGGTGTGTCGCCGCTGGCGCCTGTCATCCGCGGAAATATACGCCTTATCTGGACGGAGTTTCCTCCAGAACACGCCCGGACTACTACGGCAATCCTCAATACGACTCCTACCCGGTCCTCTTGTATGATGCGGACGAAGCCCAAACTTATTGCCACTGGGCTGACCGGCGCCTGCCAACCGAAGCCGAATGGGAGAAAGCAGCCCGTGGCGCCGATACGCGCCTGTTCCCATGGGGCAATGATTTGGATTGTGCGAAAGCCAATTACTTAGGCTGCACAGACGATACCGCCGAAGTAACCAGCTCCTTGACCGGAGCCAGTCCCTACGGCGCGTTACATTTGGCTGGAAACGTGTGGGAGTGGGTAGCCGATTGGTATGAACCTGATTATTATGCTTATGCTCCCACTCGGAACCCCTTGGGGCCGGAGACGGGAGAATTCAGAGTTCGGCGGGGGGGTGGCTGGAAGAGTTTAGCCAGCGAATTGCGGGTGACAGCCCGGGCCAACGGCAATCCACAGCACTATTTCGACGGTCAAATGGGTTTTCGTTGTGCTGTCAGCACGATTATGCCCTCGTCCAAATAAACTACCTCCGAATGAATGAGTACCGTGAAGTAGAAATTTAGGGGGGCAAGGAGCGCCCGATGAGCGTTATCTGGTATAAAGTTTGGTCAGACCTGTGGGATAATAAGTTCCGCACCCTGCTGGCGGTGTTAAGCATTGCCGCCGGAGTCTTTGCCATTGGGGCCACCTTCGGCATGGCCGACCAACTCTTGGCCGGTATGGATACCGCCCACCGGGCCAGTGTGCCGGCTCATTTTACCGTGTACACCACCGAGAATCTTGATGAAACCATTGCTCATGATCTCAACAAAATCAAAGGAGTGGAGGATATTGCTCTGGGCAGCCAGACGAATATTCGCTACAAAATCCGGCCCGATGACGAGTGGGACGAGGCCTGGCTGGTTATGCGCGAAGATTACAGCGAACAAAAATACGAGCTGCTCCAGCTTAAGGCGGGTGAGTGGCCCAAGCGCAACCGGATCGGCATCGAGCGGCTGTCGAGCCAGCACTTTGGCCTGGAGCTGGGTGACGCAGTTATTTTTGAAGTCAATGACCGGCCCAAAGTGCGCACCATAAACGGCAAACTGCGCCACAACTTCGTGCCGCCGCCCGATTTTGGCGGTCCGGCGGTTTTTTTTACCGACGCCGAGGGCATGGAACTGTACGATATTCCCAAGGGCAAGTACAACGAGCTAATGGTCCGGGTCACGCCCTACAGCGAGGCCCTGGCGCGGGAGGTAGCTTCTGAAATGAAAGACCGCCTATCGAAGGAGAAGATAGGCGTGGCCGTGACCATCTATCAGGACCCGACCAAGCACTGGGGGCGCTTCATTGTCCTGGGGATCAATCTGGTTCTACAATTGATGGCGGTGGTTTCGCTGGGGGCTAGCGTAGTGCTGGTGCTGAATACCCTGATGGCCCTGGTGACGCAGCAAACCAGCCAAATCGGCATCCTCAAGGCCATCGGCGCGACCCAGGGCAAAATTGTGCAGGTCTACCTGGTTGGCGTGCTGGTGTATGGTCTGCTGGCGTTGGTTATTGCTCTACCTCTGGGCACAATGCTGGCCTACGGCCTGACCCGGTATCTGCTCAATATCTTCAACATTGATTACGAACAGTTTCAATACTCGACCCGCGCCTGCGTTTTACAGGTTATCGCGGCCCTTGCCGTGCCTCTGCTGGCGGCCTTGTGGCCGATTTTGAACGGCACCGGCGTGACCGTGCGCGAAGCCCTGGCCAGTTACGGCCTGGGCAGTGATTTTGGCAGCAATTGGCTTGATCGCCTGGTCGAGCGGCTGGGCCAGCGCTTTTTGTCCAGCCCTTATGCCATAGCCCTGGCCAATATCTTCCGTCGCAAGGATCGTTTGTTGCTAACTCAGGGGGTGTTGATCCTGGCTGGGACGACGTTTTTGGCGGTAATGAGCCTGTCGTCGTCCCTCGATCTGACAGTTGACAATATCTTTGCCAAGCGTCAGTTTGATTTTTTGATGGCCTTTGACGACGATCAGCGCCTGGAGCGGATCCTCACCATTGCCGAGCGCCAGGCAGGAATAACCCACGCCGAGTTAGTATTCCAACACGGCGCATCTATTTTGAAAGAAGGGCAGCGGCTCAAGGAGGCCGGCATTGGAGCCGAACTGGTTGGCCTACCCAATGGCAGCGACATGTTCAGGCCGCCGCTGCTGGTCGGTGGGCGCTGGCTGCAACCGACCGACGACCGGGCTATTGTTATTCGCAAAGATACCGCCGACGAGAACAGCATCCATCTGGGCGATACCATTACCCTTGACCTGGGTGAATTAGGTGACAGCCAATGGCAGGTGGTCGGCTTTTACAGCGACGTTTTTAGCGATGTGGGCGAGACGGACCCCATCTATGCCAACCTGAACGCAGTCTGCCAGGCCACCAAAAAGCACCAGCAGGGCGATCAAATCTTTGTTCGCACCGACCGGCGTGAGGCCGCCTATGTCCAGGCCATCGCCTCGCAGTTAAAAAAAACCTACGAAACCAAAAGCATTGACGTGGCTCTCAGCCAGACTGAGCCGGAAAACCGGCAGAACGTGGACCGCCAGTTTGCCATCGTCATTACGATGTTTCTCATTCTGGCCCTGATTATGGCCATTGTCGGCGGTATCGGTCTCATGGGCTCGCTATCGATCAGCGTGGTCGAACGCACCCGCGAAATTGGGGTCATGCGGGCCATCGGGGCCAAAACGCCGACGATCCTGGGGATGTTCGTCATGGAAGGCGTGTTGCAGGGGCTGCTCAGTTGGCTGGTGGTCATCCCCCTCTCCTTTGTATTAGGTAAGCCCATGGCGAATGCCCTGGGACAGGTACTGTTTCAAACATCGCTGGATTATCAGTACAACTTTGGGGCGGTGTGGTTATGGTTGGGTATTATCCTGGTCATCTCTATCCTGGCCTCGCTCTTGCCCGCCCGTAGCGCCACCCAAATCAGCGTGCGGGAGAGTCTGGCCTATGATTAGCAGGCAAACGGAGATAAAACCATGCGCATGTGCACTCAGTTAGAATGCCAGATGATTGCGGAAGACATCGCGGCGGGGCCGGTGTTGAGATGAAGATTCTGGCGCTGGAACAGGAAAGGCCCGGCGCCACCGCCGAGGCGTTTAAGCCTCATCTGAAAGCGGAAGCGGCCAGAGCCTGGGAACTCTATCAGGCCGGCATCTTGCGAGAGATGTATTTTCGCCAAGACCGGCCCGAGGCGGTCCTGGTGTTGGAATGTGCCGATGTGGCCGAAGCCGAGGCCGCACTAAACACTTTGCCGCTGGTCCAGGCAGGACTTATCATCTTTGAGCTTATTCCCCTCAGACCTTATCCCGGCTTCGCCCGCTTGTTCACCGAGGGTACGTAATCAAGACAGATTTTTAGCTAAATCAAAATGTTTTTCGGCCATGGTAGCAATGGCTTGCCCGATACTAATCGAGGCGGTGGCTGCCGGCGAGGGTGCATTCAAGACGTGGAGCATCCGCTCCG
>CAZRYD010000023.1:0-18724 GCA_964604225.1 uncultured Caldilineaceae bacterium
AGCCGTCCACGGTAATTTGCGGTTCAACCGACTTGGTAGCGGGTTGATAGTCTTGTTCAGTATAGGTTGAAGTCATCATCTTTCCTTTTTGTATGCTAAAAATAGAGCGCTGATAACGCAGATTATTTGCAGATAAACGCAGATTGCCTTAAAAAATTTAAGGAGAATCAGCGCAAATCAGCGTTAGATCGGCGTTATCTGCGTTCCATTTCGTGTTTAAGAAAATTTACTGTATGCGCAATCGCCCCCAGCGCCGCCAGGCGATTTCAAGCGGCCACAAAATGAGCGCCGCCAGCAAGAGCCAGGGCCACAACTCGATGGGCGCTTTTAGGGGCGCACCTGTGGCGAGATTTTGGATTTTGGATTGCAAGTCTTTTATAAAAGAGTTAGACTCTTTGTTGACCGGGGTATTTTCTTGACAACCGCCAGCCTGCGACTGGCAATCGGCCACCTGAAGCGCCTCGCCCAAGGCAAGGGTGCGTCCTCCGGTGGTCGTGGCGATTTGCCGCAGTAGAGGGATACCCGTGCCTGCCAGCGGCGGACCGTATTCAGCCGGATAGGGCACGACAAAGCCGGTCGTCGCGGTCTCGTCCGGCCCATCACTGCGGGCTTGGGTCACATTCAATTGATAAGCGCCCGGATCAGGCAGGCGCAGCCGTTGCTGATAGCGGCCCGGTTCAATCTGGCGCAGGGTCAACGGAATTTCTCGACCGCCGGGTGTGGTTAAAACGGCATCGGTGCGGGCTAAATCGACAGTTTGGCCGGTGGCAGTCAGACCGGCAGCGGTCAGCAGGACCACGCCATCCGGCTGAACCTCGCTGGAAAGTTGCAGCAGCCCCAATCCCGGCGCGGGCAGGGTATAGCCGACTACCTGGCCCCAGAATCGGCTGGCCTTGGGCCAGCCAGGCCAGGCTGTGGCCCACTCATCGCCCAGGTCCGAAGTCCAGGCGGCTGCCCGGCCCAGGCCATAACCCCAGACGCTTAACAACGGATCACCCGGCCCCACTTGCAAAGCTACTTCGGCTCGTGGTTTGGGAGTTTGGGCCAGATAACCGGTCAGATTAGGCAGTTCAGCCGGGTCTGCTGCGTCAGTAGAGATCAGCAGGCCGCGCAGGATGGGGTGCGGGGCAAAAACGGTCGGGCGAAAATCGCCCTCTTGAATGGCGTTGCTGCGCAAAATGTCACTCTCGGCGATGGTCAATTCCGGCAATTCGTCGGGCACGGCGGCAAAATGGTAGCGCCCCCGGCCCCGCTCGGCCAGGTGCATCAATAAATCCTGGTCCGCACCCGCGCCGATGGCAATGGTGGAGAGGGTGATGTTGGCTGCCAAAGCCCCATCCACCAGCACATCATACGCTTCTAGACCTTCAACCCCATCAAACGATTTGCCGTCGGTCAGCAGCACCACGTGACGGGCCGCGCTGGCGGATTCCTGCTCGGCCAGCGCCGGCAAACCAACCCCCAGGGCTTGCAAAATGCGGGTGCCGCCGCCGCCGCCAATGGTGGCAATGCTGGTCTGAATCTTCAATAATTCCGCTCCGTCGCTCACCCGCTGGAAGGGTACAACCCACTCATATTGATCATCGAACATCAGCACCCCAATTAAATCCTGGGGCCCTAAAATATCGGTCGCTCGGATGGCCGCTTCTTTGGCCATAGCCAGCTTGGTGGCCGGTTCACTCTTTTCCAGCATACTCCCGGAGTGATCGATGATGAGCAATAAAGCTACGGGCGGGCGTTCCTCTCGCGGAGGCGGCTCCAACGTCACCGGTAGCAAGTCGGCCAGGGGCGTGTCTTTGTAAGCGCCCAAACTGAAGCTGTCACGTCCGGCCGTGACCACCAAGCCCCGGCCCAGACTGCGCACAAACTCCTGGATGGCTATCATTTGCTCCAATTTTAGGGACTGCGCCGAAACGTTGGCCAGCACCAGCCCATCATAAGGGTCCAACTCCGACAAACGGGTCGGCACATCGGCCGGGCTTTTGCGTTCGGCTACAAAGCCGGCCTCACGCAGTTGCAGGGCCAGGCGGCCCGCCGCGCCGCCCGCATCGCTGACCACCAGAATCTGCGGCGGCAGATAAACCTGAGTGAAAGCAGCCAAGCGATTGTTGCTCGTCTCACCATCGGCGCCTTCAGTTGGGGCCAGACTGGCCTCAAAAGTCTGCGGGCCAACCTCGTCGGCTTTAGCTTCAAAGGTAAACAAGTTGGGGCCTGGTTCCAATGAAACTACATCTTCGGCCAGCGTGGTCTGGCCCTGGGTCAGGTTGAGCCTGGTTTCAGCCGCTGCCAGACTGTTGATCGTTACCTCCAGGCCAAAGGTTTCGCCCTGACGCAGCGCGGGCGGTACACTCAATTTGACCAGGCTGACTTCATTGGAGCTGCCCCGCCAGGTTTGCAGGGCGGCCTCGGCAGGGATCAATACGTCTACCGGGATATTTTGCTGGGCCAAAGTGACCACCGCCTCGTTCGTGTCACCCTGGTTAGCCAGCCCGTCGGACAGCAGGATCAAGCGGCCCGGCTGTTTGTCGAGGAATTGCGCGCCGGTCGCCAGAGCAGCCGCCAGGTTGGAGATCTCAGGGTTGAGGGGCAAATCTCGTTCCGTGCCCCCCGGCGAGTTGGGCTCAACCGGATTAACCAGCACCGGTTGGTCGGCAAAATAGAGGGTGAGGGTCCGGGGCGACTCCTGGGCCAGGCGAGCCGCTTCCGCCCGCAGGGCTTGCTGACCCGCCGCGCCCAGGCTGGCCGATTGGTCAACCAGCAGGACGCGCTGCTCCTGGCTTTTGTCCTCCGAAGCGGCGGCAGGGGGCAGCAAAACCGGGCGCGATAAAGCTAACCCGAGTAGAACCAGGATGGTCAGCCGCAATAAAAACGCGCCAAAGGGCTTGAAGCGCCGCCGCCAGGTGAAAGCCAGCAACACCAACCAAAGCAGGGGCAAAGCTGCTAACGCCCAGGGATTTTGCAGAATTATCTCCGCCATGCCAACCATCCTTCAAACAGTACTAGCACAACTACCAGACCGGCCAGCCAGGGCCAGATTTCGTAATATTCGATGTCAGGCGGCAGGGTGGGGGTGGTAGGGCGTTCAATATTCAAGGTAGCGGGTTCGAGTTGAGGGCTGAGGTTCGACTCCAGGGCTGAGCCGGCGTGAACGGCAAAACCGGCCACCAGAGCGCCCTGTTCATTGAAAATTTTATAAAGGCCCGGCTGTTCAGTGCGGGTAAACAGGCCACCTGCTCGTCCGGCTTCCAGCGAGGACAGGCGGCGCCCGCCCGGAATTTCCACACTAAAGTTGCCACTAATGGGTATGGGTTGGCCGATGGGAACGACGGGCTGCGGCGCGGGCGAAAGCAGCGTTTGCAGTGTGTTAGCCATCAGCAGGGGCAGGGCGAGACGGGCCGGTAAATTGCTGGCGGCTAAATCAAAGGCCCAGACCACCAGTTGACTGCCGCCAACCGAGCCGTGAAAAATGAGCGGTCGCCCGCCGGCTTCACCCACGCCGTCGCTGGTTTTTAAATCCACCTCGGCCCAGTTGGGTAGGGTAGCCTGGAGCACCCGGTTGAAATAAACGCCGGACAGGTCAACGCCGGCCAGCAGCGACGAGCCGCTGGCCAGGTCGGGGCGCAGGTTGCGGCTAAAATTATCGGCGGGTAGGAGCGGGTGACCTAACGGCGGATTGACCACCAGCAAATTGCCCGGCGGCCAGGTGGTCAGATCCAGCGGCAGCCCCGGCCCTTCGAAGACGGTCAGGTCAAACTCAGCGGAATCGTGGGCTCGGGCAGCAGGGGAGTCGATGGTTAATTCCACGCCGGGTTGGGCTTCCAGGGCCCGGGCCAGCGTGTCGGGCGTGTTGGAGACCAGCAGTACGCGTTGGCGAACGGTCTCCAGCAGCAGCACTTCGGCGCGGTTGTCAAGCGGCAGCACGTCCGCTTCGGCCAGTTCCAGCCTGGCCGTTTCGACCGGCGCGGGCAAAGTCCAGACCCGGGCGGTTTCGCCTTGCGGGTCGAGTTGAACCGTGGTTTCGTCAAACAGGGTATCGCCGGCAAAGACCTGCACCGTCCGGGCCGCCGGTTCATCGCTGTAATTGATGACGCGGGCAAACAAGCGGTGGCGGCCATCCGGCAGAGTGCGGGAAGAGACGTTGAGCAGAGCCTGGTTGGCCGGTGGGGAGCCTGACAAGTTGGAAGGTAGAATTTGCCAGTCAATCGGAGCCAGCACAGCCGGCAGCGCGTCGCCTTCCAGGGCGTAATCGCCATCGGTGAAAACGACAATTTGATTGAGCCGGTTGGGGTCAATCAGGCCGTTGGCCAGAGTCAGAGCTGCCGGGAGGTCAAGGCCGGTTGCGCCAGGCACGAGGCTGTCCAGGCTTTGAATGGCCTGAGTTTTTTGCCCAGCCTCACCGCTCAGCAAAATTTTAGGCTGGGGGTTGAGACTGATGACGGCAAAGACGTCCCGCTCACCCAACGCCTGAAGCTGGGTTTGAATGGCCTGGCGGGCGGCGTCAAAGCGGCGGACGGATTGGCCCAAGGCCGCATCCTCGGCGGTCATGCTGGTGGTGGTGTCCAGGATAAAAATGGTTTGGCGCGGTTGGTCAAGCAAAAAGGAAAAGACCGGGCGAGCCAGCCCCAAGCTGAGGGCGCTGGCAATGAGCAGTTGCAGCAGCAGCAGTAAAGAGAAAGGAATGCTGCGCGGCAGTGCCCCCTGCTTTTTTTGCTGCAAATCGTGCCAGAGGCGCAAACTAGGAATGGGTAGTTGCTCCCGCCGGTTGCGTAACAGGTGCAGAATCAGGATCACCGGCAGGGTTGACAGGCCGAGCAAGGCCAACGGTACAAGAAAATTCACTGGACCACTCCTCGCTGGCGCAGGTAGGGGATCACAGCCTGCTCCAGCGGCCATTCGGCCAGGATGCGGGCATAGGTAGCGCCGCGCTGGGCGCAGGCCGATTGCAACTCGGCGCACCATTTGCGTACCCGCAGCCGGTATTGGGTCAAGGTCGCTTCGTTTAGATGAAAGGGCAAACTCTCGTCCGTTTCGGTATCTTGCAGGTCGTAATCGCCTTCCAGGGTGGGGTGGACTTCCTCCTCGGTGAGCAAATGGAACACCAGCACCTGCCAGCGCGGTGGGCTAAGGTGGCGCAGACTCTCGGCCAATTCACCCCCCGCTTTTCCCGCTTGCGGCGACAGGGTGACGGTGTCCAGCAAATCTGAAATCACGACCAGCAAACCGCCGCCGGGGTGGGTCCGGGCATAGCTGTTGAGGCTGTGGACCATTCCCCCGCCGGCATCCCCCTTGGCCGGGGGCAACGGCATTAGCCCTGACAAAAATTTTAGGATGGGTACGACCCGCCGCTTGCCTTCGGTGGGGCCGAAACCTTCGGCCAGGGCGTGGCCAAAGGGGGTAATTTCGACCCGCTCGCCCCCGGCCAGGCCCAGGTAACCCAAGGCCCCGGCCAGCCGCCGGGCGGCGTCCCATTTGCTGTAAACAGCCGGATCGCGGTCAGATGCTTGGGCCGCAGGTGTCCAGGCCATAGAACGGCTGCAATCCAGCAGAACGTGGAGGTTGACGCTCTGGGTGGCTTCACCCAGCTTCACAAACAGCTCTTCGTGGCGGCCAAAGGCGTTCCAATCCACGTGACGCAGGTCATCGCCGTGAGAGTAGGGGCGGTGGTCGCTGAAATCGAGGGCGGGGCGCAAATTGCGGCTGCGCCGTTCGCCCAGCGGCGAGCCACGTAGAGCCGGCACGGTGCGAAAGCTGAGCCGCTCCAGCCGGCGCAGAAAAGCCTCGTCAAAGAGGGGTAGGGTGGATTCTTTGGGTGAACGATTAAAAATATTCTTTAAACGCAAATTAAATTACCAATGACACAAATGAACGAATTTATTTACTTAACCTGAATTCGACGTTTTACCCGAAATAGACAGGACCTACGGCAAGATTAACAAGATTTTTGACCAATTTTTATCCTGTAAATCTTGTTAATCCTGTCGAGAAACAAAAAACTCCGAACTGAGGTCACTTAAAAAAACGGCTCAGTATCGAAAGCAGGATGCTTAGAACAATGCTAAGGATAATCATGGTGGTAATGGGGAAAAAGAAGCTGAAACCGGGCCGCTCGACTCGAATGTCGCCGGGGAGACGGCCAAACCAGCTCAACTTATCGCCCGCAAACCACACAATCAAACCGATGATAACCAGCATCGCCCCGATGCCGACGATTGCTTTGCCTAAGGGAGCCATCATTTTGCCTGTCGTTCCTGACCAAATTTGTCAGTTTTGAAGTTAAAGGTTAAATTTTGGCGAATTTTGTAAAAATTACTTTGATATCAAATTAAAATTGAGGTTAGCCTGTGCATAGTGCCACTCATTCCATCGAAGTTAATGCAACCCCTGAACAGACCTGGCAAGTTTTAATCGATTTAAAGCGCTTGCCGGAATGGTATGTGCCCGCGCAGCACATCAAAATTGTAACGGACGGGCCGGTACGAGAGGGCTGGCAGTTTATTCTGGCGGTCAAAACCTGGTCGGGGCTGGTGTTGGATGCGCTGGGGACAGTTAAGGAGTTTGACCCGCAAGGCAGAAGCATCACCTGGCGGGGCCAGGCAAGCGGGATTGCCGGCGACAGCCGCTGGCAAATTGTGCCGACAGAAAATGGAACGGCGCGAATTAACCATACCTTTCAGGGCAACGGCTGGCTCATGTTTCTCTCGCAGAAACTGGGCCGTAACCGTATGACCGTACATAAGCGTTTGACGAATTTAAAGCAACTGGTCGAGGCCGAAGCCTGACGACTGTTTGACCGCTGACCACGGACCGCCGACCGCAGTCAATCATCGGGATCACAAAGACCAAGGTCTGCACTCCGGGCCAGTGCGGTGGTCTGCCGTCGGTCGTCGGTGGTCGATCAGGGCGTAAAATAGCGGCGAATCACGTCGCGTTTTTCCCAGGGATAGGTCAACGGGTCGGGGCCGAGGTCGCCGGTGGTAGCGTTGGCGGGCTGGCGGGCAAAGGGCGAATCCTCGGTGCGCTTGTCGCCGGCCTCCGCGCCGAGTTCGGCGGGCTGGAGCACCCGTTCTTCCTGGGGCGGGTCGCTCTCCAATTCCAGCGCTTGGCCCTCAACGGCCAGTCGTTCCGCTTCACTGGCCGGCTGATCGCTGCCCTCACCTTGTTGTTCACCGCCGGCTCCGGAGCCAGCACCTTCCGGCTGGTCAGACTGATTTTGACCGTCTTGATTCTCCCCTGACTGACTCTGACTATTTTCCTGAGGTTGGCCGCTGCCTTCCGGCTGAACCTGGGCAGACTCTTGAGGCGTCTGCTGGATCGACTCGATGGCCTCGGCCAGTTGTTCCAAAGCCTGCTGAGCGGCTCGGACATCATTTTCCCCCAGAGCGGTGCTGCCCGATTCCAGAGGATTGGTCAAATCCGGCGCGTTCTGGCCCACCCTTTCTGCCGCCTCTTGCAGTGACTGGCCTAATTCGCCTCGCGCCTGTTCCGAAAGCTGGCCCAACTGGTCGGCCAGGCGGCGCAGGCCGCCAGCCGCCCCGGCCAGGTCGCCGCGATCCAGCGCCTCGGCAATGGAGCGCGTCACGGCCTGATCGCGCAGCGCGTCGGCCAGCGCCTCCAAAGCTTGCTGCAACTGTTCCTGACTCAGAGTCTGTTGGATTTGGGGTTCTGGCTGAAATGGGGGCGGGAAGAGTTGGGCATCGGGCGGCAGCACGGCCTCGGCCTGTGGCTCCTGCCAACCAGGCGGGAGCTCTACCGGCGTGGCCTGGGGCAGATGCAAGCTAAAAGCGTCGAGCATGAGCATAGCGCCCAGCAGCGCCGCTACGGCAATGAGGGCCTGCATTTCTATCCAGAAACTTCGGCCAAAGGCGCGGACGTGGCGGCGCAACTGAATCAGGGTGTTGACGCTCTCCTGCAACAGGCGCTGCACCACCAAATTTTCAGTTTGAGCAGTAGCTTTAGCAGGACTGCTGACCTCAAAGGCCGTAACCAGGCGGGCCTGCAAGTCCAGGCGGCGATCCAGGCGTCGGGCCACTTTTTGCAGACGAATGGGCCGCACGGACCAAAGCAGGGCCAAAAAACCGACCAGCAGCATAGGGATTAGCCAATAATACCAGCGTACTTGCCAGCCCAGCCAGAGATAACCGGCCATAAAGATGGTAGGGACCAGTAGGGCCAGCCACAGGGCGCGTACCAGCCAGAGGGCCACCCGACGCTGCCAGAAAGCCGCCCGCAATCGCCGGAGCGACCTCAACAAGGGAGAAGTAGAGGTCGGCTGGCTCACGTAAATTCTACCTCCAAGGGGTTGGCGCTGAGGCGATTAATCAGGCGGCGGAGGCCGTTGAAGATAAGTATCGCCAGCCCGACGGCCAATAAGACGTAGGCCAGCAGGCTCTGCTGCCAGGCCGATTTGAGGAGCAGCGCTTGCCCTTGTGCGGCTCCGGCCTGATTGCCCAGGGATTGCAGTAACCTGGTAGCTTCCTGGAGTTGACTCTCAGCCTCCAAAAAACGGAAGGAGCCCAGCAGTCGTTCGCCCCGGTTGAGCTGATCGAGCGCGCCCTGGCCCAACTCGGCCCGGTGGATGTAAATCTGAATTTCGGGGATGCGCTCGCGGTAGCCCAGCGCTTCGTAGCTATCAATAGCAGCGTTACCTTTGTCGATGGCCAGCGGGTAGCTGCCGGCTTGGAGGGCCTGGCGGGCTTCGTCGGCCAGCGCGCCGGCAGCCTGACCCTGGTGGGCCCGGGCCAGCAGGGCTTCGGCTTCGGCCAGGGTTGTGTCTTGATTGGTTGATTCGAGTAAGGCAATGATGTCGGTCAGTTCGGTCGCAGCGTCGCTGTAAGCGGCTTTGTTGACCAGCTCGGTTACGCGGCTGAGATCATAGGCATAAATGGCATTGATCTGCCAGCGCCCGTCGAAATATTCGGGCAGGTAGGCTAACCACTCGGTTTCCAGAGTGTCGGCAGATTTACCGTAGGCCGTTTGCAGGGCGCTACGAAAACCCGGCTCGGCGCCGCTGGCTCTGAGAAAATCGATAAAGGTAGGGAAACTGTAGCGATCAATCAGGAAAGAGACAATGGAGAGGCTTTGTGGATAGGCCACTTGCGGGTCGCTGTAAACGGACTCCGCCTGATCCAGTTCGGACCAGGTCAGGAGGCGGTTGGCTTCAAAAGCCTGCTTCAAAATGGTTGGGTTGTAATCAGCCTCAGCCGTGGGCTTTTCTAAATATTGGGCAATGCCTTCCTGAAAACCGGCTTTCAACTTGCCGTCGGAGAGATAGGAAGCAAAGAAATGGGTCAACTCGTGGCGGACGTTGTTGATAATTTCTTCGTCGCTCAGACGCTTGGTGCGCGGTAGGGCAATGGCGATTTCGTCGCGGCTGTTGAGGGCATGGGCAATGACGCCGGTCAATTGCCGGGCCAGGGGGTTGACTTCGTAGTAGGTTTCTTCGGTGGGGAAGAGGCGCAGGTTGAGCGGGGTTTTTAGCTCAAGCCCAAAAACAGTCGTAAGATCGGTGTAAACCTGGTCGACAAAATTGGCGTAACGTTGGGCTTCCTCAATACCGCAGGAGCAGTCACTCTGGTCCACACCCAAAACGCTGTCGGCATAGACGAGGATGAATTTTTCGGTTCGTAACTCTTGCCAGTCGACTCGACTCGCTTCGCTGTCCGGTCCCTGGGCGAGCGCCGGGCCGGGCAGCCACATCAAAAAGAGGAGAGGTAGCAGCAGTATTCCAAATTTTTTAGGCAAGGCGACACCTCCGGCAAGCCCTTGTCTATTGACCCGTTCTCCTTGAAATCCAACGTATGGTATGACTATAGACAAATCAAAGCTGATTGTCAAACCTCTCTATAGGTGGCCTCAGAGAAGCCTTTGCAGGATAGAGGAGAAAGGTTAAAAGAGGGTTAATGGAATCTGAGAAGAAGATTAATGGATGACGAGACAGAAGCGGCTCAATTTTGGGGGTCTTTTTCTTCCCGGCGTTGTTCATAGCCGCTGCAGCGAATGACCGGCAAAACGGGGTATTTGCTGAAGCGAGGGTCGGTTTTGGCCCGGCCGCACATAATGAAAAAGCTGCCTTTGGCGCTCTGGATGACTTTGACGTGCTGGCAGACGGCGCACAGGCCAATGTGGGGTGAGATTTGCATGGGGCTGAGTTTAGCACGGAATCGGTGTAGTGCCAAAGTTCACACATTGACGGTCTATCCATTTTTCAAGTATAATGCTGTCACGTTCAACGTTTTTTAATGTTCAACGCAAGTATGGAGATAAAACGCTTTATGAACTACGATTACGACGTGATCGTTATCGGCAGTGGGCCGGGCGGAGAAGGGGCAGCGATGCAGGCGGCCAAGGCGGGCAAACGGGTGGCGGTGGTGGATGATTTTCCGCTGGTCGGCGGCAATTGCACCCACCGGGCGACGATTCCCAGCAAGGCGCTGCGCCAGGCCATCCAGCAGATGGAAGAGACGCGGGATTTTCACCGGGTGGATTATCCGGCGCTGCTGCAATCGGCGGCCTCGGTCATCAACCAGCAGGTGGAGCTGCGCCAGAGTTTTTATGACAAGAACGGGGTGGAGGTGCTGCACGGCTGGGCTGCTTTTATGGACCCCCACACTATTTCGGTCAAAGCGCCCAGCGGCCTGATCCACGCTTGTACCGCGGCGGGCTTTGTAATCGCCACGGGCGCCAGGCCGTACCATCCGCCTGATGTGGATTTCAGCCATCCGCGTATCCTCGATAGCGACTCGGTCCTGCGCCTGACCGTGACGCCGCGCTCGATGACCATTTACGGGGCCGGGGTAATCGGTTGTGAATACGCCTCGATCTTTCGGGGGCTGCGGATCAAAGTCAATTTGATCAATACCCGCGACCGGCTGCTGGCTTTTTTGGACGACGAAATTGTGGATGCTCTAAGCTACCACCTGCGCGAAAATGGGGTGCTCATCCGGCACCACGAAGAGTACGAGCGGGTGGAAGCGAATGACGAGGGGGTGACCCTTTATCTCAAGTCTAACAAACAAATCCACACTGATTATCTGTTGTGGGCTAACGGGCGCACCGGCAACTCCGACAACATGGGGCTGGAGGCGGTTGACCTGGAACGGGACAGCCGGGGCAATATCGTCGTCAACCAGAACTACCAATCGGCCCAAGCGCACATCTATGCCGTAGGCGACGTGGTTGGTTATCCAAGCCTGGCCAGTGCGGCCTATGACCAGGGCCGCTTTGCGGCTATTCACCTGGTTTCCGGCAAATGTGAAGACCAACTGGTTAAATATATCCCGACCGGCATTTACACTATTCCGGAAATCAGTTCGGTCGGCCTGACCGAACAGGAGTTAACGGCGGCCAAAGTGCCCTACGAAGTTGGCCATTCTTTGTTCCGCAGTCTGGCCCGCGCCCAAATCAGTGGGCGGACGGTCGGTATGCTCAAACTGCTGTTCCACCGTGAGACCCTGGAAATCCTGGGGGTGCACTGTTTTGGCTCGCAAGCGGCGGAGATTGTGCACATCGGTCAGGCCATTTTAGCCCAAAAGGGCGAAGCGAATACCTTAATGTATTTTATCAACACCACTTTTAATTACCCGACGATGGCCGAAGCCTATCGCGTGGCGGCGTTGAACGGCCTCAACCGGGTGCGAGGACGAGTAAAAACCACATGACTAATTTTCTAAAAAACAAAAAAACAATCATCGGCATGATCCATGTCGAACCGCTGCCGGGAACGCCGAAGTTCAAAGGCAGCATGCCGGAAATTATCGCCAAGGCCAAAGCCGAGGCGGTACTGTACAAAGAGGCCGGTATTGATGTGTTAGCCATCGAAAATATGCACGATATTCCCTACCTCAACAAAAAGGTCGGGCCAGAGGTGGTGGCAGCGATGGCGGTGGTAGGGTATGAAGTCAAGAATGTGACCGGCTTGCGCTGCGGGGTGCAGGTGTTGGCCGGGGCGAATAAAGAAGGGCTGGCCGTCGCCCTGGCGGCCGGGCTGGACTTCATCCGGGCCGAGGGGTTTGTCTTTGGCCATGTGGCCGATGAGGGTTACATCGACGCCTCTGCCGGCGAAGTGCTGCGCTACCGGCGGCAGATCGGCGCGGAACACATCCTGGTGCTGACCGACATCAAGAAGAAACACTCTTCCCACGCCATCACGGCTGACGTGGACATTGTCGAGACGGCCCATGCCGCCGAGTTCTTTCTGAGCGATGGGGTGATTGTGACCGGCGTGGCGACCGGTACGGAGGCCAGCCTGGAGGAATTGCAACAGGTCAAAGCGGCGGTGCAAATCCCAGTGCTGGTTGGCTCAGGGGTGACCATTGAGAATGTAGATCGTTATTTGGCCGTGGCCGATGCCTTGATTATCGGCTCGTATTTCAAGGTAGGCGGCCATTGGACCCAGACGGTAGATTTTGAGCGGGTGAAGAATTTTATGGAGAAGGTGAAGTCATGGAAGTAGGAAGTAAGGAGTATGAAGTAAGGGAGTACATATACCTCTACGCCCTACTTCCTACTCCTTACTCCCGTGTATCAACTTTCGGTAATAACCACCTCGGTCATCACATCCCCATTTTTGAGGGAGTTGACCACAGCCTGACCTTGGGTGACTTTACCAAAGACGGTATGCTTGCCGTCGAGATGGGGCTGCGGCCCGTGGCAGATAAAAAATTGAGAGCCGTTGGTGTTGGGGCCGGCGTTGGCCATGCTCAGGCTGCCGGTTTCGTGCTTTTGGCGGGGATTGCCGCGGGTTTCATCCTCGAAGCGGTAGCCGGGACCGCCTCGACCATCGCCGTCGGGGTCGCCGCCCTGGACCATAAAATTACTGATGACCCGGTGAAAGGTCAGACCATCATAAAATTTATCGCGGGCCAGGAAGACAAAGTTGTTGACCGTTTTGGGGGTATCTTTGGCAAATAATTCAAGCTGAATGTCGCCTTTGTTCGTTTTGATAGTCGCCTGATAGTTCTTTTTGGGGTCAATGACCATATCCGGATATTTGCTGTATTGTTTTTTAGCCACAAAATTCTCCTTGATTGAATTTGAAATCTCAGATAAAAAATTATATCAGCCCAACTCGTTAAGGCAAACCTAGCTCAAGGTAAATGGAGCGGTGTGCCGAGCCGGGCAATTTTAGGGCGATTTTGGGTGATATGGCGGGTAGCATTGACCGTGTCCACTACGAGGGCTGTTTCATTGACCACCCAATTGTAGTCAATATTGCGATGCCCGGTGACGATGACGGTACAGTCGGCCTGGGCCAGCGTTTCGGCGGTAAGCGGGACGCTCTCAAAGCTTAGTTTCTCTTTGAGCACAATATCGCCGCCGACTCTGAATCGGGGCACATAGGGGTCGTGATAGGAGACTTTAGCCCCTTCGCGGATGAGCAGTTCGATGACGCGCTCGGCGGGGGAGTTGCGGGCGTCGTCGATGTTGGGTTTGAAGGCGACGCCTAATATGAGAACATTGGCGTCGCGTAGGCTTTTGCCGTTCAAATTCAAGACTCGGCTGACCAGTTGTGCGGTGTGGTAGGGCATATCGCCGTTGACCTCGGCGGCCAGTTCGATGAAGCGGGTATAAAAGTCGTACTCCCTGGCTTTCCAGGAGAGATAGTAGGGGTCAACCGGAATGCAGTGGCCGCCGACGCCGGGGCTGGGATAGAAGGGCATGAAGCCGAAGGGCTTGGTTTTGGCGGCCTCGATGACCTCCCAAAAGTCAATCCCCATGCGCTCGGATAGGACAGCCAACTCGTTGACCAGGGCGATGTTGACGCTGCGGAAGATATTTTCCAACAGCTTGGTCATTTCGGCGGCGCGAGGGGTGGAAACATAGTGAATTTGGGGAGTCAGGTGGGCCAGCAACTCACCGGCCAGGGTCGCCGACACTGGATTGATGCCGCCTACTACTTTCGGCGTGTTTTCGACGGTGAAATCGGTGCGGCCCGGGTCAATTCGCTCCGGCGAAAAGGCTAAAAAGAAATCTTGACCGGCGACCAGGCCGGTTTCTTCGAGAATGGGCTGGACGACTTCTTCGGTGGTGCCGGGATAGGTGGTGCTCTGCAAAACGATCAATTGGCCGGCCCGCAAGCGGGGGGCGATGCCGGTGGCCGCCTGGCGGACAAAGGTCAGGTCGGGCGCTTTCATTGAGTCAAATGGGGTGGGGACGCAAATGAAAACGACGTCAATTTCGTGTAGAGTATTGTAATCGGTGGTTGCGCTGAGGACTTCCGCCTTGACCAGAGCCGCCACGTCGGCTGAGGGCACATCGGGAATGTAGCTGGTGCCTCGGTTGAGGGTGTCGACTTTGGCTTGGCTGGCATCCAGGCCGGTGACGGGATAACCGCATTTGGCCAGGCCTGTGGCCAGAGGAAGTCCAACGTAGCCCAGGCCAATAACCCCGACCCGGGCGGATTTGTCTTTAATTTTAGTTAGAAGGTAGTTATACATAGTAGGGTTTTATCCAAATCTTAGCCTGCTTTGGCGAGGCGGTTTTCAATATCGCTGATAAATTGCTCCCAATTGGCGGCTTCAGCGGGAGGAGCTATGGTTTGCGCCTGTTTAGCCGCATTGAGAGCCTCCTGCAATTGTCCTTTTTGCTGGTATAAAATCGCCAGGTTTTTGAGACTATCATAGTCATTAGGCTTTTGTTGTAGCACCACTTGATTGGCCTGAATGGCTTCATCCAACCGGCCTTGCTGGGCATAAATGAAGGCCAGGGCGCTGTTAGCTTCAACATCGTTGGGGTTGGCTTGCAGCATGCGCTGATAAAGCGGCAGGGCTTGATCGAATTGTTTAAGCGCCAGATAGATGTTGGCCAGCTCTCGGATCGTTCTATCCGACTCGTCGCCCTGGGTGATGGCCTGCTGAATGTACAGAACAGCTTTTTCACGCTGCCCCTGCAGGTTGTAAGCATGCCCAATGGCCCATTTCAAGAGGGCATCGGTGGGCCTTTCCAGAGCTACTTGCTGCATGACCGCCAGCAGATTCTCCATTTTGCCAGCGGAGTTATAGAAATTGAAACGTTGATCTACAAATTGGTCAAAAAAGTCGCTGGATAGTTTGATGGCCTGACTGTGGGCTTTAAAAGCTTCGTCAACATTTTGCATGGCGGCGTAGGTGTCACCCAATAGAATCCAGGTGGGAGGATATTTGGGATCAATGGAGACCGATACTTGCAGCCGCTCGATAGCTTTGGGATAATCGGTCAGAATGTAATAAGTCTGGGCCCACAAGTTATGGTAAATAATGTTTGAGGGCGCCAGAGTGGCGGCTTTTTCGAAGTATTTCAAGGCATCCTGAAAGCGCGCCCGGTCAAAAACCTGGCCGAGGGTGAAGTAATACCGACCCATATTGCCGGTGTTATCAGGGTTGTAGGGATTGATCCGGCGGGCCTCAAGGGCAATACGCTCTCCCTCTTGCCATGCCAAGCCACGCTGAGCCTGGTCAATCCGATTATCCTGGGCCATGAGTTGATAATCGAGGGCCAACATCAGGTAGTAAAAATCCTCATCGCTATCGATGGAGCGACCTTTTTCATGGAGCGCGATGGCCTCATTCCACTGACCGTTGCTGCGGTAACGTTCTCCCTCTTTCAAATAAATATCAGCCCGAACGACATCCACATTTTTAAACCAGATAACGGCGATAGTCGCCAGCACCAGTGGCGGGTAAAGCCACCAATTTTCGGCTCGCCAAAAAGCCAGCCTTCTGGTTTGCCCCCACGACAGGAGCACCGTAAAAAGCACCATCAACAGGAACAGAAAAACATAAAATAAAACCAGACCGTTGGTGAGGATATCCGCTGCCGTCAACACATCGGTCGGACTTGTAACCGTAACCCGCTGCCCAAATTGGATTTGATGAGCCAGGGTGTAGAAGAAAAAGTAGCTCAAGGATATGACCGCGTAAAGCACCACCGCCCGGAACCAACTGATGGGTTTATCGCTGTTTTGACGCCGCACAGCCATATCGGAGAGGGCAATGGCCAGACCCACCAGCCAGGTGATGACAAGCATCCAGAGCAAGCTCATGCTATCTTGGTCGCCAGCCGTAAATTGAAATTGGGGAGTGAAAAAATCAAAAGCCAGAATCATTAAGATTATGGCCATCACCAACCCCTGCCCTCCGATCCAGCTATCCAAAGCCTCACCCCGGACCATCGCCTCGCGGGACTTATAGGGTGTGTTTACGACAGATTTTTTGTTGAGAGCAGCCCTGCGGGCTCTATTTCTCCGCTGCCGCCGCGTTTCGTAAACAGGCTCATCTACCAGAGGAGTTTCTGCTGACGTGACTGTTTCTGCGGCCTCGGCTTCCCTGGCCGGTTCGCTCAGGCGCTGAGTCGCTGGTTCGGCTATTTTGGATAGAGCCACCAGCAAGCCGGCGTAGATCCAAAAGTAGGTGTAGGTGGCGGCAATCGAGAAAACAAAGTGCACTTCAATAAAGTGGCCGATCAAGGCCCCGAGCAGGCCAATCAAGAGGATAGGATGATTGAAGCTTGGTGATGGCTGAGCTGAGACTTCTGGTTGGGAGATGAGGCCCTGCCAAATTAAGTGAATAACAACTCCAGTAACTAAACCGAAGGGTAGCCCCAGCGGCATGAAGGTAGGCCCGCCATCGGCTACATAGGCTATCGCTGCTCCGCTCAGGCCACCCAGAATGAGGAGTACAATCAGGCGCCGTTTGGCCACACGATCGGGGGTCCAGCCCAGCCAACCGAGGACATAGTAAAAAAGGCTGATCATGAGAAAATAAAAAGCCAAAAAGCCCAACGCGCCAGTAATAACCAGGCTATCCATGGTTTCATTATGAGACCGGTCGGCGGAACTCCCCCGATTTTCGACATAAGCCAGTTCAGGCGGGTAAACATAGGCGAAGGCGTTGAACATTGACTCCGGACCGTAACCAATCAGAGGTCTGATGATATTAAATTTGTCGGGAGGAGCCTCGTCGTCCCCAGGAATCCCTAAAGGGCCATGAGGCGCTACCAATTTCATCGCCGCATCCCAGATCAGTACACGGACTTTACCCGTACGTTCGGTTTCGATCACGTTGCTTAAGCGATCAATATAGGGCAATCCGCGGATGGGATTCAGATAGGGATCCAGGCTGGTCCCACGAAGATTTAAAGCTACGACAAAGCCAATAGCCAGAATCGCCAGACCAAACCAACTGAGCCAGAGCCAACGCCAGCCGGTGTCGCTGGCGGCCATAAAAATGTATAACCCCAAAAAACCAAGCAAAGCGCCAATCGCTGCACCCAAGAGCGGTACCAGCTCGCTTTGATAGCTGAGGCCCGCCAGAAGGTTCTGTAAGATCAGTCCCACCAAAAAGCCCAGGCCACCCCCAGCCGCACTGGCAAAACCCAACGGGCCAAGCATTCCCAGACCTAGACCGATTTCCTTAAGCGAGAGGCGGCCGCGACCTGTATGTTGCTGGCGCAATAGCAAGAGGATAAGTAAGCCCATCACAAAACTGGCCCCCAATATGCCCAACATCGGGCCGCGGCTTTGGCTGAAGATAATAGTGATAATTTGGATGGCCAGGGTAAAGATGTAAACCGCTGCGAGAATCGTATGCCCCCAAGAGGCCTGTTCCTCTTTGATGATGGCAGTCATCGACTCAATGAGTCGGATTAAAGTGAGGGGTACAACTACAATTAGATACGAAGCGACGAAGATAGCATTGCCCAGATTGGCCGCAACGCGGGTGGTTACATCGCCGGCCCAAGGTAGGGGATCGAGGCCATATTTTTGCACAATGCCATAAAGACTGATGGGAATGCTGGTGAGGATGACCGTGGTGACCAATCGCTCGGCCTGCTCACGGGTGCGTAAGTTTCCGGCAATCAGAGCGAAAACAGCGATGTAGGCGAGGGTAGAGTAAGTACCTTGCATCCGCTGGTAAGAACCCCAAAAGCTCACTGTAGGTGAAAGTGATAAAATGGTGCTGATCAGGTAGACCAAGATTAATGCGGCTGTGGGTAAAAAGAGGGGAATTTTTAGCCATTGGCGCACGCGCCCGGCCACAGCCAGGCCGGCCTCACCCGGATCACTAAACCCCTTTTCAATAACTGCAATAAGCCAGGCCAAAATCATAACGCTGACAATGGAACGGAGCAGGGTGATTTTATCCGGCTCAAAAGTACGAGCAGAATAGATGTTAAAATAGAGAGGTACCGTGATCACGGCAGCCAGCCAGCCCGCTTCAATGATTTTGTCACAAAATATGGATAGTTTTGTTCTCATCTTGTTATCTTCCTACAGCGGCTGGTAAAGGCTCATCTTCAGGCCAGTCTGCACAACGTAATAGTTTGTGATCAATCCCCTGGTAGCGCCACAGGCTTTCAGGACAAATGAAATAGCCATTCTCAGTGGATCCAAATTTACTCTAGCTGGACCACAGTCCAGCGGCCAAAACGCGGACTGTGGTCCACTGGGAGCCTGAAATTTGGATCTACTGATCCTCATCGTTTAAGCCGATGGCCTGACGACTCATCCAGCTTTGATGATTAGGTGGTACCCCTGGCATCAATACCTTTCAAGTAACGTAGCCCCTTGTGGGCGGGCAGGGCGAAGCCCCCTAGTGGCAAGGCCCTATGCTACAGTCTTATTTGAAAAGTATTGTCCCTAGCATCAATGCAAAAATTGACTTTTTTAACGACTCCATATCTGAGTGCGCAACCAATACGGTTAGGTACTAGGTTTTGGTAGTGATTAAATTGTAAGTGATGGTTTCGG
>CAZRYD010000023.1:18734-34192 GCA_964604225.1 uncultured Caldilineaceae bacterium
CAAAGCTGAGCTTTGGGACTCCATCACTTACTTCGCAACCACTATTTGGGTTTTTACTCTAGTACCCGCCGCCAATTACAGCAATGTTGGCTAAATTATTTGTGACCATAAGACACCCTTTTGAGCAATTGTTCTAACTCCACCGCCAGTTGTTGGCGCGAGTATTGAGATTCTACAAAATTACGACCATTTTGTCCATAATCTGCACATGAGCTAGAGTTGAGGTATAGGGTCAATACAGCCTCGGCAAGTTGCTGCGGATTCTCCGGTTCTACTACTATGCCGGCATTAGCCTGACGAAGTAAATCCGCCGGCTCACCTTCATCGGCCAGCAAAACCGGACGGGCACAAGCCATATAGGAAAACATCTTGACCGGTAAAGCGCCGCGAGAGAGCGGGTTTTTACGCCCCAATGATAACCCAACATTGGCCATAGTAATTAAGCCAGGTAAATCTTTCTCCGGTTGTAACGGTAAAAAACGAATGTTATTTAACTTAAGTTTCTCGACTCGATCCTGCATGGGCACTTTTCTAACACCATCCCCAACAAAAAGAAAAAGGATATCCTCGTACTGTCTCAATAAATTAGCTGCTTCAACGGCTGTATCAACCCCATGCATCAAACCATGTAACCCAGTAAAAATTAACACAAACTGATCTGAGCTGATTCCCAGTGTTTTTCGTAGGACCTGATTGACCGGCGCAGGAGTGTACAGGTTTGTATTGGCTCCATTGGGAATAATGAATATTTTATCTTCAGGATAACCACGCTCAAGTAACCGGTTTTTTATGGAGTTAACCACAGTTACGATATAACGAGCGCGATGATAGCATATTTTCTCAAGCAAATATGATAAGTGAATAGCTAACTTATTGTTTAGTTCGCCTAATACAATGGCTGACTCCGGCCATAAATCGCGTACTTCAAATATCAGCGGGATGCGTCTTAAATAACTTAAGATCAGGGCTGCTCCGCCAACAAACAAAGGAGGCGAGCTGGCATAAATCACATCGTATCGCCCCTTGGCGGCAAATAAACCGGCTAATGTGGCCGCTACCATAAATGACAAGTATAAGGCCATCCGGGTGAAAAAGTTTTTACGAGGAGATGTTTGCACCCAAACGCGAATGACATCAATCCCATCGAGGTTGACCCGCTCATACCATTTGTTGAGATACTCCGGCGGGATTATCCCAGTGGGGTGGTTAGGAATTTCGGCAATCATGGTCACCTGATGCCCTTGTGAAACCAGATAACCAGCCATTTCATAGGCTCTCGTCTGTGTTGCGCCTATTTCTGGGGGAAAGTATTGTGACAGGTAGAGGATACGCATTGCCTGCTCAACCTATAATAAACGAGCGTGCCCACTGTTCCAAGATAAAAAAACGAAAAAAGAAATCGCTGGAAAGTAAGGGGCGTTGACCGGTAACAAAGGCTTCAAATTGGCTATTTAATTCTGGTAGCTTAATGAATTCAGGTAAAAATATGGCCTGTTGATAAGTCTGGCGGATCTCACCGGTCAGGTTTTGACGAAACCAGTCATTTTCCGGGGTGGCGAAGCCCAGTTTGTCTTTGCGTTGAAGAATTTCAGCCGGAACTTTGTTTTGTGCTCCCCGGCGCAGGCAATATTTGGTCCAACCGTGGCGAAGCTTCAGGTTGAGCGGTAAGGCAGCCACGTATTCAACCAGGCGATGGTCCAGAAACGGTACGCGCGACTCGCGAGAGAAGGCCATTGAGTTCTTATCTTCATAGCGCAGCAATACCGGTAGACTGAACTGAGTGAGGTCTGCTTTGATGCGTTGCCCTAACGAACCGGTCAGGTTGAGATTGAGCGGCCCATCTTTGAAAATTCTGGCAAACGAGTCTTGCAAAAGTCCGGCGACTACTGCGGCAGAGCCAAGCTGTCGCCCTTGCCAATAACGCAGACCGCGCCGCAATTGCAGAGTTTTGAGTACCTCAATAGAACCAAAATGCTTAACCAATTCGCTGAGGCCAGTGAATGGCCGGCCCCCACGCAGCAGACTGAAGATATAAAATGCATAAAATTTGCGATAACCGAGCAATTGCTCGTCGGCTCCCTGGCCATCCAGCAAAACGGTGACGCCCTGCTCATGAGCGAGGCGCATTACTGTCCACTGCGCATAGATGCTGGTGCTGGCAAATGGTTCTTCCTGGTGCCAGATGAGTTTGGGCAGTTCTGCCAGAAACCCCTGCGCTTGGGGAAAAACTCGATGCGATAGCGCTCCGGTCCACTCAATCACCCGATCAATATAAGGCTGTTCGTCAACAGGGCTATTGTGATAGCAGGCAGAAAAGGTTTGTTGCCGCGGCCCAATAGCCGCAACCTCGCGTTCATGGATCAATTGGCTGATGACTGAAACCACGGCAGAGGAATCTAAGCCTCCGCTCAGGCAAGAACCGACCGGAACATCGCTGATCAGATGAGAGCAGACGGCCTTAGTAAAAAGATCAAAAAAGGCGGCAGATTTCTCGGCAATTGCCTGATCAGAAAGCGGCGCAACCTCGTCGCTGACCTCAAAATCCCAATATCTTTGTATTTGTGCCTGTCCCTGAGCATCAACTCGCATAAAGTGGGCTGGCGGTAACTTATATATGCCCTCAAAGAAGGTATCGTTGGTATGGTCAAGCGCCCCTACGGTCAAAAAATCGTAAATCAGGCGTTGGTTGGGCCGGGGTGTCTGATCCAGCACGGCCAGAATCGCTTTTATTTCGGAAGCAAAAAGCAAATAACCATTGTGATAGCTGTAATAAAGCGGCTTGATGCCAAAGCGATCTCGCGCTAAAAAGAGTTGATGCTGCCGCTCATCCCACAGGGCAAAGGCAAACATACCGTTAAAGCGAGACAGGCAATCGCAGCCGTATTCCTGGTAAGCGTGCAAAATTACTTCCGTGTCACTATGAGATTTGAATTGATGACCGCGAGCCTCCAATTCGGCCCGGATGTCCAAATAGTTGTAGATTTCGCCGTTGTAAACCAGCCAAGTGGAGCCATTCGGCCCGACCATCGGCTGGTGACCGTCGGGTGAGAGGTCAATAATCGCCAGGCGGCGATGGCCCAGGGCGATGCAGCCGTTGAGGTAAATGCCTTCATTATCGGGGCCGCGATGCTGGATGGCGTCGGTCATTTTTTGGATGCATTCGCCTGAGACCGAGGTATTTGGATTAAGGGTTAGGATGCCGGTAATGCCACACATTTAACTTTTTCCAAACTCTAAATGTTGTTGGTTGAAAAGCATCCATCAATCTGCCTCATATTTTTCTTTGGTGAGAGTAGCCACGTATCTGGGGTCATGCCAGTGATGGACATACTCCAGGGATGCTTCAGCTCGATGCTTTAAAAAATTTCGATCTTCAATACACTGTAATAACACCTGATAAAGACTCTCTGGCTCGGTAGTAATAATGGTTTCCAGCACATCTTTAGCCATTTGCTCAGGTATAAAATGTAAATCATCGTGAGCAATCCGAGCAATAACGGGTTTGCCTAGCTTCATCGCTTCAACCGCAACAGCGCCATACCAACCAATTAAAATTTGGTCAATGATTAAGTCAGCGCTCTGATAAATCTTTAGAGCTTGTTCATGAGAAACATCCTCTACTAATTGAATTTCGACTAAATTAGGAAAGATTTCCTCGATTTTTTTTAAAGCGGCCAAAATAAAGTTAGAACCTTTGGCTTCACGATTCGTCGGTGCATGAACAATTTTTATTTTTTTCCCAGATCTGGGAAGGCTTGCCCACAAATCATTCCAATTACTCACTGTATAAGGCAAAAAGGAAGATTTTTCTTCGGGGAGAAAATTGAGCAAATCAGGATTCAAGGCCCACATATGGCGAGCATACCGTTCCATTCTTTTTATACCCTGACGCCGATACTCATCTAACCTGCCGGAATTGCATTGTCCGGCGTAACAGTTTGGATTGTGGCAGGCGGCTATGTTGGTTCGCTGCATGGTGGGGTACTTTTGCCTGGCATCACATCCATTATAAGTCACAAAGAGTTTGGCTGTTTCGGGATAGAAGGGCAGATCGATCTGATCGAAATATTTAAATAGAGTAGGAAGTCTCTGCTTAAGTTGGTAGGGGATATACACGAGTGAGTTACCAAAGTTAAAGTGAAAGATGTCATATCTATTTTTGAGATTTAAGAACGTTACGGCCAGCTTAAGCAGTTTACCTGGAATGGTTGGTGTTTTTTCTAAATTCAAGTTGATATCAGCTGGATAATTTTGCCAATTTTGGACAGCAACCAAAACAGAGCTATCTAAGCCTAACGCTCTTTCGCCCTGCGCCAGGCCCCAAGCGTTACCGCCAACGGGGGTGGGTAAGTGAAGTACTCTCATATCTGGATACTTTTGAGATAGCTCCTGATTCCATCTTCAAAACGCACCGACGGTGGGCCAAGTAGATGGCTCATTTTACGAATGTCGCCGACTAAGTGTCGGGGTGGACTATCGAGTTGCCGATCAAATACCGGTTCTTTATCTACAACTTGGCCAATGATTTCAGCGATTTTCTGCAAGCTCAATATTTCAGGGCCGGCTACGTTAATCTTGTGATTATCATTTAGGTATAAGGCTTGGTTAATGGCGGTTACAGCATCGGTAACATAGATTGGGTTGATCCATAGACCCTCCTGTCCTTGTAAAGTTATGGGCTTTCTTTCCAATACATTTTGAACTAAGCGTGGAATTAACATGTCGCTTCGTTGACCAGGACCATAAACAAAAAAGAAGCGAAGCATTATAATTTTCATAAAAGGGGTATAATTTTCTGCTAAAACTTCGGCGCACAATTTCGTGCTGAGGTAAAAGCCAATATCCCCTCTTAAAGATATCGTCGTATCTTCAGAAAATTCTTGAGGACCAAAGCCATAAATGCCGCCAGATGAAGCAAATATAAAGGTGCTGGCTCCAATTCGACGCGCATAATCTAGCAAACGTAACGTACTGACGGTATTAACTTGAAAAACATCACCGCTATATTCAGGGAAATTACGGAAATATTTAGATTGAGCCAAGTGAATTATGACTTCAACTCCATCGGGCCATAAGGTAGTATCCCATTCTTGAGATAGATCAACCGTTAGATAATGAATGTTTTTAGAGTCGAGATTAATCTGTGGCTTATGACTGGACAGTCCAATGACCTCCCAATCACGTTGTAATACCGGTAGCAAATTGGCTCCAATTAAACCGGTTGCGCCTGTCACTAGGCATTTCCTCTTGTTATTTGCTGTTTTTTGAGTCATTTTAGAGGTTATTGTGTCACGATGTGAAAGCCCAAGTGCCTAAATTTAGTCAATAAGAATACGAAGCAAAACACTCATTGATGAATTTTCCTCTGGGGTTTAAGGCCAAGTGAATTATTGATACGATCAAAGATCGCTCCTACAGCTTGTAGGGAATGATGTTTAAGCACATATTCTCTTGAACATTGTCCAATTTCAGATAATTCCTCTCGATGCAGGGCCAAATGCCTGATGGTTTCTTTAACTGTTATGGGTGAACAATTGATGATAGGTATCTCATGGGGAGCTACCAGGCCTGAGGCTACATACAAATCTTTGAGGTCATCACGGAGATAGCACAATACTGGCTTGCCCATAGCCATAGCTTCTAAAGCAAACATCGCGTACCAGCCGATAACTAATTGATCGGCAACGATGTCAACAGAAGCCATAACTCTTTTGACCTCATTATTAGGCACCTTTTCCAAGAGAACAAGCTCTATATCTAAGCCTTCTTCAATTAACTCATTGATTGCCTTGATAAAGTAATGGGTTCCTTTAATCAGCCGGTGATTGGGCGCGTGTAAAATCTTAAGTTTAGAGTTTCGGCCAGGTTGTAATCGCTCAGAACTATCATGGGATTTCCAAACATCTATATCAATGGAAAAATGAGCCAGCATTAACGTGTCCCAATGGTACAGATAATCAACCCACTCACACCCGGCGATGATGTGGTCAGCATACTTGGTCCAGAGATCAATCTTAGAGGCGATCCGTTGACGTCTTAGACGATGTTCTGGGTAATCACACCCGATTGCATTTTTAAAGAGTAAATTGGGTGATCTTGACATGTCCTGAACGTCACCCCCGTAAGGCATCACGACCAATTTGACGCCAGCCAATTTGTATATGAACGGTTCCACCCGCCACAAAAACAGCGTGCCAAAACTAAGTGCGCCGCCATTAAAATAAATGTATAAGCATTTGTACCGAAAAACCGAAACAACCCACAGGTATAAGTAAACGATGAATTTCACGAAGCGAGATTTACGGCGAAAAATTTGATCGCCACGCACATCGAATTTATCGGTGATAAAGTAAACGTCGGACACGAAGGTTTGGGCGGTATACCCATATAGTTCAAGCGCTTGCTTGTGGTAAATATTGTTGATCAATGGTTCTGGCCCTAAACCAACATCAATAGTTTTTTTACTGAATCGGGCCAAAATTACGATAAGGAACAATATCGGCAATAAGGCAATTTCAATAAGGTATTGGGCAATACGAAATATCTTCATCATTTAGTAAATAGAATTAGCCCTTTGCCTGCATCGGATTTCGACGGATCAAGTTAGCCAGATAAGTGAATGATTGAGGGTCAAGGCCGCCCAACCGCCAAATCAACACTGGAAAAGCCAACGTCAATGGTATTTTAAGGACAAGGCTGAACCAAATCGGATTCACGTTGATGAAAGTTCCAACCGCAATCAGTACGGCTGCTGACAAAATGATAGTGAGCAAACGTCGACCATTATAGGGTACAGGATCCAGAATTTGGGCTTGCCGGTAATATAACCATGCCAAAGCTACATAAGCCAATAGCGTGGCCAGGGCTGCTCCAACCATACCCCACCAGGGAATCAGGACAAAATTTAAGCCTATATTAATCGCGGCCGCTAAAAGGGTGTACCGGGCAAAATAGTGTGTCTGCCGGGCCAGTGATATGCCGGTTATGGTGATGGTATTGATACCGATAACCACAATACTGGCCGATAGCAGCCCCACCACTTGATAAGCATTTACAAAAGAAGGCGGGGTCACAATCAAGAAAAATTCACGCGCAAAGACCGATAGGCATACTGCCCCCAAGGATAACCCTAGCGTCACGTAAGTCAATGCCTGTGCCCGTACCCGGCGTTCCTGTAAGATATCTCGACTGTGTAATTCTAAGATAAAAGGTGCCCAGGCCACGCCAAGAGCAGTCACCCCAAACAGTAACAAATTTGACAGGCGAACTCCCAAGCCATAAAGTCCTAACTCGCTTTGAGAAGCGTAATATAGCAAAAAAAACCGGTCGGCGAGCTGTAAAACCCAAATTGAGGCGGCAACCGGTAACATAGGTAAACCGTAAGCCAACATTTTGCGTAGTTCTTGCCAATCAAAAGTTAAGTTGATCCCCTTATGCACGATCCAGTAGCTTAATCCCAGCGATAAAAGGGCGCCCAACAAAGTACCTGTATAGTTGCCAATCAATCCCCAACCATAAATAGCAACCAAATACAAAGCTAAACCAACCGCTACTATTCCACTAAAGAGGGAGAGTAAACTGTAATAAACGGGCCTATGCCACAAACGTAAAATATCCAAGAGAAAATTTGTTATTGTGGTGATCGGAATTGTAATAAACGCAATTCCTAACAACAAGCTATAACGTGAATCACCTGATAGCCTGGTAGCTAAACTGTAACTGATCATAATAAATAGGCTAGCTAACCCTGTTGACCAAATGAGTATAATCCAGAATGTTGTACTTAAGACAGTCTGCCTCTTTTGTTTTTCTTCGGCTGTATAATCAAAATAGCTGCGCTGGCTGGCCGACTCTAAGCCAAGCGTGGCGAAGAGAGCAACTATCGAGGTAAAGGTGGTAATGGTTTCTATAATGCCATAATCATCAGGCGAGAAAATGCGGGTAAAAATTGGCAAAGTGATAAAACCTACCGCCTGTAAAGCTACTCGTCCTGCTCCGTAGATGATGACATCGCTCGACAATCGGCGAAAATATACTAACATTAATTGGATAATCTTCCAGATGATATATTAGGAAAGTAACTTCTTCACAATAGTGGTAAGGTTAAGCAGCTACAGCAATGTTAGGGTTGAAATTAGCTCCTACCCTGCTTTTTCCCCTAATTAGGTGCGGCCAGCACAAATAGCGAGTTGCCATGCGTAACATGCGTGATAATGCGATGCTTGATGATTTGAAAATTAGATTCTTTTAGCAATTCTATCACCTCGGCCTCTGTATAGAAGTGAAAATGGTATGCTGCACGTTCTGCAAACACCTGATCAATGAGATTGCGCTCGTTCATCTTTTGTTTTTTATGTATTTTAACACTACGCACCCGATTAACTACTAAATGTCGCCACATAGCTCCAACTAACCATTTAAGATTACATTGACGAATTTGTGTCCATAAACGTGCACGATATTTGTCATCTATATGTGGCAAGGCATACATACGGCGAAAATAATCTGGATCAACCACACCAACCCATAAGCCAAGTCGACCGGTTGACTTTAGCACACGTTTAGCCTCTGTCAATACTTTAAGTGGGTATGGAAAATGATCGAGTGATGTGGCGCTGACGGCCCAGTCAAAGGCGTTTTCTTGAAAAGGAAGACACTCACCAACCCCCTGAATAAAGTTGAAGGTTCGTTCTTTGTCATCACTGAGCGGATCAAGGCCAATGTAAGTGCTATTCGATGAGTTAATAATATATGCTGGTTGAGGCTCAATTCCACAACCGATGTCGAGAATCGTTCCGTTCAAATCACAAAAAGTTCCAAACTCAACAGCTACGTTATCAAAATAGGCTTTAGCTTCCAAATCGGGTGCGGTGTACTCTTGAAGACCCAACTCTTGCTTATCAACCCAACTATCCCACTGTTTATCGCCCAATAACCTTTCGGTTGGAATCATCTGTGGTACACCGCGTCGAATTGCATAGGATTGATTACAATAACGGCAGATTAGTTCACCCTGGCGTACTTGGGTGCCCTGGATTACCTCAGCTTCTAAATGTAGCGAGCGATAGCAAATAGGACAGGCCAGCAGATTAATCAATCCATATTCCATAAGTTTTCTCCCCGTTTTATTCATCGAAAACAAATTCAGTTTAACATCAAGTTGCGCTTCCGTATGAGAATAATTTCTTTCTTATTCTAAAAATTGCTCACACCATTGCTCCACGTTCAATAACGACCAAATCAGTAGACGTCTATTCTGTTTACCTTCCAGATGCTCATTGACCAAATTTTGGATGGCTTCACGATCCAAAAATTCATAAATTCTGGCCTGGTTACTAAATAGCTCTCGACGGACATAATCAATACTTTCTCCCTTAAACCAACTGGCGTCGGGAGCAGAAAAGCCTTGTTTTTCCCGGCTGGTTACGTCTAGCGGGATATGACGCTCCATAACTTTACGGAGTAACAACTTGCCATCATTTGTTTTACTAAAATATCTGGCGCTTTTATGACCAGGTTCATTTTCATTGAGCCGGACTACCTCGCCCAAATTGCCCAGCTTTAGCTCTACAGGAACCCGCATTGCAAAATCCACCAGGTCGTTATCCAAAAAAGGCACCCGGGTTTCCAAACTATGGGCCATGCTTAACTTATCTTCAACCACAAGCAGACCATGCAAAAAGGTTTTAGCTTCAAAATAAAGCGAATGATTAATATAGTCTTCGGGCTGGGTCAACTCCGGCGCGTGTTTAGTAAATACATCTCGAAAGATGTCGCGCGTCCAAACCTGACTTACTGCCGGCCAAATCGGCGCGAACACTTCTTTGATAACTTTATTTGGAATGAGACGCTGCCAATAGAGGTAGTATTTATCTATATAATCCTCAAAATTATGGTTAACTACAGCCCGATAGTAACGCCAGGGATAGCCGCCAAACAGTTCGTCGCCCCCTCCCCCCGACAGCACTACTTTGACAAATTTGCTAGCCAACTGAGCCGCATAAAAATTCGGGTAACTTTGGCCTACCCTTGGTTCTTCCAAATGCCAGGCTAATTTAGGCAAAACACGTTCCATGTCTCCAGCCTTCAAGACCATTTCATAATGCTCAGTCTTGAAAAGATAAGACATCAATTCGGCATTCTTCCGCTCATCAAAGCTTAGTTCTAAGCCGGAGGCCGAATGCAAATCAAAACCACACGTAAAAGTTTTAAGATAAGGTAATTGTCTGGCAGCAATGGCGGTAATCGAGCCAGAGTCCATGCCGCCACTGAGATAGGCTCCGACATCTACATCGCTGATTAATTGGCGATTAACGGCTTGGCGAAACAAACGGTCTAACTCTTCCAGGTATTCGCGCTCGTCTTTAGGTTGCTCCGGTTCAACAAAGTGGTAATCCCAGAAAGGTTGTGGTTCGCCGTGATGCTGTGCCCCCAGCGGAACTCGCAGATAAGTGCCCGTCGGCAGTAAGCTGACTCCGGCGAATAAGGTTTTATCAGTGAAGAAATTTTGAAAAGTGAAATATTCCAATAGAGCTTCTTTATCCAGAGCCATCCGGTAGGCTGGATGTGTCAAAATTGCTTTGATTTCTGAACCAAAAAGAAAAGTAAAGCCTTGCTGGGTGTAGTAAAGTGGTTTAATGCCGTAACGATCACGAGCCAGGAATAACTCTTGCCGTTGGCGATCCCAAATGGCGAATGCAAACATGCCATTGAAGCGGTTCAGGGCTTGTTCACCCCATTCAGCATAAGCGTAGAGTAAAACTTCGCTGTCGCTGCGGGAGCGGAAATGATAGCCTCGCGTTTCCAGTTCTAGCCGTAGCTCCTGAAAATTGTAGATTTCGCCATTGTAAATCAGAATGTACTGGCCGTCTTGAGACATCATGGGTTGATGACCAGCAGGCGATAGGTCAATAATCGCCAGGCGGCGATGACCCAAGCCAACAAAGCTATCTGTGTAAAAGCCTTCCCCATCCGGCCCGCGATGGGCGATAGCATCCGTCATCTTACGCAAAATGACAGATGAAACCGGCTCGCCATTAAGATTGAAGATACCCGTAATGCCACACATAGTGTTATTGCCAATACCTTTACCTCTGGTTCAAGGTAGTTCTGCCCTGATCATCTGGCCTAAACCGGATGCCAAAGTAATTTCTACTTGAAAACCCAGTCGCTCTTTGGCTCGGCGTACATCGGCCTGGAAACGTAACGGCTGACCCGCCTGGCTTTCCACCACCGGCTTTAGCTTTGCCCCGACAAGTTTTATAACTAACTCGGCCAGCTCAATTAAAGTGGTCATCTGGCCTGTCCCGATGTTGATGACTGTGCCTTCACCCACCTTATCTAAGGCCAGCCGGATGGCCCGGATAACATCACTCGCGTGAATAAAATCGCGTCCCTGGGTTGGATCACCCTTAATGATTGGCGGCAGACCTTGCCTTACCCGTCGGAGAAATAAACTTTCTACTGTATTGCGTACACTGCCGTCAAGGGCAAGGCCATAAACATTAAACAGCCTCAAAATCATCGTGTTCAGCCCATAGCAGCGGGCAAAAATGGTGCAGAGATGTTCGCCGCATAATTTGCTGGCGGCATAAGGTGAAGCGGGTTGGGGGAGATGATCTTCCGCCATAGGCAGGCGCTCCGTAAAACCGTAAACCTGTGCGGTGGAGGTATAGATAACCTGTCTCACTCCCGCCGCCTGGGCTGCGGATAAGACATTCAACGTTCCCAAAACATTAACCTGGAAATCATTCAACGGGTTCTGAAAACTCGGCCCTAAAGGCAGGCAGGCCAGATGCACCATCGAGGTACAACCTTGCATTGCCTCTTGCACCCTCGCCAAATGACGGATGTCTCCTTGCTGCCACTCGATGCCAGCCAAACCCGCCGGCTTAGGACTGCGAGCGAAAGCCCGAATCTCGACGTTCTCCTGGTTCAGGAGATATATCAGATGGCGGCCTATGTAGCCCGAAGCGCCGGTTATCAGGATCCGTTGCGTCAAAATTATCCTCAAATTGACTTATTGAACAGGCAGGTGTTCTCGGTCTCGTTGCCGCCACTCGACGACGGAGGTTAAACCCTCGGCCAAAGGAACCTCGGCGCGAAAACCAAGCAGTCGCTCGGCCTTTTCTGTGCTTCCAACTCGATGGGTGACAAACATCTGCTCCTGAGGCCGGTACTCAGGCTTAAGTTGAGAGCCGGTAATTTCCAACAGCATATGGACCAATTCATTAATTGTGGTTTTTACCCCCATGCCGATGTTGAAAAATTCGTCGGCGGCCTCGCTTTTTAAGGCCAGAATATTGGCTCGTGCCACATCATCTACGTGAATGAAATCATAAGCCTGCGAACCATCGCCAAAGATAACGGGCGGCAGGCCTTGATCAAGACAGTCCAACACCTTCATAATGACGCTGACGTAAGTGCCTTTGTAATCCATGCGCGGTCCATAAATATTCATGTAGCGTAAACCGGCGTAATTGAGTTTATGCTGTTCGTAAAAGGCGCGGAAGAACTGCTCTCCGGCAATTTTGGTCGCGCCATACATAGTCCGGTTATTAAAAGGATGTTCCTCAGTCATAGGGGTAAACAAAGCATCACCATAAACCGAGGCCGATGAGGAGTAAACCACCTTCTTCACCCCGGCTTGCTGGGCTGCTTCAACTACATTGTAAGTGCCAACCACGTTGACTTCGAGCGCCGAGCGAGGTTGATGGACACATTCATACAACCATAATGCCGCCAGGTGAAATACATAATCAGCGCCGTGCATCAAATCACGCAGCAGGCCCAATTCGGTCACACTGCCTTCAACCAGGTGCACCCGCGAGTCCTGCCTCGCCTGCTCGATGTTTGCTCGCGTACCACGTACAAAGTTATCTAAAATAATCACCTCACGTACCGGCTCTTCGAGCAGTTGATCTACGATGTGGGAGCCGACAAAACCCGCGCCACCAATAACGAGTATTTTTGAGTTTTTTATATTTGGCATGAATCCTCCATGTTCAAATTGGGATGGTTTTGATTGATTTTTAAGTTGGATTATTTAGTGGCTTTACCGTTTGACCTTGCTTGATATACTGGCTGCCGCAGCTTGCACAAGTGGCTGTTTCCTCGCGACCCTGCCCGGTCAAAATCAGTTTAATCCCGCACTGGCACATCCACCCCCACACCCGGGCGGGATTGCCATAAACAAGTGCGTAATCTGGAACGTTTTGGGTAACCACGGAACCCGCACCTACAAAACTATACTGCCCTAAGGTTATCCCACACACAATGGTAGCGTTAGCCCCGATAGAGCTTCCTCTTTTAACCAGGGTAGTCTGGTATTCATTCTTGCGGGCCACGTGACTGCGTGGATTGATAACATTGGTAAATACCATCGAAGGCCCCAGAAATACATCATCCTCGATGATTACGCCGGTGTAGAGAGAGACATTGTTTTGAATTTTAACATTGTTCCCGATGACTACATCCGCGGCAATGAATACATTCTGCCCGATGTTACAATTCTGTCCGATGCTAGTTTTGGGCATTATATGGCAAAAATGCCAGATTTTTGTGCCCTCACCAATCTCTGCGCCTTCATCGATATAACAGGATTCGTGTATAAAGTAATTAGCCATAGCTTGATTTACGCCTCAAATTCCGTCAGGTTAACCGGCGTACCACCTCGCTCTAAAGATACTTGACCGGCTTCCAGTACTTTCAGCACGGTTAAAGCATTTTTGCCATCGGTGAGGGGCTGTGTCCGTTCGCGAATGCAGGTTAAAAAATGTTCGCATTCTAATTTTAGCGGTTCTGTTTCCTCAATAAAAAGAGTTGTTTCAGAGGTTTGGCGGGGGATCGGTAAGCCCGCCCGCCATTCGATGCCTTTATCATAGATTTTTAGCTTGCCCTCGCGAGCCGTATCGTCAAAGACCGCCATTTTACGGTCGCCAATTACAACCAATTTCTGTTCCTTATAGGGATGCAGCCAACTTACAAAGATGTGCGCACGCTGTCCGCCAGCAAATAGCAGGTTAGTCACAGTCACGTCAACAATGCCGGATTGCAAATAATTGCCCCCGGACGTGCTGACAACCATTGGCTCACTGCCGATCAAACTGGCAATTACCGAAATATCATGCGGCGCAAAGCTCCACAAAATGTTTTCTTCTTGCCTTACCTTGCCGAGATTCAGCCGGTTAGAGTAGATATACCACAATTGCCCTAATTCGCCCCGCCGGATAATATCTTTAAGCAAAGTGATCGCCGGATGATACTCCAGAATATGGCCCACCATCAATATAGCCCCGTGGGTTTGGGCCAATTCGACCAGCTCTCGTCCTTCTGAATAATGTAAAGCTAATGGTTTTTCAATAAACACATCTTTTCCACTGAGAATAGCTGCTTTGGCCAGGGCGTGATGGGTGGCCGCCGGCGTGGCAATAACTATCCCTCGTACTTCTGGATCATTCAGAACCTCTTCGGTTTTTAAAGTATTTTGAACCTCCGGGTAGAGTTTACCTTGAGCTTTGAGCAATGTTTCATTGCTATCACAAATCCAGCGCAGGACGCGCAATTGGGCAAAATTTCTAACCAGATTCTTGCCCCAATATCCACAACCAATTACTGCTACTTGTTGACTCATTTTGAAAACCTTTACCCTTCAGTGGCCTCATTGTATTTCCAGGCGGTGGAGTCAGAAGCGTTTAGTTTTGAACCTGTCGAATCCTCCGGCCAATCCAACATCGTTTTAAACCCCTCTATCTTGAAAACCGGATAAGCCCGATTAAGCTTTGGCTTCACGGCGACATGAGCCTCCAAACAACTCAAATAAATAATCTCGGCCAGGTCGCCGTCGCCTTCGATACAGACGGTATCATATCCGGCTTGCTGGATTTCTCGCAGAAATTTTTTAGAAGACTCTCGCGTTTCTCGATACCAATGGAGCGAAGCCTGCATAAAAGAGGCAGTCAAATGAGCCTTTTCGACCAGCCCTTTGGGGGTCAGGAGATAGCGCAGCCGGCGGCGTTGCATCTGAGTCACTTTGATATAGCCTTTGTTGATCAGCCGCTTGAGATACCAATTGACGCTCCCAACCGCCACCCCCAGTTGAATGGCCAGATCGGCCTGAGTTGTATCAGGATTCTCCTCAATATGATTTAGGATTTCTAGATCGTAATTTTTTGACTGCTTCACCATTTTTGTGACAGCTATAATTCAAAAATTGAATTTCAATATTTGAATTATAAATGATTAAAACAAAAAAACAAATATGACTAAAGTTCTATGCCGATAAAGAAGTGGGGGAAGTTGACCAGTATTTATAGCATACAATAAAAGGTTAAGGCGGAGAAGAGACAAAAGTCACCAATAAGAGTAGTCATAAGCCATATCCTGCTTTCCCTAAAGTCACCTTTAGCAGGGACGATGGGTCACTATGATTTTTGAAGAGATGAGAGGTAAAAAATTAC
>CAZRYD010000024.1:0-34082 GCA_964604225.1 uncultured Caldilineaceae bacterium
GAAAGGCCGCCTGGGAGATGTATGTAGAGCTAATTACTCGCATCTCAGTAGCGGAACTAGGGCCTAATGAAGGTTCGCTTCGAGAGGCTCTCTCCTCGCTTTATTCGCTCTTTGATACCACTCGTAAAATTCTGCGCGAGTATGGCCCAGGTGTGGCCAAACCCAAAGGGGAAGATAATATTTCCTTTGGGTATCTGGCTGTAGCGATTTTGAATACCGTTTTGCGTCCACTTCTAGCTGAATGGCATCCTTTACTTCAAGACTACGAAAGTTCCAGGGAAAAATCCGTGTCCCAAATAGAGCACGAGAGACGCTGGAGTAAGAGTCCTGAATTACGGGAAAGATTAAATGGAGTTCGTGAGACCCTCACCGAATACGCCAACTTATTGGCTGAAGTTGCTGATGTACCGTCGCTTATTATCCAAAAAAGTGAATAAATGATAAAGAGATGTTATTGAATACAGCTATAATTAATCTCTAGCACTCTTCCTTATACAAGGAGATCAAAGGTTATGCCATTTGAGCATGCGTGCTTCATTAGCTACCGTCGTGGTCAGTTTGAACTCACACGCCGTTTCATTGAAGAACTAATCAGAGCATTAAAAAACCACATCGAACCCTACATGAATGAGGGAGTTTATTTTGATGAGACGGGTCTGCAAGGTGGGGATTTTTTTGATGAAGGACTGGCGGATGCTTTGTGCAAAAGCGTTTGTATGATCTTGGTCTTTACCCCAAAATACTTTGATCAGAAGCACACTTTTTGCGCTCGTGAGTACTTAGCAATGGAGCGGCTAGAGGAAAAACGTCTCAAGTTAGGAGAGCAACAAATTGACCGGAAGCGTGGACTAATCATTCCTATTATCTTTCGGGGTTCTGATCATCTACCAGCAGAGATCAAAACACAACGTCATTTCTACGATTTTTCAGGATACACGTTAGTTGAACCCGAAATTACTAATAATGAAAGATACGTTAACACTATCGAACAAATTGCCCAACGAATTTATGAACTCTATAAAAGTTTTAGTGCGTTACCAGATGATCCATGTAGCGACTGTAACGGCTTTTCACTCCCGACTGCAATAGAAATTCAACAGTGGTTGGCCAACGTCACAATTACTCGCCCTGGTTTCCCAGGACGTGAGGAGCATTAATTATGTCAGGAGCGGTGTCAGGTCAAATCATAACCTTCTATTCTTACAAGGGTGGCACAGGGCGAACAATGGCTCTTGCAAACGTAGCTTGCCTATTAGCTCAACGCCAGCTTGAAGGCAGCAAAGGTGTCCTAATGGTGGATTGGGATCTTGAAGCTCCGGGACTACATCTTTTTTTCCGCGATAGACTCAGGGATCAATTCAGCGATACAAATGACCCAGATCATGCCCTTAATGAGCACCCAGGATTAATAGATTTGTTTTGGGAATTGAACGAGGTTAGCGAGAAACAAACCGAGCGGGAAGCTACCCTGACGCTTAATGAGGTTCAACTTGAACGATTCATTTTAGAAACTGATATCCCTTACCTTCACCTCCTCAAGGCCGGACGCTTTGACAACAAATACTCTGCTCGAGTCAATACATTCCAATGGGAGATGTTGTATAACCGCTCACCAGAGTTGATACCCTCTTTCGCCAACCGATTGGCTGAACAGTACCGCTATGTTCTCATTGACTCTCGAACAGGGTTTACCGATACAAGCGGCATTTGCACTATGATAATGCCTGAGAAACTTGTGGTTGTTTTTACCCCAAATCGTCAAAGCCTCACCGGATTACAAGAGCTAATAGAACGCGCCACGAATTATCGGAGACAGTCAGATGATTTACGCCCCTTGATTGTGTTTCCCCTTCCCTCACGTATTGATGCGGAGAGACCCTCCCTCGAAAATGAGTGGCGTTATGGGGATTCCGAGGATAGGATTGAGGGCTATCAAAAGCAATTTGAAGACCTTTTTACAAAGACATATCACTTGACAGAATGTAGTCTTAAAGCCTATTTTGATGAAGTTCGAATCCAGCACGTATCGGATTACGCCTACGGGGAGGAAATCGCGGTATTAGTCGAGCAGGACAGCAACAGATTATCCCTCGCCCGTAGCTACGAGAGCTTTACAAGACAATTGGTGAAATTTGAGGGTCCGTGGGCAAAAATCATTTCAGCTTCAGATGAGTCGGAGTATAAACCAATAAACAGATTAACTACAGAATCCATTAAAAAACGCGGTATTAAAGCTCAAAAAATCTCTGTCGGACTACCCTTTGGCTTAGGCACTATAGAATTCGTAAGTGAAGAGTTAGCAGCCTGGTCACTGTATGTCGAGCTAACCACAGGCTCTGCCATACAGCCGTTTGATTCTGAGCATGGATTGCTACGCGACGCTTTAACTTTACTTGACTCACTTTTTGTGCAAACGCAAGAAATTCTCAAGCAGGCTGGACCAGGGGTAGCACACAGCGAAAATTCCTTTGGCCCCATCGCCATCGAGGTTCTCAACAAGGGCATCCGCCCCTTCACCGCCAAATGGCATCCCCGCCTGCTGGCTCACGAACAGAAACGCCCCGCAGATGTCAGCGCCCTGGAACACGAGCGAGCCTGGGAAGATTTTCAGGCCATGCGAGCTGAATTAGCCAAATTGCAAAAAGGGCTCAAGAAATACGCCAACGTGCTGGCCGAAATCGCCGGGGCCAAGTAACCTATCTTCCCGGAAGCTTGGAGCTTCCGGGAAGGTTAAACATATGCTGGACATCGAACAACCCGACGCCCTCATCGCCTACCTGCGCGCCAACGGCCACATTGCCGCCGATGAACAGCCTATCGTCCGCAACCTGGCTGGGGGCGTTTCCAACCGGACGGTCTGGGTGGAACGGTCTACGGGCGAAGCCTGGGTGCTGAAGCAAGCCCTGGCCAAACTGCGGGTCAGCGTAGACTGGTTCAGCAGCCCGGAGCGGGTCCACCGTGAGGCGCTGGGGCTGGCCTGGCTGGCCCAACTGGCTCCACCCGGAACGATCACGCCGCTGGTTTTTGAGGACCACACCCACCACCTGCTGGCCATGCAGGCCGTACCCCGGCCACACCACAACTGGAAAACGCTGCTGCTGGCCGGTCATCTGGAAGAAGATCATATCAGCCAGTTTGGCCGGCTCTTGGGTAGCATCCATCGCCGGGCTTTTGAGCGCCGGGACGAGATAGCCCCGCTGTTTGAGGATCGCTCCTTCTTCGAGTCGCTCCGGCTGGAACCATACTACAGCTATACCGCCGGCCAGGTTCCGGCGGCGGCCCACTTTCTGCATGCCCTCAGCGCTGAGACGCGGGCCTGCCGGCTGACCTTGGTTCACGGCGACTACAGCCCCAAAAACATCCTCGTTTATCAGGGCCGGCTCATCCTGCTTGATCACGAGGTGATCCACTGGGGCGACCCTGCTTTCGACTTGGGCTTCTCGCTGACCCATCTTTTGAGCAAAGCGCATCATCTGCCGCAGCAGCGGGCCGCTTTTGCCGAGGCGGCCAAGGAGTACTGGCGGGTCTACACTCAAACAATTGGCGATATTCCTGCCGCGCATCCTTCGATACGGCCTGCGGCCTACTCAGGATGCGATCAGACTGACCTTGAATCGCGTGCCGTGCGCCACACCCTGGCCTGCCTGCTGGCCCGCGTGGCCGGTCGCTCCCCCCTGGAGTATCTGGACGAGGCAGCCCGCTTGCGTCAAAAACAGGCGGTACTGGCTTTGTTGTCCAACCCGCCTGGCCGTATGTCCGAGCTTGTCAGTGAGTTTAGAGCGCAGCTATAATATCAGGGAACAGGTCAAGGCGTCATGTCATTCCGACCAAAGGGAGGAAGCTCCTTCAACGCTGATCAAAATTCTACCTTGAAAGGGATTTCTCGCTATCGCTCGAAATGACATGCTTTGTTACAGAACAGGTGATCATCAATTATGCCAACCATCAAACGTCTTTCCGGCCTGGAAATTCTCGATAGCCGGGGCCGGCCTACGGTCCAGGCGACCTGTGAGTTGAGCAGCGGCGCGCGGGAGACGGTCTCCGTTCCGTCGGGCGCTTCAACCGGCGCGGCGGAGGCGTTGGAACTGCGCGATGGCGATCCGGGACGTTACCGAGGCATGGGCTGCCGTAAAGCCGTGGACCACGTCAACGGCGAACTTAACGAGGCGCTTTCGGGCCGGACTTTCGACCACCAAAGCGAACTTGACCGGGCCATGCGACAACTCGACGGCACGGCTAACAAGTCACGGCTGGGTGCGAATGCTATCCTGGCCGTGTCGCTGGCTTTTGCCCGTGCCTGCGCCGCTGACCAGGGTAGGCCACTGTACCAATATTTCGCCGGCTTGCTGTCGCAACCACTTCAAACGCTGCCCCGCCCGACGATCAACCTATTTAGCGGCGGCAAACATGCCGGGGAACAGTCCCCCATCCAGGATGTGCTGGTTGTACCTGCTTCGGCCTGGACTATAGATGAGGCGCTGGCCATGACTTTTGCTGTGTACCAAACGGCGGCTGAGTTGACCTATCGCAAATACGGCATGCGCGCCCTCTCTGCCGACGAGGGCGGGCTGGCTCCCCCTTTTCCCAGCGCCGAGGCCATGCTGGCCGATGCCGTTGAGTCGATCCGCGCCGCCGGCCTGGAACCGGGCCAGGATGTGGCCCTGGCCGTTGACGTAGCCTCCAGCCATTTTTATCGGCAAGACCGCTATCACCTGGGGGTTGAACCGCTGGACAGCCAGGGGATGATTGCCCAGTTGCTTGACTGGCTCGACCGTTATCCGCTGGTCAGTATTGAGGATGGGCTGGCCGAGGACGATTGGGCGCACTGGCCGGAACTGCGGGCCAGAGTCGCCGGGCGGGCCCTGGTTTTGGGCGATGATCTACTCTGTACTAACCCGGACCGCCTGCGTCGCGCCATCGAAACTCAAGCGGCCGACGCCTTGTTGTTAAAAGTCAACCAAATCGGCACGTTGACTGAAGCCACCGAAGCCTGCCACCTGGCCCGCTCCGCCGGCTGGCGAGTGACCATCAGCGCCCGCAGCGGCGAAACCGAGGACAACTGGCTGGCCGACCTGGCCGTCGGCTGGGCCGGGGATCAGATCAAGGTCGGCTCAATCACTCAATCGGAACGGCTGGCCAAATACAACCGTCTCCTGGCCATCGAAGCCGAAACGGGACTGCCTCTGGTCAATTGGCCGTAAACTCTTTTACTGGTTGTGCTTTGGGGATTTCTCGGCCTGCGGTCTCGAAATGACATAAGGGAGAAGATGCACTGGTCATTAAGTGTCTTAATTCTAATTATCTTTTTTACGGCTTACGCCATATTGCACAGCGTCCTGGCCGGTTTGCCCATTAAAAATTGGGGACGGCGCATCTTTGGGCCTGGCTTTGAGCGCTGGTATCGGCTGGTTTACAATATCGTGGCGGGGCTAACCTTATTACCCCTCTTTCCGCTGTTGGCCTGGCTGCCCACCCAAACCCTGTACCTTGTACCCGCGCCGTGGCGTTGGCTGATGGTTGGCGGGCAGGTCTTGGCCTTAGTCGGGTTGGCGGCGGCGCTGTGGCAAACCGGGCTCTTTCACTTTTTAGGACTGGCGCAACTGATCGCCGAGCAGCCTGCCGCCAGCGGCCAGTTAAGCCTGAACGGTTTTTATGGCTGGGTGCGCCACCCGCTCTACTTTTTTAGCCTCCTGGTTCTGTGGCTCACGCCGGTAATGACCATTAACCTGCTTACGGCTTATCTCCTCTTTACCCTCTATTTTTATTTTGGCTCAATTTATGAGGAACGCCGCTTGCTGGCCGAGTTTGGCGCAGCTTATCAAGCTTACCAACAGCAGGTACCCCGCTTAATTCCTTGGCCTTTTAAGCGCCGCAATTCAGCCGCTACCAGCCAAACCGAGAAACGTGAAAGGTAAATAGCTCGCACGTTTTATCAGCCAAAGAGGTTATGCCGATGAAGGAACCGATCAATAGCAGCCGTCCCATAACCATTTATATTTCTGCGGCCTCAGATTTGATGGCCGAGCGCGAGCTGTTGGGTCGGATGATCGCCGAGCTGCCGGTGACGCTGGCCTGGCGGATTGTGCAGACGCCGCTGGGGGCGGAGCCGCTCGACCTGGAAGCTGTACGCCGGGCTGAACTGTACCTGCTGGTACTGGGCGGCGATATCCGCGCCCCAATTGGCCTGGAGTGGTATACCGCCTATCACGCCCGCCGCCCGGTCTTCGCTTTTCTCAAACAAGGAACAGCGCGTACCCTGGCCGGTCAAGCTTTTGTGCGTGATACCGGCGCAGATTGGCAGCCCTTTAGCGATGCCGCCGGCCTGCGCCGCCAGGTGGAGCGCCGGCTGGTCGAACACTTGCTGCGCCACGCACTCCAATATGCTCTAACCCCGGTTGAGCTTGAGCAATTAACCGGGCTGCTCAAAGCTGAAACAGGGTTGGACCAGCCTCCTGGCAGTGAAGGTACCGGCCACAGCGCCGTCATTCTTTCCCGCGAACGTTTTATGCCGAGCGAGGGAGTTATGGTGGGGGAGTCTTGATTGCCATAGAAACGCCAGCCGAGGGGAAAGGTTGGCGTTTGCGTTTTATAAGCTATATGGATGACACGATTATTATGCAAGGGTTTCGAACGTAGGAAAGTAAGCAATGCGACTCAAGAAAACGTATTCTGAACAATTTGGTAAATACTGGGATCAACTGACTGAACCGCACCTCACGATCCAAGTTGCCGAACATCGTCGCCAGGCTCGGTTTCTAAGTTCCCTATTGCTGGCCCTCTTTTTATTGATTGTGGTGCTTGTGTTTCCCTCGATCATGTTAATCCATTCTACCCTGTTTTTTGGGCAAGAAACAACCCTTCAGGTTGCAGTTATGGCAGCGGTTTTCCTGGCAGTTGGTTATGGGTTAAGCCGTACCAAATACAATCGTGAGGCCACAATGCTGGCTATAGGAGTCATAATTGTGGCTATTTTTGCTGCGGCGATTCCCGATAGAAATTGGACCGAAGTTTTCCTGTTCGACTACCTGCTCGTGGCCATCTTGATCAGCAGTGTATTTTTTTCAATAGCCACTACCCTGAGCATTGTGCTGGGGTGTGTTACAGGCATGTTGTTTTTTTTCATTTTTGTCCCGGCTGCACCTCTGGTTGAAATTGTAATTGGGCCGGTCAATTTCGTGCTCATCACCTCTGTTTTAGTCTTGCTGACCACTCATCATCGTAATATACTGGAAAGAGAACGGCAGATGACTCTGGCTGAGAGTGAAGCCAAGTACCGGCTGCTGCTGGAGCAGGCTGCCGACGGCATTTTTATGGCCGATCCGCAAGGAAATTATGTGTTAGTAAACTCAAAGGGCTGCCAGATGCTCGGCTATCGCCTGGACGAGATGGTGCAACTCAATGTGAGAGACACTATTTCCGCAGAAGACCTGGCTGCTGCTCCCCCCCATTTAGACGAATTACGGGCTGGGAAAATGATCACCAGCGAACGCCGGATGCGTCGCAAAGATGGCACCGTCTTCCCGGTTGAAATAAGCGCTTCGAGGTTGGCAGACGGCCAACTGCAAGCCATTGTCCGCGACATCAGCGAGCGCAAACAAGCCGAAGCGGCGCTGCGGCAAGCCTATGATGAAATAGATCAGCGCATTGTGGAGCGAACTACCGAGCTGGCCCAGGCCAATGCAGAACTGCGGGCCGAAATTAGCGAACGCAAGCGGGTGGAAGCAGCATTTGCAGAAATCAGGCGTCAACAACAGGCGCTGTTGGATAATATTCCCGATATTGCCTGGTTAAAAGATAAAGACAGCCGTTTTATTGCCGCCAATGAGCCTTTGGCCCGGGCCTGCGGTTTTGAACCGGGGGAGTTAATCGGCAAAACAGACCTGGACATCTGGCCCTGGCATCTGGCCGAAAAATATCGGGCGGATGACCAGGAGGTAATCCGCACCGGCCGCAGAAAATCGGTTGAGGAACCCCTGGAAGATGCCGTCTATGGCAAACAAATTTGGCTGGAAACCATCAAAACCCCAATTTTTAACGAGCGGGGCGAGGTGGTGGGTACCAGTGGGATTGCCCGCGATATTACTGCCCGGAAGCAAGCCGAGGAGCTACTGCGCCAGGCCAAAGAAGAGCTAGAAACGCGGGTGCGGGAGCGGACGGCAGAACTACAAGCCGAAATTAGCGAACGCAAGCTGGTAGAAGAGAAAATTCGCCGGCTTAACGAGGAGCTGGAGCAACGGGTGGCCCAGCGCACCGCTCAACTGGAAGCGATTAACAAAGAATTGGAGACTTTCAGTTACTCTGTTTCCCACGACCTGCGTGCACCTCTCCGGGCGATTGATGGCTTCAGCCAGGCCCTGTCCGAAGATTATGCCGCTCAATTAGATGAGCAGGGTCAAGATTATCTCCAGCGGGTGCGAGCGGCCACCCAGCGGATGGGGCAATTAATTGACGATATACTGAATCTATCCCGTATTACCCGCAGCGAGATGCGCCAGCAGCAGGTCAACCTGAGTCTGCTAGTTGAAACAATCGCTCAGGAATTGCGGCAAACCCAGCCCCAGCGAGAGGCAGAATTTGTCATTGCACCCAATCTGATAGCCAGGGGCGACCCTCATTTGTTGCAGGTAGCCCTGGAAAATCTCATGGGCAATGCCTGGAAGTTTACTCAAAAGCAAGCCCAGGCTACAATAGAATTTGGGCTGACCCGCCAGAATGACCAACCTGCCTACTTTATTCGCGACAACGGCGTAGGCTTTGACATGGCCTATGCTCACAAGCTGTTTGGACCTTTTCAGCGCCTGCACACCCGTAATGAGTTTGAGGGTTCTGGCATTGGCCTGGCTACAGTACAGCGGATCATCCAGCGCCACGGGGGACGCATCTGGGTAGAAAGTGCCGTAGGTCAAGGCACAACCTTTTACTTTACACTTTGAGATGATGACCTTAAGAATTTCTTTTTTTAAGGGTTGCCGTCTACAATTTTATTTTTAAGCTATACCGTCTTCTGACCATAAGGAGGCCCCGGTGAACGAGAAAGTTATTCTCCTGATCGAAGATGATCCAGATGACGAGGCTTTAGCCCTGCGAGCGCTCAAGAAAAATAATATCAAAAACAAGGTAGTAGTGGCCCATGATGGGGTTGAAGCCCTGGATTATCTCTTTGGCCAGGGAGCGTATGCCGACCGAGACCCAACTGATATGCCCCAAGTTATCTTATTAGATTTGAAACTCCCTAAGCTGGATGGCCTGGAGGTTTTGCGGCAGATTCGGGCGGATGAACGCACCAAGTTACTGCCGGTGGTTATTTTGACCACCTCCAAAGAAGAGCAAGATTTGATTGATAGCTACAGCCTGGGCGCAAACAGTTACACCCGCAAACCGGTCGATTTTATCCAGTTTACCGAAGCGGTCCGGCAACTGGGCTTGTACTGGTTACTCCTTAATGAATCCCCGCCTCTTCCCAAACGGAGCAAAAAATGAGCAAACCCCTACGTGTCCTCATCATCGAAGACTCCGAAGATGATATGCTTTTACTGGTGCGAAATCTCCGCCAGGGCGGCTTTGATCCCATCTATCAAGTTGTTGAAAGCGCCGAAAGCCTGCGCGCCGCCCTGGAAACCCAAACCTGGGATGTCATCATCTCCGATTACGCCTTGCCTCAGTTCAATGGACTGGCCGCCTTGGAAGTATTAAAGAAAATGGAATTAGACCTGCCATTTATTATTGTCTCCGGCACAATTGGCGAGGAAACGGCGGTAGCGGCCATGAAAGCCGGCGCTCATGATTATCTAATGAAGAGTAATCTGTTCCGGCTGGGCCCAGTGGTAGAGCGGGAATTGCAAGAAGCCCGAGGGCGACGTGAGCGGAAGCGAGCCGAAACGGCCCTGGGCGAAAGTGAGGAACGGTTTCGTCAGGTGGTTGCTTCCATTAGCGACCATATCTATGTGAGCGAAGTTACGGCAGACGGCTGTCGCATTAATCGCTATCTTTCCCCTAATGTTAGCGACCTGACCGGCTATCCTTATGAAAAATTTGCCGCTGACTGGAGCTTTTGGCCTGCGGTGGTCATTCACCCCGATGACCGAGCGACTGCGGCCGAGCAAGCGGTGCAATTAGCTGCCGGCCAGAGCAGCGAAATAGAATATCGCCTGGTGCGAGCCAACGGCGAGATTATCTGGGTACGTGACAGCGCCAGGGTAGAGAGTGAAGGTCCAAGCTCTAAAATAATTTACGGCGTGGTTAGCAATATTACCGGGCGCAAACAACTTGAAGAGCAGTTCCATCAGTCACAAAAAATGGAAGCAATCGGGCGGCTAGCCGGGGGGGTGGCTCATGATTTCAACAATATCTTAACCGTTATTACCGGATATAGCGACCTTCTGCTGACGCGTCATCCCTACAGCCACGACCCGGAGCGCGAGGAAATTCAGCAAATTAAGAAAGCGGCCACCCAGGCGGCTACGCTCACCCGACAACTCCTGGCTTTTAGTCGTAAACAGGTGCTTCAGCCCCAAATAGTCAATCTCAATACAGTTGTTGTTAATATGCAAGCGATGCTCCGCCGCCTTATCGGTGAGAATATTGAATTAGTGACCCGCTTAGAGAGGCAACTGGGCTATGTCAAAGCTGATCCAGGCAAGTTGGAACAAGTAATAATGAATCTGGTCGTGAACGCTCGAGATGCTATGCCCAACGGCGGCAAGCTGACTATCGAAACGGCCAATGTTAAGCTGGACAGGTCTCAGGCACGCCAGCACCTGGGAGCTAATCCTGGCCTTTATGTAGTCCTGACCATCAGCGACACCGGACATGGCATAGATGCCCAGACCCGCTTACACCTCTTTGAGCCTTTTTATACCACCAAAGAACAAGGTCACGGGACGGGCCTGGGGCTGGCCACCGTGCATGGAATTGTAAACCAAAGCGGTGGCCATATCTCGGTTCACAGCGAGCCTGAGCAAGGCGCAACCTTTAAAATTTACCTACCCCAAGCGGAAGCGCCGGCTGCAGCGGTCAGCCTGAACAACCAGGCAGCTATGGCTACCCCACCCGGCTCAGAAACCATCTTACTGGTCGAGGATGAAGATTCCGTGCGAGAATTGACCCAACTTATTTTGCTCAGAGAAGGCTATACCGTGTTAGAAGCCTCAAATGCTGAGGAGGCACTGCGCGTCTCGGAAACCTATCATGGACCGATCCACTTACTGCTGACAGATGTAGTGATGCCCGGCAAAATGAACGGACGCGAGCTGGGCCAATCTATGACTCGCACCTACCCTAAAATGAAGGTACTCCACATGTCAGGCTACACCGATCATGTTATTGTTCCCCAGGGGGTGTTGGATGCCAACACCGCTTTTTTAGAAAAGCCGTTTACCCCGCAGGGTCTAGCCCACAAAGTTCGCGAGGCTTTGGATGGTCAGCCTTAAGCCTCAGGCTAACAGCAAATGGCCAACAAATCTCACCCTGGCTCAAAGCCATCATTAATCCAAAAATCCTGGCTTTACTTAAACCGGACGGTTCGCTTGCGCTGTCCGGAGTGTGGCATTTCGCCGTTGTTTCCCCGTGCCAGTCGAGTCGAAAGCATTTCGGATTGGTTTACTATGCTCCCCGGCTGCCCCCGCTGCGGCTACGCTTATAACCGGGAGCCGGGCTATTTTCTCTTTGCCTTGTGGCTGATCAACTTTGGTATCGTCGCCATTTTTGGCATAGGTCTGCTTTTTGCGCTCGACACCCTTTTTGAACTCTCCACCGCCCAGCTTCTCTTCTTCATTTTAGTGCCCCTGTGGGTGCTGGGCATCCTCTCCGTGCGGCACACCAAAGCCTTTTTTCTAGCCTTAGACCATCTGCTCAGCCCGCATCTCAAAGATCATGATTAGCCCCAATACTTTGCTGTAGCATAGGGCCTTGCCGCTAGGGGGCTTCGCACTGCCCGCCCACAAGGGGCTAAATTACATTATTTGAAAAGTATTGTGACCAGCTCCCTAAAAAATTTGGCGTCCAAAAGTTAAACTTTTGGACGCCAAACCATCATCTAAAACAGGGGTTGATTCAATTGATCAGCGTGCCAAAATTGACGGCCTGCCCCTTGAGTACTTTTTCTACATTGCCCGGCTGCTCCGCCGAAATAATCATGGCCTGCATCGGCGGCATAGCCAGAGTCAAACGGTACATGTCGCGCACTTTGGTAAACATGCCGCCGGTCACATCCACCCCGTGCGAGCCGCCCAGCCTGGCCTCAACTTCACTCCAATTGCTGCTATCAATATCCTCGATGAGTTCGGCCTTCGCCTCGGTCAAGGGGTCACGATCATAAACCCCCTCCACCTGGCCGCTCAACACAATTCGATTGGGTGACAACTCGCGGGCCAGGTTGTCAAACAACTTCTCCGTCGAAACGATGCTCATACCCTGGCTAGCGTCCACACTCACATCACCATAAACCACCGGTACCAGCCCGTGTTTGAGGACTTCTTTCAGCGGAAACGTTTCAAAATACATCAATTGCTCGCCGCGAGTCCGGGTGCTGGCCGACGGCTGAAATTTGATAGCCGGCACCCCGGCCCGGCGCAGCGCCGCCATGACAATATTGTTAAGTTCGGCGGCGGCGGCGGCCACCTCGGCAAAACCCAGCCAGCTATTGGCGGCAATCGCCCCTTTGTGGGTTTGATATTTGGCCGCCACCTCGTGTCCAAAAGAACCGGCCCCGTGGCCGATAATCAAGCGCAAATCGTCGCCTCGGTCGGTCAGGGCATCTTTGATTTCGGCAGCTAATCGCTCAATGACCTCCAGGCGCGCGGTAAAAGGCCGCGTTTTATCGGTAATCACCGAGCCACCCAATTTAAGCAAAACCAGTTCAGACAATGGATTCTCCTCTATTTGTATTTTTCAGCCAAAACGGCAGTTATGCGAGCTATTTTGTATCACGTCCTTGCATCCGCCGCAAGATGAGATGAGCATAGACACCCGCGCCAAAACCGTTGTCAATATTGACCACAGCTACCCCGGTGGCACAGGAGTTGAGCATGGCCAGCAGGGGGGCCAAACCGTCAAAGTGCGCGCCGTAGCCGACACTGGTGGGCACGCCAATCACCGGACAAGAAACCAGACCGCCGACCACGCTGGTCAGCGCACCCTCCATCCCGGCCACACTAATCACCACATCGGCCTTGAAGAGTCGCTCACGCTGATCCAGCAGGCGATGCACCCCGGCCACACCCACATCATAGGCCCGCTCCACCCGGCTGCCCAGGAATTCGGCGGTTTGAGCGGCCTCCTCGGCCACGGGCAGGTCAGACGTACCACCCGTAGCCACCAAAACATAGGGTGCATCGGCGGTAGGCGGCGTTAATTCGGCGTGGGCCAGCATCAGCAAACGCGAGGTTGGGTCATATCGAGCTTCAGGTAGGTGAGGCTGGATGGCCGCCGCCATCTCGGCTGAAACCCGCGTAGCCAAGACCCGATCGTGATGCTGCCACAATTTTCCCAGGATGGCCAAAACTTGCTCAACTGTTTTATTCTGGCAGAAAACCACCTCCGGCAAGCCCTGGCGCAGCGAGCGATGTAGGTCAAGCCGGGCGTGGCCGATGTCGTCGTAGGGCAGGTCGCGCAAGCGCTCCAGCGCCTGCTCCACGCCAACCTGTCCGGCCTGTACCTCGGCCAGCAACTGCTTGAGTTTAGCGATGTCCATGGGCCACGAGCGCCTCATTCAAGCTGCCGGAACGGAAACCGGCCAAGTCAAGGGTAACGTAGGTATAACCCAAGCCCTTGAGCCGGTCGACAATCTGCTCCCGCCGGTGCAGGACCGCCTCAAAGTCACCCGCTTCTATTTCTAGCCGGGCCACATCGTTATGGTGGCGCACCCGCAGTTGGCGAAAGCCCATCTGCTTGAGCGCCAATTCGGCCAGTTCTACCTGCGATAACATTGGCAGGGTGATGGTGGTGCCATAGGGGATGCGTGAGGACAAACAGGCCGCGGCGGGTTTGTCCCAATTGGGCAAGCCCAGCGAGCGGGCCAGTTCACGGATTTCGGCCTTGGTTAAGCCGGCCTCTTGCAGGGGACTGCGCACGCCGCGTTCGTGAGCGGCCTGGCGGCCGGGTCGGTGGTCGCCCACATCGTCAAGATTGGTGCCATCCACCACGTAGCGAAAACCGTGTTGTTGGGCGTAATCAATCAGCTCGCCGTAAACTTCGCTTTTGCAAAAATAGCAGCGATTGGGAGCGTTAGCCAGGTAACGGGGGTCTTCCGTTTCATGGCTTGCAATAGGTATATAGCGGGCTCCAATTTGGGCTACAATGGCTTCGGCTTCCGACCGTTCCTGGGTAGCCAGGCTGGCGGAAATAGCGGTTACCGCCAGAGCTCGTTCCCCCAGGCAATCGTGGGCCACCTTCACCAGCAGGGTACTATCCACGCCGCCGGAATAGGCGACGACCACACTCTCCATATCGTGCAGTATTTGTTTGAGTAGTTCTAATTTATGGGTCATCAAGTTCCATACCTCCACTAACAAGGATTATGCAATAAAGCTGTCTGGCTGGCAAAGTTCAATTCATCTTCCCGGAAAGTGGGTTTGGCCGGAAGCAGCTTCAACCTTTTAATTTCCGGGAAGGTTAGTTTCCTTTTTGCACGCTCCTCTAAGTTGGCTATAATCCTTACCATTGCACGCTGATAAACTCAAGTCTGGAAGATGTTGCACTCCAGGGTTTTCAAAATAGAACAGGAATTTTTATGCCTTTAACGCATCTCGACGAACATGGCCGCGCCCGCATGGTTGACGTGGGCCATAAGGACGATACCCAGCGCGAAGCGGTGGCCCGTGGCCGCATTTTGCTCAAACCGGAAACGCTGGCCCTCATCCAGGCAGGGGGTATTGCCAAAGGCGACGTGCTGGCGGTGGCCCAGGTTGCCGGGGTAATGGCCGCCAAGCGCACCTACGAATTGATCCCTATGTGTCATCCCTTGCTGCTGACGCACGTCAGCCTGAATTTTGAACCGCATCCGGCGGGTGGCCCGGATGGACTGGCCGCGATTGACATCAGCGCCACCGTGCGCACCACCGGCAAAACCGGCGTGGAAATGGAAGCCCTCACCGCCGTCAGCGTGGCCGGTTTGACCATTTATGACATGTGCAAAGCTGTTGACCGGGCCATGCAGCTCGACGCCGTGCGCCTGGCCCGGAAAAGTGGCGGCAAAAGCGGCGAGATAGTGTTAGAATAGCCAGAAGTCACTCATCCGATTTTTTCTTCTGACTACTGCCTATGACTACTCATCATCTGAATTGGAATAGTCAATGAAAATCACCGTTAAACTTTTTGCCCGGCTGCGCGAGTTGGCCGGAACGCACACCTTAGAGCAACACGTGGCTGACAATGCCACCATTGCCGACCTGATTCAAAATCTTCAGGCGGAATTTCCCAAGTTAACCCCGGTGATACCGCGCACCGTCGTCTCGGTGAATCGGGAATTTGCCGATCCACAAACCCGGCTAGCCGAGGGTGATGAAGTGGCTATTTTCCCACCGGTCAGTGGCGGCTCCGGAGCGGACGACGGCAAATTTACCATCACCTTTGATCCGATCAGCCTGGATGAGCTGGCGGCCAGGGTGCTCAAACCAGAAACCGGCGCGGTGGCTGTTTTTGCCGGGGTGGTACGCAATGTCTCCGCCGGCAAAGAGGTGGAACATCTGGAATATGAGGCTTATGAAACCATGGCTGTGGCCAAGCTGCGCCAGGTTGCGGCCGAGGCTCGCCAACAATGGCCGGATATCGTAGATATAGCCATTGTCCAGCGTATCGGCCATTTGGAGGTAGGCGATAACGCGGTCATCGTGGCCGTGTCCAGCCCACACCGGGGAGATGGCTGCTTTGAAGCCTGCCAGTACGCCATTAATCGCCTTAAACAAATTGTGCCAATTTGGAAGAAGGAAGTCAGCCCGGACGGGAGCGAGTGGGTAGAGGGAGATTATTTGCCTTCACCCCAAGACGCTATGTGATTTTAGTGCTTCGTCAAGGTTAAATTGATGAGTTGTAGTATAGCCCCTTGTGGGCGATAAACCGGGCACAAGGCCCGATGCTACTCCTCAATTTAACATTAACAGATTATTAGATTCTGTAACTGGTGATACGGAAGGGACTGAGGCAAGATAATTGTGAATTATAAATTGTGAACGGTCCGCTATGAATATCTCGTTAACAATTAACGATTGACCATTCACAATTAATTATTTTCTTGGTTTCTTCCGTATCCTCGGTTTAAACGAGGAGAAATATGACTGATATTTTTGAGGCAGAAAAGGCCCTCAAGGTCACCTTTGCCAATAAGGCTCTGTTGCAGCGAGCATTGACCCATCGCTCATACCTCAATGAAAACCCCGATTACCCCCTAGAAGACAATGAACGCCTGGAGTTTCTGGGGGATGCCATTCTTGACTTTATCACCGGCGAGTATCTATACCATCGCTTCCCTGAAATGCCGGAAGGTCGTCTGACTAACCTGCGTTCGGCTCTGGTGCGCACCGAAACTTTGGCCCAATTTGCCAGCCAACTCCATCTGGGCGACTATCTCTTTTTGGGTCGAGGAGAAGAGGAGAGCGGCGGGCGCAAGCGTCCGGCCATTTTGTGCGATGCGTTTGAGGCGTTTATTGGGGCTTTGTATCTGGATAGTGGTCTCGACCTGGCCCGACAGTTTGTCTGCGCCATGATTGATCCGGCCTTACAGTCTATTTTGGCCTCAGATGCCGATAAAGACGCTAAAAGCCGCTTGCAGGAAGTTGCCCAAAGTTGCTATCAGTTAACCCCCACTTACCGCACGGTTCAGGAAGAAGGCCCGGATCATGCCAAAGAGTTTACGGTTGAAGCGGTTATCGGAGGCAAAATTTATGGCCGGGGTAAAGGGCTCAGCAAGCAAAACGCAGCTCAGGCGGCTGCACAAGAGGCTCTGCGCGTTTTGGAACAAGAACTAATCGAGGCCGAAGCGTTGAACGTTGAACCTTCAAACGTTTAAGGTTTCACCACACCCGGCAGACCACGCCTTTAAGATATTCAGACTCAGGATAGGTTAGCAGAACAGGGTGATCGGAGCCCTGCGAGAGGCGCTCGATAATCTGCACGTGGCGGCCGGCGTCTACAGCAGCGCCAAACAACACCTTTTGGAACAGGTCGATGCTCACCGCGCCGGAGCAAGAGAAGGTGATCAGAACGCCGCCAGGTTTGAGTAGCTTCATCCCCAGGAGATTGATATCTTTATAGCCCTGGGTCGCTTTTTCGACGTGGCGTTTGCTGTGGGCAAATTTGGGCGGGTCTAAAATAACGACATCAAATTTCCAGTTGTTGTCGCGATAGGCCCGCATAATTTCAAACACATCGGCTACGGCGTAAATATCCTCGCGGTCACCAAAACCGTTGCGGCGCATGTTCCGCTCGGCAATTTGCAGCGCCCGCTCGGAGGAGTCGATATTCATAACCCGTTTGGCCCCGGCATAGGCGGCATAGACCGAAAACCCGCCGGTGTAAGCAAACGCATTTAAGATTTCTTTGTTGGGGAAATATTTACTTGCCTTCTGCCGATTTTCCCGCTGATCCAAATAAAAGCCCGTTTTTTGACCAAGCTTAATATCCACCAAAAAGGTGTGGCCGTTTTCCGCGATCTCAATCATATCCGGGGGGATCTCACCCCAGACCGGGCCGGTGACGGAGACCAAGCCCTCTTTTTCCCGTGCTTCGCCTTCACTCCGGTCATAAATCCCTTGCGGGGCGACCAAGTCAACCAAAATATCCAAAATCATCTGGCGATACCGCTCGGCTGCTAGGGATAGAAATTGAACCACCAGCCAGGTACCGTACTGGTCGGCAATAAAACCGGGCACGCCATCGGCTTCAGAGTAAACCAGGCGAAAGGCGTCCGTATCCGGCGCTTCAAGCAAGGCTTGCCGGCCGGCGATAGCCCGCCGAATGCGTCGCCGCCAAAAATCTTCATCGATGGCATCGTTGGGGTTCCAGGTGAGGAGGCGCACCTGAATTTGGGATTTGTCGTTATAAATCCCGCGCCCGACAAAGCGGGCCTTGCTGTTCCAGACATCAACCACATCGCCGTTGGCGGGGTTGCCCTCAACACGGCTGAGGGCGCCCGAAAAAATCCAGGGATGGCGATTGTTAGCAGATTTTTCTCGTCCTTGTTTGAGAATAACTTGTGCTGTAATCATACTGTGACCCTCGCTGGGTTCGTGGCTAACGGACGTATGATGGCGTCCGCCTACAAAATTGTATGTTACACTCAGGCTGCAACTAACCTTAAACTTTCTACTCTATTGTACCACAGAGCTAGGAAGCGTAAAGTTTTTCTGTTGATTTTCTTCAATTATTGCAATTCGAATAATATTGAAATGAAATTACAGTGTAACGATGCGTTTTTTGTGATAATAAATTAAAATAACGCATGTACCAACGGTAAAATCGCCTCCCAACGGGGCAGAAGCACCTGAGCGCCGGAGGCGGTGGTGAAAGAGGTGGTCATATCCTGATTGATGGCGTAACTTTGCAGCCCTTCAGGCCCTACTAAAAGTACAGCCAGGAAGATGGTAGCCAAATCAATCTCGCTTAAATTGGTCGTTAAGTAAGCGCGAGCAACGGCCCAGGCTGTCGGTAAACGCGGCCAGGCGCTGGGTTGCAAAGCTCTGGCTGTTAAGGCTCGCAACACCTGTTGTTGCCGCTGAACACGGCTAAAATCGCTGTCGGCGTGACGGGTGCGGGCGTAAATGAGAGCGGTTTCACCATCCATATGCTGGAGGCCGGCGGGGATTATGATGGTCATCACGCCGTAATCAGGGGTGGGGTAGTTTTCGTCAACAATCGTTTGAGGTACGTCGATATCAATGCCGCCCAGGGCATCCACCAGGGCCACAAACCCGGCAAAATCCACCAGCACATAGCCGTGGATCGTTGGGCCGAAGTTGTTTTGCACGGTTTGCACGGCCAGCACCGGGCCGTAGCCAGGTTGGGCAAGATCGCCGAAGTAGTTGGCTGTATTAATGCGATTGGCTCCCTGGCCGGGGATGTCGACCCATAGATCGCGGGGAATGGATAATAAGGCCGCCTGGGCTTGTCGAGGATCAAACGTAGCTAAAATGAGGGTATCCGTCCGGGCCGGTTTCGCCGGGCCGGCGATCCACACCCAGGATGAGCACATTTAAGCGTCCACTCTGCCAGGCAGCCAGAAACACCCCGCCGACCAGGCCCATAACGATGACACAAGGCAGAAGAGCCAGAAAACAACCGGCCAGCCAATACCTCCGGCGGCGGGGGCGGATTATTGGGGCTGGCGTAGGTACGGGTCGTCTGGCAACGGTAGGGGCATCGGGCTGATAATAGGGCGGGGGAGTCGGGTGGGGCATGGCGAAATTTGAACGCTAGCAGAGGCAAGATCGAGGTTATCGACTCGCTATGACGCCGTATCTTTACTCTTCCAGCGCCTGGATATCTTTACGACGCCAGTGGCGGGTTTCAATGGCGGATTGTTTGGGCGCTTCCTGGGGCGTTATCCGCTCAACGGGAATGACCAAAAAGAATTTGCTGCCGGGGTAATTAATTTCATCGTGCCCCAGACTTTCAACCCAGACCCGCCCGCCATGCGCTTCGGCGATGCCCTTGACCAGGGTTAGACCTAAACCGGGGCCGGCGCCTTTGAATTTGGTTTTGCCCGTACTGTGATGCAGGGTGTCGTCAACCCGGAAGAATTTTTCAAAGATACGCTCGTGATGTTCAGGGTCAATGCCGATGCCGGTATCAGTCACCACAATCTCAACCGCCGGTCCCAGCCCATCCGCTTCAATAGTGCGACCTTCAACCTTGATCATGCCTCCATCCGGGGTGTACTTGACGGCGTTGCCAATCAAGTTTTCAACCGCCTGGACCAGGCGGGTACCGTCGGCCTCGATGGCGGGTAGCTCGTCGATGCCGGTTTTGCTAAAGGCAATCCGGCGCTGATCGAGCGCGGCAATAAAGGGGCGGCTGGCCTGTTCGATCACGTCTTCCAGGGCCACCGGCCCCAGGAACAGATTCATTTCGCCGATGTTGGCTTCGGTCACATCGAACATCATATCAACCACGTCTTTCATCCGTTCGCTGCCTTTGGCGATACCCTGGATGATGGTTTTGACGTAAGCCGGATCTTTCAGTTCTTCCTCGGTTAAATCTAGCAGCATGCGCGAATAGCCGTGAATGTGCGTGAGCGGGGTTCGCAGCTCATGGGAGGCAATGGAGAGAAAGTCGGCTTTGTCTTGATCCAAGCCGGCTAACTGATCGCTCAGCAAGCCTACTTCTTGATTGATCACGGCCAATTGTTCAAACAGCCGGGCGTTGTCAATGGCCGGGGCGACTCGGTCGGCCAGGGCAGTCATCAACTCCAGGTCTTCCTCGTAATAGGCTGTGCCTTGGGATTGCGGCCCAAAAGCCAGCAAGCCAATCAACTCATGTTGCAGTAAGATGCCAACATAAAGCTCCATGTTTTGTGAGGACAGCCAACTGCGTTCATTCTCCGCCAGTGACCGAAATTTAGGCAGCACGTCAATATCGTATTGGCTGAGAATTTTTTTGCCTTCACGGAGATGAACAATGAAGGGGCTATCGGGGGTAAAGTGGGCGGTAGTTAATTCGGTCACGCCGACTGACGACAGGGGGCGGAGCGAATATCCGACCGCGTCGGCCCTTTCGCGCACAAAGACAATACCCTGTTCGATGCCCAGGGTTTCGATCATCAGGTTGATAACTATATCACCCAGCCGATTCAGATCGAGGGCGCTGCTAATATTCTGGCTGTAATGTTTGACCACTTGGTCTTGATCGTAATAATTTTTACCAAAGATAACCAAAGTTAAGAGCCGATGAGAGAAGCGCCACAGGGGTGGAAAGACAATGGCTAAAAAGATAGCCAGAATCATGGTCCAGAACAGAACGTACAGGTCATTGGAACTGGGATTATTGCGGCTGATAATGATGGCTGTTGCCAGGCCCAGGGCAAAAACGGTGGTTAGAATCGCCGTTACCCCGATATAAAATAAGGCCCGCCCGACCAGCAATTTCAAGTCGGGCGCATGATAGCTGAGAGCCGTATAGCCGGCCAAAATACTGCCAATGGTCAGCAGTAACAAACCGGCCGAATTGAATATGGCCGGGCTGACAAACAGCACCAGTCCGCTGGCGCTCAAGAGGGTGGTAGCTATAAGCCAATAGCGCAACCTGTTGAGGTATTGAGTGGCCTGGCGTTTTCTGAAATCCATCGTCAAGGCGACCAGGGCGGTTATAATGGCTACAAGCCAACCCACCCCGGCCACAACTAGCACGATTTGCCCGGCTTCGGTAATACCCAAACCTGCCCCGGCTAGCGAAGCAGCCACGACATCGGCCCAGCCTTGGGGATTAAAGACAAAAAAGCTCCAGAGGAGCATGATAATGGCCGCGCTGACCCAATACGTGAGGATAGATTTCTGTTCTCTTTTTAGAAAATTCAGGGTCAACGCCCCAAAGGTTAAGATCAAGGCCAAGAGGGTAAATTGATTGGTATAGTACTGATTGATGGGAGCTAAAGTTGTAACTTCGAGTAAACTTACCAAAAAGGATAAATTTAGAAAAAGCCCCAGAGCTGAATAAATCGCCAGGTGAAACACCACCGTTTCTCTGGACCGAATTCGAGAGACGGTGGATACCAAAAATAGCCCAAAGACCAGCAGAGCGATTCCGACGAAGATAATTTCAGATGCTATAGGCATAGTTTTCTAATCCGCACTATTAACTCAAATAAATTGTAGCACACATGCTTAAAAGTTGACAATGCTGACTTATGGTCTAATTCTCTGAGACGGCTTTGCCGCAGGGTTCCAGACCAGACCGATCTTTTTGGGCAGCTTGCCTATCAACACAGCTAAAGGGTCAGCGCCACCTGAATGAGCCCATTCTCAGGGTCAACTTTAACCGGGTAGAGGGGCAAAGTATCCTCATCCGCCGGTTCAAGCGGCTCGCCCGTGCAGACATTCCACATATAGAAATGCAAAGGGCAAACAATGTGTCGCCCCTTAAACTTGCCTTTGAATAACGAGGTGCCGGCGTGAGGGCAGGCCTGGGCAAAAGCAACGATTTCGCGGCCCGTATTGGCCACAATAATCTGCTGCCCCCAAAGGTTAACCAGCTTCATCTCGTTTTTGGCTAGTTCAGCTAAGGTGGCGACAGTGACAAATTCGCCCGCGTGAGGCAACGGCTCTGGCGGTGTTTTGACGGCGTGAATAATGTAGTAAACGGGATGATTGCTCAGAAGTTCGATTTGACTAAAGCCCGCCTCCCGCAACTGGCGGCACAATTTGCCCCGCTTGAAGCGTCGCTCCAGGTCGGGGCCTACATCGAGGGGACCATCACCCTGCCACTCAATTATGATCAGAGTCGTTCCCTCCGGCAAAGACTCACAAAGTCGCCGGAGCCAGACAGTCGCCTCTACCTCCGCCGAAAGCGCTCCGGCCAGAACCAGGCCCTTCAACTTGGGTCCAATCAGGTCAGGATGCGGCACAATATCATCCCGGTCCAATCCCAATTTTGCCGCAAATGCTCTGGCCTCTGGACCTAGAATAGCCCAGCATTGACCAGGTTGAAAGGGCAGGGTGGTAATAAGGTCAGCCAGGTTCATTTTCTTCGCTACAACTGGAGTGTAAAGCTTGCTTTGTACCCCAAATTTAGGGTCACTTGGGTGGATTCGCGGCCGTACCTTGCGGCACCAAACGAGTGATGCCCAAAATAGGCCGCCCGCTCCGCTCATAAAAAGCCGCCTCAATAGTCTCTTCCAAATTGAGGGGCCGATACAGCGCCTTTAATTCGGGGCTGCGATCAAAAATAATCTCGTCCGGTGCACGCCAGAGGTACAGCGTATCCGGCTGGGCGATGAACCGCTGCAGCCGGGGCGTCAGCTCGGTATCAGGTTCCCACACGTAGCCAAAAATCTCGGTGGGCGTCACCCGACCATCAGTGAGATAGATCACCGGCGCAGCCAGCCCCCAATCCATCGCAACCACAGGGCTATCGGCGTGGCCGGCCAGCCAGTCGCTTAAATCGTAAATAGCATCAGAGTGACTGCTCAAGCCACCGCTTTCAGCCAGGGCCAGGTGGTAACGGGTCACACTGATGAGATTGGTCACTATTAACAAGCCCAAACCTACAGCCAGTATAAAGCGTAAAACTTGAGGTGTAAAACCGGTTATTTTGCTATCCGCGACCCCATGCCACTTGCTCATGAACCAAGCCCCCAAGGCTATGGCAATTGACGGCCACGGCATTAAAACGGCAAAATGGGTAACCCACAAGGCTGAAACGGTGCCGATACTGGCCAAAATCACCAGGCCGATCACCGCAAAGGGAAATAGAGCCACTTTTGCGACAGCGGGAGCGAGTTTTAGACTGGTTCCGACGACAAGCAAAAGCAACATCATCCCAAAAACGATCATAGGGCTGGGATTGCTAATGATCTGGCCCAAATACCAGAGGTGGCTGCCATCGAGCACCACCATGAATTGTCTCAGGCGCTCCAAGAGATTCGGGCCAAAGGCTAAATTATTGACCCCATAATAAGAGGTCGCCGCATTTTGAGTCACATTCAAAAAGGTCCCGCCGGTCTGGATGTTGTAAGCGATAAACGGCCAGCAGCCGATGAGAAAAGCGGGGACGGCGACGAGCAGATCTGATTTCCATTGTCTAAAAATCTCTGCCTTGCGTGGGTGTTTGATCAATGAGGGCAAATTGAGCAGAATGACCGCCCCGATCAGCGCTCCGATGAGCCACAAAAAGAGCAGTTTTGCATACAGGCCCAGACCGAATAGAAACGCACCGGCGGCAGTCCAGGCCACCGAGCCACCGCGCCCTCGACGCAGCCAACACAGGGTCGCAGCCAGGCCGATAGGGGCCGTGATGGCGGTCACGAAGATGCCTTGCCGGTTCCAAAAGATAAAGGTGGGGTCCACAGCCAAAAGCATGGCGGCGCTCAAACCCACCCAGCGCTGGCCCGAAAGCTGCTGCGCCAGCAGATAAGCCAGCCCTAAAGTGAGCGCACCGGCCAGAATAGACATGATTCGCAGAGCCGCCGGCGCCGGCCCGAACAGGGCAATAAAAGGAATGGCTGCATAGGTATTGAGCGCGCCAATATAATCCTGGGTCATAAACGGGAAGGTTTGACCCCCTACGGTCAGCCCGCTGTTGCGGAAAGCGAGCACCGGCAGCCCACGCCATAATTGCAGGGCAGGAACCGCTTCAAAGGCTTCATCATAGTGCAGCCCCGGCAGATTAATTTGATAAAGGCTCAGGGCCGCGTAGAGTATGATGATGACGCTCAAACTATTGAGCCAGACCAAATGTGAGATGTGAGATGTAGCAGTTGCATGCCTTTGACCCGGTGGTACTTGGGGTGTAACTTGCCAACTTGTTGCTTCGCTGCTTTGTTTCTTCGCCTCTTCGCGGCCATCCCGACCTGCCATAAGCTATTCCTGGGCCAGCAAAGACACGTTAGCCACCATGGCCTCATAGATCCAGCCGGAGGCATAGATGCGGATGGATTTGATAAAGACCGGCTTGGCCGGGCCTAATGAGGTCAGCAGGTTCTCTGACTCGTAGGGATACCAAATAAAGCGGGCGATGCGCTCGCTGGAGTTCTGGGGTTCGTTGAAAAGGATGTAATTATCTGGCTTGGGAGCGTAATAAAAACCGTGATACCATTGGCGGTCATTATTGTCAGCATCTTTATAATCCAGGCGCAGCATAATGGGAAACTCTGAGCCAACCTGGCCTCCCCCCGGCAACGACTGCCGCACCAATCGAACTTCGACAGAAAGCCGCAGTGATTGAAAATCGCGTACATCTTTATCGACCTGCTGGGTCACCCCCACTTCGGTGTGGACATTATCCTCACCTTCGCTGCGAAGCTCAAGCACGCTGCGGTTTTGAAATGTAACCACCTGAACGGTTGTGCTTACGCCTTCGCTAAAGTTAATCTGGTAAGTTTCCCAGGAATTGTTCAATAAGGCAGCGTTAAATTCATTATCCTTGAGTAAGTTTTGGGCTGCCGGCAAGGGCGGCGAAGGAGCTTGACCCGATCCAACCAAAGCCCGCTCCCCCTGCTTCAACATAACTTTTTGGCCGCCGCCGGTCACGTTGGCCTGGCCCAGGCGGGTCGTCACCTGGGTTTCAGCTTCATTGACCTCGATGGAAAAACTGCCCTCGCTGAGTTCGATTGTAGCCTGGGGGGTGTCAACATCAAAATTTAGAGCTTCCCGGCTTAACGAAGAGGTAGCCCGCACCCGGCCCTTTTGTACTTCAATTAATATTTGGGTTGGATTAGGGCTGAGGCCGAAACGAGGTGCGCGGGTTTGACGTAAAACGATGCTCGTATCGCTATAGAGAGTCAAACTACTGTCGTCGGAAAAGGTTAGAATGGCCTGTGAGGTCGTATCGGTCGAGACGAGAGAACCTTCGGCGACGGTCGTCGTATTGCCATCCGTGAGTGAGGACGACAGCCCGGTGGCTAAGTCGCCAACCACAACCGTCCCCCGCACCGAAGTTACTTCAGTGCTAAAGGTATCGGCGGCATTGATGATATACCAGCGAATACTGGCCGGAATCAAGATGGCTAACAGGCAGAAAATGCCAAAAGCTGTCAGCAAAATGATCCAGGCGGTGCGTTGAATATTATTGCTGTTCATCGCAAATTAGAAGCGCACCTCAAAATTTCAAAGTTTGGGTCATTCCCTGTCTGCAGGGGCTGCGTCAGGTCAAAGCTACCTACCCTGGTCTGGGTTATTTTGACTCGGCGGAGTTGTTTTGAAATGATGGGGTGTTTCGCTTGGGTTTGACTCATAATCGACGGTTTTTTCAAAAACAAGAGTGAGGTCAAGGCCCGCTATTTTACCATGCCCCGGCCTGAACCGCACAAACCACAGCCGGCGATGGCGATTGAATACGGCCTTACTCGACGGTCAGGATGCCGATTTCCACGCCAGCGCCCATACTTTTAAGCACGCCCGGCTCCGGCTGATAATACAGACCCGCTCGCAGCCGGTATTGCCCCGGCGGTGTGCCAGCCGGCAGCGTCAAAATGTGCTGGTCGCGCACAGTTTCGCCGACTTGCCAATAGTGGCTGGGGTAAAAGTCGCCGCCGGGTCGGGCGTCGCTTTGGGTGACGCCCTGGCCCTCACCGTTGACCAGGTGGACATAACTGGTGTAATCAAGCGACAATGGCTGCGTGGCCTGCCAGTGCAGCGTGACCGTGATGACCGTTCCAGGGGTAACCGTGGCCGGCAATAGATCATAGCCCAGCAACTTGATGGTTTCGGTTGAGGGTTGCTGGGGTGAGGAGTCCAGGGTAATTTCCGGCAGCGTCACCTTGAGCGGGTACATGGGTGGAGCCTGATTGGCCGCAGCCAGAAACAAACTGCCGGCAAGGGTGAGATCAGCCTTGAGTTGCAACCCCTCCATCGGCTTGATGAGATAGACCGGCCGCCCGGAAGCCAGGGCTTGATCCAACACCCGGCCCACATTGGCATAGCTGGGTCCAGGCACAATCAAAGGAAAAAGCCCCAGCAAATCAGGGCGACGACCTTCAACATATTGATAATACCACATGGGCATAATCTCGTTGCGGTCGTTGCTCAACAGGATAGCGCCCGCGGGCAGCGGCTCGGCCAGGATGGCCTGCCAGCGCTCACGGGCGGCGGTGTTGCCGCTTTGATTGACCTCGGCCTGACGCGTCGCCCCCAAAACCAGGGGCAGCAACAGGCCAAGGGCGGTTAAGCTGGGTGCGAGAAATTGATAAATCTGCTGGCTCAGGCGTCGCTCGATTGACTCAAAGGCCACATTGGCGTTGACGTGGCCGGTTTTGCGCCGCACAAATGTATGGGCGACCCAGTCTGCCAGCCCCAGAGTGCCCAGGCCGATCCACAGCGCCAGCAACAGCCAAGCCGGAATGAACAGCACAAAGACATCGCCGATAAAATAGATCAGGTTAAAGGCGACGAAAGCAACGAAACCCACTCCGGTCAAGAGCAATAAATCAACCCGCCGTCGCTGCCACAGCGTGATCAAACCGAGCAAAGCCAAAATCACGCCCACCCAGCCGACTTGTTGATGCAGTAACTGCCAGGAGAACCACAGCCGGTCCAACCCGGCGGCAGTGGGCTTGAGCTCTCCGGTGAAAACGCTGCCCATCACGTGATTCCAGAAACCCCAAAATGAGTTATCATACAGAGTCAGGGTTTGTGTTTTGCTCAGGGTTAGCGTGGCATAGGGGGTCAAGGGGGCCATGAGTGGCAGGTAAAGATACAGGAGCAGTGGGACAAGTACCAGTGCGGTATGGGTCAGCCAAAAGCCAGCATGACCGCCGACCGCCGACCGCCGACCGCTGTTGAATGAGTTTGGATTCGCAGCTTTAGCTAAGGAGGAGAAACCAAAACTCTCCAACCCTCCAGCTAACTTTTGCTCAACCTCACGCCAATTTTTATATTGCCACCACAAAAACAAGACCAGCGCCGGTAATAACAGCACTATCGTGCGGTGATGAGTCAAGCTCAGGCCAAAGGTCAATGCTAACAGCTTGCTCCGGATGTCATTTGGAGCAAAACGAGAAATCCGCCCAGCCTTGTCAGGCTCAGAACGGGGGTCCGGTAAGCCGTAGCTTAAAGCCAGCCACAACAACACCGCCACAAACAGGGCATGCAGGGCGTAAACTTCGGCGATGAGGGCCTGGCTCCACAGGGCTTGAGTTACGGCCAACGTGGCCGCTGCCACGACGGCTGCCAAGACCCTGGCCAGGTAGGGGGTGGTGGGTAAAACTTGATCGACTACTTGCCGGGCGACGGCGTAGGTAACACCCACTGCTACCGCTGCCAGCACCGCCGAAAGCAGATTCATCCGCCAGGCCACCTCACCGAAGGGGAGGAGGTGCGTCCACAGCCAGCCGAGCAAAATGTAGAGCGGATAACCGGTCGGGTGGGCGATGCCGGGCAGCCAGGGCACAAATTGAAATTCACCGCCGTCGGCTTCTAAAACGGTGGGGGCCAAAGTCAAAAGATAAAGCCCAAAGGCGGCCAGGGTCAGGCCAACGCCGGCCAGCCGGTCAACAAGGCGAGGTTGAGCTGGGGACAGGTCCTCTCTATCACTTACCATAAGCGCCAATTATAACACGGAAAAGTAGACATTAGAAAAGCGAGCCGGGGCAACAAAAAGGAGTCCACAACCTCTGTGGACTCCCTGATCGGCAAAGTTAGCTTGACCGTTTGTTTCAGCTATTTAGCCGTCTCCAAACTAGGCTTGGTTTCGCTCTCGACGACGGTGCCCTCCGGGATCGCTTTCAAGTATTCCAGGGCTTTGAGCAATTGGGTATCTTCGCTCTTGAGCAGCTCCGCCTGGGTCATGTTTTCCAGTTCGGGCGGAGTGGTGAAGGCGGCTCCTACCGGCAGTTTTACTTCCATATCCGGCTCGATGCCATGCTTGCGGATAAGCCGGCCATTTGGCGTTAACCACTGGCTGGTGCCCAATAGCAAGCCGGAACCGTCATCCAGTTGAAACGGTTGTAATACCGTGCCCGTACCAAAAGTAGTTTCGCCCATGATCGTCCCGCGCTGGTGGTCTTGAATGGCCCCGGCAAAAATTTCGGCGGCGCTGGCGGAACCGCGATTGATCAGCACCACCATGGGTATGTCTGGGGCGAGGCCGCCCACTTTGACCGGGAACGTCTCTCGATTGCCCTGCGCGTCTTCCTGCAACAACACATTGCCATCTTTCAAAAATTGACTGGTCACTTTGACCGCCTGCTCCAGCAAACCGCCCGGATTGTTGCGCACATCGAGCACAAATTGGGTTGCTCCGGCGGCTTTGGCCTCGTTGATAGCTTTGATTAATTCATCGTTCAGATTGGCGCTAAACTGGGTCAGGCGAATCACCGCCACTTTTGTGCCAGGGGCCATAGCCCACAACGCCGCCGGAATGTTGATCTCGGCCCGCACAATTTTAACTTCCAGGCTCTGGTTGGTATCGGGGCGGAACAGGGCGATGGTCACTTCCGTGCCTTCTTCACCGCGAATCCGAGCCACCACCTCGTTCAGCGGCAGGGTGGTCACATCCTCGCCATCCACCTCAATGATAATGTCGCCGGCTCTGACCCCGGCCTTGGCCGCAGGTGAACCATCAAAAGGGGCGACAATCACCGGCAAGCCGTTTTCTACCCCCACGTGCGCACCAATGCCAGAAAATTTGCCGGAAATGTTGGTTTGCTGGTCGGTTACCTCTTTGGGGGTTAAAAAGCGGGTGTGTCCCTCGTCGCCCAGCGCCGTAATCAGCCCGTTGATAGCGCCATAGGTCAAATTGGTGGGATCGAGCGCCGCCCGGTCAACAAAGTGGTTCTGCACAATGTTCCAGACCTGCCAGAATACTTCAAACTCGGCCGGCTGGTCCGCCGCCCGCACCACCCCCGGCTTTAAAAAATCCGGGTTGGAAAAAATGACTCCGGCTCCAAAAGAGGTTGCCGTAAGAAGCAGCAACATAAAAGCAATCAGCACAATCTTGATAAATTTGTTCATTACATAATTCCCTGAATCTGAGCGATTATAGCCTGCCCCTACTATGGGACGCTTTTCAATTTCACATCTTACGGTTTCCAGCTTAATCTAGGGTGAGAAATGCTGTTTCTCTTCAAAGCCGCCGGCATTTGGAAGAGGGTAGGATCGGAGTCAACCAACGATGACTGACCTACAGCACCTGCTGAACCGTCTCGACGGCCAAGGCTACCCGGCTTACAAGGACATCCGAAGAGTTACGAGCATGATTATTCTACCTTGTTCATAGCCCATGTGCAAGGCGACTTTAGCTCAACCCAGCCCGCGAGCGCTTTATGGACAATCGGCGCGATGTGGCTGCGCTGGTCGAGGCGGTGATGCGAAAATTGACCAATCCATCATCAAAATATGAAAAATTTGTCATTGTTGTTTCATCAAAATATCACGTCCCGTTAGTAAAATTCTAGATACTTTGAGAAATAATCCAATTCGAGCCATTAACCTATCTTCGTAAACACACTCGATGGTAAAAAGGGATAGACAATGACGACAAATACAACCATAATACGCCCCAGGCGAAAACAACCCAAGTTGACGGGAACCGCCAAAATCTCTATCGCCGCCCTAAGCATGCTCAGTTTTATCGGCGGCTGGGATTTGATTGCCCGGCTGGACCAGCAAAAAGAGGCTCAGGCCAGCGGCCCAGCAGCGCCGCCTCAGCCTGTGGTCCAACCCAGTCCTACGCCCTGGCCCACCATCGTCCCGCTGGCCGCAGTCCCACCCATCCCTACGTTGGTGCCAACCCTAACCTTTCAGCCAGCCGGGTCTTTATCTCAGGCAGGTCAGGGAGACTCGACTGCGTTTCAACTCGCGCCCGTACCCACCCTGGCGCCGCTGCCAACGCTAGCGCCTTTGCCCCCTATGCCTGCTCCGCCCCCACCCCCCCCGCCACCTCCTGCCTCTTCTGGCGGCGGCCATCGCAGCGGTGGTTCATAACTCATTACCCTTTTATTTTACCCTGGAGAATTTGAGCAATGATTAATCAACCTGAAGTTTCAATCCAACCGAACTCAAAGACAGTGCTCGATGTGTTAATGGTCGGTCTGGGTATTTTTGTCGGTGGCATGGTGGCACTGCTGGGCCTCTGGCTCTGGCTGAATTACCGAACTAGCCCACCCCATAGCTTCTTGGCAAGCGTAAGCGTCAATGTGGTTGGCTTGTTGCCATCCGCCTGGCGGGTCTGGCTGGGTAATGAAACTCAAGTAATGGGCTTGCCTCTAACCGGTGATACTAAAGCCTATTGGTATATGGCTCGCGCCGGCGGTATTGTGGGCTACCTCATGGTGTGGCTCTCGGTGATGTGGGGCCTGGTGCTCAGCACCAAAATTACCGAGAAACTGGTGCCTGCGTCCCTGGCCTACGGGCTGCACGAATTCCTCTCGCTCGGGACTATCCTTTTTGCCACTGGGCATGCCCTGGTGTTGTTGGGTGATCGCTATACCGGGTTCAATATCTTTCATTTAACCATTCCTTTTATTGCACCCTATCGACCGCTCTGGACGGGGCTAGGGACTATTGGGTTGTACTTGAGCGCCGCCCTGACCGGCAGTTTCTACCTGCGCAAGCAAATTGGGCAAAAAACCTGGCGGGCTTTGCATTATCTGACCTTTGGAGCCTACCTGCTCGTGCTGGTGCACGGCGTGATGGCCGGGACTGATAGCGGGGCAGGATTAATGAAAGTGATCTATTTGGCGACCGGTTCTAGCGTGTTGTTCCTTATTTACTATCGTCTCTTTACCCTCAAAACCAAAGATGCCCGGCCGGTGCGATCATAATTCCTGGCTGTGGCTTTAGAAACGTTTAAAGATGTGGGAACGTTACCTAAATGTCCCCCCATCTTTATTTTTTCCACCCACCGACCTACCGACCTTAAGAAGGATTGCTTTTTTAGAAAACCGGCTATTGTGTTCGCGAAGATAAGGAAAAAGGATATAATTAATAAGCAATGGTGACCATCAGGCCACCGCCAAAATTAACCTCATCTTCTTTGGGAGATGATGAAGTGGGAGGCCGCTTATCACTACTGAAACTCATGACTCCACCCAACTAAGCACATTCCCTCTAGACTGGCTTGTCTCCAACCTGAGATGGATCTGGCTATTGCTCATGGCCCTGTTTGTCCTGGGCGAGAATCTGCTCAGCGTCGAACCTTCACCCAATTTTACCCGGCTGCTTATTCTGGTTGGGGTAGGAGCGGTGCTGAACGGAAGTTACGCCGGATTACTATGGGCTAAATTTTTCCCCAACTGGTTGGCGGTTATCGCCGCCATCTTGGATGCTGTGCTGGCCATCGGGTTGATGGTCATGCTGCCCACGCACGCCCAATTATTATTGCCGCTCATGGTGGTGCCGGTGATGCTGGCCGGACTGCGTTGGAATGCTGAAGCCGGCCTGCTGCTGGCCTTACCCATCGCCTTAAGTTACGGCGTGCCTTTAGTGCCGCTGCTGGGCGACAATATTGATCGGATCAAGGTGATTAACGCCTTGCTAACGGCCACGGCCAATGCGATTGTGTTATTTATCGCCGGCGGCTTGCCCGGTCCCTTTATCCGTCAGCATGTGGATTTGGCCCAGCAGGCCACCGAAATCGAGTTAAAAAGCTTGCGGGTGGCCAATGAACGCGGCAAACTCATCTCCGAGATGGCCCTCACCCTTGGCTCGACCCTCAACTACCGCAAAGTGCTGCGGACGATGATCGATCTGGCTTTTTCGGCCATGGCTGAGATGGGCACCAAAGATGAGTCGACCATTGCCATGGTGCTGCTCTTTGAAGGGGATAGCGAAAATGGGGCCGAGCGCTTAACAGTTGCCGCCGGTCGCAATATTGGCCGCGCCGATGAGGGCCGCCGGGTGAGCAGTGAAGAGGGCTTGATCGGTCGGACTCTGCGCACGGCAGAGGCGACCATCACCCACAATGCCCAGAAGGATCGAGTTTTAACCACCTTTGCTTCAACGCCTGGCAGCCGCTCGGCCATTTGCGCCCCGCTGCGGGCCGGTTTGAGCACCTATGGCGTGGTGCTGTTTTGCAGCACCGAATCTAATTTTTACACCGAAGAACACAAACAATTGTTAACCACCTTTTGCAGCCAGGCCATCATCACCCTGCAAAATGCGCAACTTTTTGAAGACCTGCAGCGCGAACAGCAAAAAATCCTGGAGAAAGAAGCCGAGGCCCGGCGAAAACTGGCCCGCGACCTGCACGATGGGCCGACCCAATCTATTGCTGCCATCGCCATGCGGCTCAACTTCATCAAGATGGTCCTGCAAAAAGAGGATGTGGCCAAAGCTTACGAAGAGGTGGTTAAAGTTGAGGAAATTGCCCAGCGCACCACCCAAGAAATCCGCACCATGCTCTTTGCCATGCGTCCGGTGATCTTGGAAACTCAGGGCCTGCTGCCAGCCCTGGCCCAATACGCCGACCGGCTGAATGCCACCGAGTCTTTTAGAGTCAGCCTCAATAATCGCGGCTACAATGGCCAACTCAATAGCGAGGCCGAAGGGGTTGTTTTTGCCATTATTGAAGAAGCCGTCGGCAACGCCAAAAAACACGCCCAGGCCAGCGAGATCAGAATAAATCTGATGACCGGCAAAAACAGTCTGATCGTTGAAATCAGAGATAACGGGGTCGGTTTTGATGTCGAAGCGACCAGATCTACCTATGACCAGCGCACCAGCCTGGGCTTGTTAAACCTGGACGAGCGAGCACAATTGGTGGGTGGGGTTTGTACCATTGAGTCAGCCCGTGGGCGGGGCACAACCGTGCGGGTTGAAATTCCTTTTGCCGGCGTGGTCGAAGCGGCTAAATGAGCGAACAGGGGCTATTAATCGCCCTGGCTGGCCTGTCCTTGACGTTGCCGGCTGCTTGGGTCTGGTGGCAGGGTCAACGGCCTGAAGCCGGAGCCCTCCAGCGTATAAATGAGCAGTGGCTGAGTCCCGCTGCTCGATTTTTTTATTTTATCGGCTTACCTTATCTGGCCATCATAACCGGCCTGTTGCCCGCCCGCTTCTTGGGCTTAAAAGGTTTAGAAAACCTGCTAACCATTAACTTGAGCGGTGATTTGGTCACCGGCTGGCTTGACCTGCAAAAAGCTGTCAGCCTCATCCTGCTGGAATGTTTTGCTGATGGCGGGCTAATGATCAAGGTCGGGTTGCTGGCTCTGCTCCTTTTGGCCGGGCTGCGGCTGGGGCTGGGCCGGCTAAGCCTCGATCTACCACGGGCAGCCCCATCGGTTTGGGCCATCCTTGTTGAGGGCCTCCATTGGGCTTTCTATCGGGCCATTTTTTGGGTCATCACGGCTGACCTGTATTTAGGGGTTGTAGGGGGTTTCGCCTGGGTTTTGTTGGAATGGACACTCTGTGCCTGGGTACAAAAAAGCTGGGCCGCGCAAAAGCCCCAATTTTTGATAAAAGCGATTATTTTAATTATGACCGCTACCATCTTTTTTTACGCTCCCA
>CAZRYD010000025.1:0-2967 GCA_964604225.1 uncultured Caldilineaceae bacterium
CGGAGAAAAGCACCTTATTTTCACCCGCCGGGCCGATTTGAGCCACCCGGATGCGCTTGTCGCCCAATTCCTCTTGAATGGCGGCCTGAGCCGGGGCGGTTTTTAAGCCCCATAAATGTCCTGCCGGGCGAATTTCAACCTGGCCATCCTTGATCCACACATAAACGGGCGATTCGGCCCGCCCGCGAATGACCAGGGCGTCAAAGCCGGCGCGTTTGAATTCGTGGCCCCACCAACCGCCGGCCTCGGCGCTGCCGATAGCCCCGGTCAACGGCGACTTACCGCCGACGCCGAGCCGGCCCGCGCCGGGCAAATTGGTCCCCTGCATCACGCCGGGGGCAAAAATGAGCAGGTTATCCGGGCTGAACGGGTCGGTCTGGGGCGGCAGGTCGCGCAGCAGCAAATAGGCGATGACCGCTCGCCCGCCGACCAGCAGGCGATAAAAGTCGTCGCCGGGCTGCTCGATGTGGGTTGCGCCGCTGGTCAGGTTAACGTGCAAAATTTTTCCGTGTGTTCCGCCGATCATGTGAATGCTCCTTTAGAAGTAGTGAACAGTAATCAGTGTCACCTGACATCTCTGGGGGATAATATATCGAGCCGGCGATGAGTGCAAGTAGCAATTCGGTTTTACTCAGCCGCCTTACCGTTCTGCGCAATAAAGCCGATGCCCAACAAAACACACAACACCCCTACCCCATGCGCCCACGAAAGCGGTTCGTTCAAAACAAAATAGGAGAACAGTAGCGCGCTCAGCGGCATCAGGCTGGTGAAAACGGCGGCAGTGCTGGCCGGAACTTTGACCACCCCCTGAAACCAGAGCAAAAAGGCCACCACGGTCAGCAAGATGCCGTTGTAAAAAATGGGCAGCCACGCTGTCAGACTAACAGCGGCGAAATCAAAATCGCCGGCTTCATAGAGCGCAAACGGCATAAACATGACCAGGCCCAACACGTTGACCCAGGTGGCGGTACCCAAAGCAGACACCCGATTAGACAGCACTTTGGGAAAGATCACAAAAAGGGCCTCGCCGATGACCGCCCCCAGAATAAGCAAATTTCCCAACAGCGGCGCTGAACCGGATGTTGTGTCGGTACTGCTCTCCAGGAGGTTAATTATCAAAATTCCAATGAGGCTGAAAGCAATACCTGTCCCGACGTTCAGAGTCAGTCGCTCTTTTAGAAAAAGAACGGAAATTAAGCCAATGAGCGCCGGGGTTGTACTGGCGATAATCCCGCCGGCGACGGCGCTGGTAAATTTGAGGCCGTAGAGCAACAGAATACTAAACAAAAAGACTCCGGTCAAGGCCTGAAGGAACAAGACCAGCCCATCCTTTTTACCGATAGATTTGAAACCCTCTGTTTTGAGCAGCAGCGGCGTCAAAATCAGACACCCCAGCATGAATCTTAGCTCTGACGCCAGAAAGACCGGAAAGCTGGCAATAACCAGTTTGCCCGTCACCACCGAGCCGCCGACCAACACCATCGCCAGGGCCAGTTGAAGATAAGCAGTAAATTTTCTATCCATAAGCAGTCCTTTCATTTTTTAGGCTGCTTATAGTTTAGATGCCTTTCTCCTAACGGTCTTGAACACTATTGCTAAATTGACCCGGGGTGACCCCAAAAATGCGCTTGAAATGGCGGGTCAGATGGCTCTGATCGGCAAAGCCGGCGGCCAAAGCCGCCTGGGCAATCGGCCGGCCTTGAGCCAAAAGCTGCCTGGCTCGGTTCACCCGCACCTGAGTGAGGTAGGTATGCGGCGGCATGCCGACTACGGTCCGAAATACCCGGAGCAAATGATAACGGCTGAAATGGGTCAGAGCGGCTAACTGTTTCAATGAAATATCTTCAGCGTAGTTATCCTCAATAAATTCCTGGACCCGTCTGATGATTTGATCTTCATAGTTCGCTGGGCGGGGCCTGGGTGGGTCGTCGGCGTGGCGGAGGATAAGTTGGGCGAGCGTCCACAATAGTTTTGTTTCCTGCTCCAGTCGAGGGACAGCGGGTAATTCCAGGGTGCGATGCAAATGCCTCAACAACCCGGCCAATTCATCATCCCAGATAACCTCGGTTTGGAAGAAAGGGACGCCTCTGGGCCGGTCGGCAATTTGGGCGGCAGCTTGCTCCAACACACTGGTTTCAAGGTAAACCATGCGATAGGTCCAGCCCCAATCCGCCGCGTGGCCGGTGTGCGGCTCTCCTGGGTTGATCACGGCCACACTGCCCGCCGGAGCAACCACATTGGTTCCACGATAATAATAACCCATCGCGCCCCGCTCGACCACTCCCAGCGGAAAGCCATCGTGGGCGTGGCGAGCAAAATTCTGCTTGATATAGGTGGCGTAAAGCAGTTCGACATTGTCAAGGTGCGGGATACGCCACAACTTTGTTTGTTCAATCGGTATCTTTGAGTTCACAAATACCCTCCCGGCCTCATCACCTCCCTCGGTAGCAGAATATTGAACTCACTCCGCATGTGCCGGTCTACCTCCTCCGGCACAATCTCAGGGAAGAAGCTTTGCAGGGTTTGGCGGGCCTGGCGGCGGGCGCGCTCGCGCATGTCCAGGCTGCCGGCGGCTTCCCAATCGGCGCGGCTGGCCCGGTCGGCGGTGTGGGGATAGTAATACTCGCTGTTCATCAGGGCCAGGGTTTGGGGGTGGCCCAGATAATGGCCTTCCCCATTACAAACCTCGTGAATTACATCGAGTGAGAGCGACTCCTCGCTCACGTCCAGGCCGCGCACCAGGCGCATCACCTGGCCGTTGATGTCGTCGTCAATAACGTACTGCTCATAGGCCACGGCCAGCATCGACTCCAGCATACCGGCGGCGTGGTGATTGTACTCCGCTCCGGCCAACGCCGTGACTGCTGTCGTCAAGCCCTTCTCAAAACCGGCCTGGACATCGGGCACTTTGCTGTCGGTCAGGGCGCAGGTGTTATAAATAGGCACCCCATAAAAATGGGACATCTG
>CAZRYD010000025.1:3067-4529 GCA_964604225.1 uncultured Caldilineaceae bacterium
GCAAAGCGCAGCGGGCTGACCACGAAGCCCAAATTGAAGGAGAGGAAGGGCCGCTCTAAAAATTTGTCCTCCCCCCCGGCGATGAGCGAGCCAAGCTTTTTGATTTCGGCCACCTTGCTGGCAAAGTAACAGCCACCCATCACGTGCTTATTGGTCGCCATCAGGGCGGCATAAAAGGTATTGAGGTCAATGTCCTCATTGGACAACTCACGGGCCACTACCGGCCGCAGATAAAAATGGATGTTGTCCAGCGTCTCGACCAGCCGGCCGATGTCGTACAGGTCGCGCAGGCACGTTTCGCGGGCGCGGCCCGTTTCCAGATCGAGGATGAGGATGGCCGCGCCGCCGGTGCCCAGGTGGACGCGCTTGCTGCGCAGATCGAGATCGGTTTGGCCATCCTTGCTGTACAGCATTACCTGGCGATTGGCCTGCTTTAAGCGCGCTTCGACCAGGCCGCGCGGAATAAACACCCGGTTGCGGGCCGGGTCCACTTTAGCCCCGGCCTGTTCAAACAAGTAGCGGCACTCCGACTCCAGGATTTCCACGCCGGTCCGTTCCAGCACGCTTAGGGCCGCCTCGTGGATGCGCTGCACCTCGATCTCACTTAAAGGTTTATATAAACCGCCTGCCAGACCGGCGGGGAAGGGATTGACCTTGTGCTGGCTGTGCTCGCGTCGTTCACGCCGACGATTTTCACGGGTCATAACTTGGCTCTCCATTTATTTTTGGTTGACAATAAAACCTTCCCGAAAGTTGAATCTAAGTCTGAAAAAACGCCTCGTGATCCAAACAACTTGACTCCGAGGTAGCTTCCGGGAAGATATACTACGTAACCCTAGATTTACCGGATGCTGGTGATCAGGAAGAAGCAGCTATAATATTCTTCACCATCGGTCAAGTTCCACTGGCCGGTGAAAGGGGTGACGCCCTCGTCGCTGATGGATTTGACCACCACGTCATAATCCCCCGAGGGCAATTCATAGGTGCCAATCGGTCCTTGCTCCGGGCACGACTCCGGGCCAGCGCCGCTGTAGTTGGTGCAGGTGGCGCAGGGTTCCAACTCTTCGATGCGGGCTTCGGGGCCGCTAAAAATGATGCTGAGTTTTTCGGGCGAGTCGTTTTGAATGACCACTTTAGCCGGGCCGCTGCCGCTACCGCCGACGCTTTGAGGGGCCGGAATATCGCCCGCGCCGGCCGCCCGCGCTTCCGCCACAGAAGCTCGAGCCAGGGCAGTAGTGGTTTGCTCGACCAGTGGATGATCGGGATAATCCGTCAGGAGCAGTTGATACAGGCCGATAGCGCTGGTCGGATCATTGTTATCCTCGTGGGCCTGGCCGCAGGCCAGCAGCAAGGGCGGCAGCGTCGCTTCTTTGGCCGGCACAAACTCCTGTTCGCGCAGGGCCTCAAACTGCTGGCACAAAGAGAGATCGGCCTGCTCGGCTATGGCTTCGCCCTCTTTGAA
>CAZRYD010000025.1:4539-33589 GCA_964604225.1 uncultured Caldilineaceae bacterium
ACAGAGCCTCAGTCTGATTGCGCACCGCCGGGAGCAGGGGCGTCTGCGAGTAAGTCTCTAAAAAGTTAACATAACCGGCCAGAGCCGCCCCGAAATCGCCGTCCGTTTGGGCGTCAATCGCCTTTTGCAATTCTCCACACTCCGCCTTTTCCGTCACCGCCAGCTTGGCCGCTTCGTTACTATCACCGCCCAGGCCGCCGCCATTGATCGCCAGGTCATAAAGGGGAAGAGCCGTAGCGCAGTCCGCCTTCAGGTAAGCTGCGTGACCGGCTTCATAGTTATTCTTTTGGACCGTGTACTGGTAAAAATTAACCCCCGCACAGACCGCACAAACCAGCGCCGCCACAACTAAAATACCACAGCCGATTTGCCGGCCGCGCGATTTAGGTTTAGGCGGGTTAGGGGCATTGGGAACAGCATCGGATTGAGTCATGCTCGTTTTCTCCTTTTGGCTAAAATGGATTAAAGATGAGACTCTTAATATTGTCACGAATCAGCCAAATTTCACAAGTTTTAGGTTGATTTCTGCCTGGTAGATGATCCTATCAGGTCAAAAGCGGCCGGTTCAGGTGAGAATCTTTTCGCGCCTATGCCCCATCGTAGATAATGGTTAAATTGTAAGTGATGGTTTTCGGAGTCCAAAGCTCAGCTTTGGGACCCCATCACTTACTTTGCAGCCACTACCCCATCGTGAAACACTACGGGAGCCTGCACGGCATCGGTAGCTTCGGAGACCTGCATTGTGCCGCCGGAGACGGTCAGGTGCGCGCCGCAGACGATGGCCTCCGGGTCGTCGCGCAAAAAGAACGTGCGCAGGCGGGTGGCGCCTTGGTGCATCACTTGCACCTCATTCCGCACATCCAGATAAGCTATATCCACCTGCGCCGAGGGCACGACCCGCTGGGCGACCACCGGCCAGGGTAGTTCCAGAGCCTGAGTTAACACCTGCCGCCAACTTTCGACAGAGTGATGCATGCCCAGTTGCAAGCTGCGCCCACCCCAGGCTTGATTACCCCCGTCGAAGCCGGCATACTTGACCACCCAGGCATCTTTTTCAGCCCTAACCTGGCCCCAGGTTTCCGCTCGCAAGAGCAGCGTTTCAGGAATACAACCATCCAACAGCGGCAGCGCGTCGGGCTTGGCCGCGGCGATGTGAGCTCGCACCCGCGGCGACTGCAAAGCGGCCATGATGACCTTGCTGTCCAGAATGAACATGGCCGGGTTGAGCAGGGTTGCGCCTCGCTCCTGCCACTGCCGGAAACGGGCCAGCTTGTCCGGCGCAAAACAGTCAAAATAGCCAAAGCGAAAAACGACGGCATTGCCGACATCCTCCGGCCAGGTGTCGTCATCGGGCCAGAGAAAAGGTTCAAATCCGTGGGCTTTGATCCGCCCCAAGAGGTCGTCGTTCCAGCCGGGCGACTTGTGCTTGATGCCAAACATCGGCGGCTGCCAGCGCTGCCCCCGGCGCACTTCAGCGGCCAGAGTGGCGACCGGCAGGTCATACAAGACTCGCCCGCGCCCGCCCATTTCAGCCAGGGCGCGGCAGAAGGCCAGTTGTTCGAACAGGAACTCGCTCCATTGACTCGTGCCCACAAACAACAACTCTCGCCCTTTCAAATAGCGGGCAAAGCTCTCCACTAAATCGGGGGGCAGGCCATAGCCAACCTGCATAGCATGGGCAAAGCCGTGGGTCGAGGGACAGATTTCCAATTCGGTGGCTACTAAAGAGACCTCAAAGGTCTTTGAGACCTTTGAGGTCTGGATGACCAATTGAAAATCCGGGCGCACCGACTCAACCCGGCCGCCGCTTAGCAGGCGTGGCATATGCGGTGGGACTTTATAATTCAGCAGATCATCGAGGCCGCCGCTCGCTCCGGCCGGGGTGCCGTAAAGATCTGTTACTGCATCAAACAGGCCAAAAATAGCCCGGCCAATCTCGGCCAAAACGCGGGCAGTTTGGGCAGGCAGGGCAAAGGGCTCGGCGGCGGGCAGCCACCACACCCCCTCGATCCCGGCCAGCCCGATACCGGTGGCGTTCAGTCGCTGGCGTTGAAGGGCCAAGTCTCGATCCATTCTCAGGTTCTCACTTGACCCGGCTCAGCCGTTTGGCGGCCAGCACGGCGCTGGCCAGGATAAAAGTCCCACCCAGCCACTGCCAGGCGGAGAGCTGCTCTTGCAAAAACAGGACCGACCAGAGCACCGACAGCAGCGTCTCCAGCGGGGTGAGCAGGATGACCTGGCTGCCGCCGATGTAGCGCATGCTGGTAAACATGGCCCACCAGGCAAAGTAGCCGGTGATCAGGCCCATCACGCCGATTATTAACCAACCCTGCCAGCCTGTGTCGGGCCAGGGCGCGCCCTGCATCCCCCAAAAGGCGCCGATGGTGGTCAGCATGCCGGCCATCACGTACAAGGTAATCGTCCGCGTGCCGTAGGTGCGGGCAAACCACTGGATCAAGGCAAATTCGATGGAGATGCCAACCATGCTGCCGCAGATCAATAGAACTCCCACCAAGTCTACCTGACCGCCGGGGCCGATGAGCAGGTAAACCCCGATCAAGCCTATCGCCAGCCGGATCAGGTGGCGATAGGTCAGTTTCTCGCCGCCGAGGGCCAGCACGGCCAGCACCACCAGCGGCGTAAGTGAAAAAATCATGGTCGCCACCGAGGCGTCGAGCCGGGTGAGCGACCAGAAAAAGGAGAGCACCCCGAAGCCATTGATAAACCCGGCCCCGAAGATGACCAGTAGGCCCTTGCGGTCAACCCGCAGTTTGTCCGGGGTGGTCAGGCTTAGGGTAATAACCAGCAGCGCCACGGAAATTCCAAAGCGCAGCACCAAAATCGTGGTCGGGGTGATGCCCAGATCAATCGCAGCCTTACCCAAGGGCGTAGCCAGGCTAAAGGCGATGGTGGAGGTAATGGCCAAGGTCCAACCGAGCCAGCTTTCGGGCAGACGCAGTTCGCTTAAAAATTTGAGACGATGAAGTCGGGTGATGTGAAACATGCAAATTTTTACCACAGAGGCACAAAGACGAACAGAGGCTCTTAATTCTTTTCTTTATCTCTGTGCTTCTGTGCCTCCGTATTTTCGTAGGTTAAGGGTGTTCATCATCCGTTTGATGCCCTGTTTTATAACAGGAACGTTGAAATTGATCAATAGGCCAACAGGACATTTGGTCAGTTTCAGATAAGTCAACAGTTGGGCTTCATGTACTGGCAGGAGTAAAGCAACCGACTTCAATTCAACCACGACCAGGTTAGCCACCAGTAAATCAATCTTCAACTCTGTTCCAACTGGATGACCCTTATATTCCAAAGCGACAGGTTTTTGATGCTCAAAAAGCAGCCGTCGAAGCTTCAACTCGACCCTCATGCAATCTTCATAGACGCTCTCAAACAATCCTGGCCCTAAAGCTCGATGCACTTCTATTGCCGCACCGATTATCTATTCAGTAATCTGGTTGATTCCCGACTCGTTGTGTTCCATTTCCTTCAACCTAATGTCTTAAACCTTACTCCTCTGTGCCTCTGTGTCTCTGTGGTGAAAGATTTTCACCCATGCAACCCACCAATTTACAATCGTGACCAGACTCGCCAACGTGGCCGCCAGCGCGCCCAATTGAGTCGCTGGATAGCCAGCAGCGCACTGCCCAAAATCAGCCCCCCGCCGAGCCATTCTCCCATATTCAGCCGCTCGCCCAAAAAGGCCACCGACCAGATCACCGCCAACAAGGTTTCCAGCGGCAGCAGTAGAGCTACCTGACTGCCCCCCAGGCGGCGAACCCCCTCAAACATGGCCAGCCGAGCCAGGTAAGTACTGACCAGGGCCAACACCCCAATAATCAGCCAACCGGACCAGCCCACATTGTGCCATTCGCCTCCCTGGGTCAACCACAATCCAGAATTGACTATGGTCATGGTCGCGACAACGTAAAAGGTGATGGTCCGAGCATCATAAGGTTGCAAAAACCACTGGATCAGAGCCAGGTGGAGGGCAAAGGTGCACACGGTGACCAGCACCAGCAAGACCCCCAGCCAATCAACCCGGCCAGCCGGGCCAATCAACAGGTAAACACCCCCCAGCCCCAAAGCCAGCCGAAAAAAGTGACGCCGCGAAAAGCGTTCACCGCGCAGAGCCAGAAAAGCCAGGGTGACCAGTGGGCTGATGGCAAAGATCATCACGGCCAAGGAACCGTCAATCCGGGCCAGGGCCAAAAAATAGGTCAACATACCAACACCGTTGGATAGCCCGGCGACGCCGCAAACTAATAGTCCGCGGCGGTCCAGGTGTAAATAAGCGGGTGTGGTCAGGGCAATTGAGACGCCCAGCAGCAGCGTCGAGAGGATGAGCCGGAGGGTCAGCAGGGTGGTCGGATCCAACCCGGAGTCAATCGCCCCTTTGGCAAGAGGGGTGGCAATGCTAAAAGCAAAGCTGGAAAAAAGGGCCATGAACCAACCCAGCCAGGTCCCACTCACCCCCCACCCGGCCGGGAAGGTGAGCGCGTTACGAAATCGAGCCAATGCCGTAAGCGCCGTGCAGTACTTTGCCCTCGTCGAAACGAGTCAAGGCGTAGATGTCAATTGGCACGCGGGGCGTTTGCCCCAACACCGTTTGGGCCAGGCCCTCGCCAATGGTCGGGGCCAGTTTGAAGCCGTGCCCGCTAAAGCCGACCCCCACATACAGCCCTTCGTAGCCCGGCACCGCACCGACCAACGGATTCCAGTCGGAGGTGATGTCATACGGGCCGGTCCAGCCAGCAGTGTATTCGGCCTCGGCAAAGGCGGGCATACGGTTGGAAATAAGCCGGTCAATCCGGGCCACGTGATCCATGCCTACATTATCGGTCAGTGTGTCGGCATCCTCGATGGGGTCGCCGTGATCGCCGGTGCCAATCAGCACTACGCCGCCGGTCTCAGGCCGGAAGTAGATTTTATCCGGCGTGGTCAGGTCTTTAACGATGGGCCAGTTGGCCTGGTAGGGCCGGTCAATTTTAAGGGTAATGACTTTGTGGCGGCTGATGACATAGGGGAATTGCAGGCCGACGCTCTGAGTGAGGTTGTTGGTCCACGGCCCGGCCAGCAAAATGACCGCCGGAGCTTCAAAGTCACCGTTGGGGGTCTGCACGGTTTTGACTGCGCCGTTGAGATGCAGGCCGGTGGCTGGAGTGTCAGGGTGGATGGTCACGCCCAGCTCTTTGGCGCGCTGGGCGTAGGCGGTGGTGGTCAGGTAAGGGTCGCAGTAGCCGGTCAGGGTGTCATAGCCAATCACATCTACATCATCAAATTGCAGCAGAGGATGAATCTGGTGAGCTTCGGCGGGGGTGAGGGTTTGGGTGTCAACACCGTATTCGTTTTGCATGCGGAAGACCTGCTGCATCGGCTCACGATGTTCTTCCGGGCCGAGAATGAGATAGCCGGTGCGATGCCAACCGCACTCACCCCCAACCCTCTCGTTGAAATTGGCAAAGATTTTGAGGCTCTCCACGGCGTGGTGCATATTGGCCTGGATCGAGTAATGGGTGCGGACAATGGCGCACGATTTAGCCGTACCGCCGGAACAAATCGCTTTTCGTTCCAGCACCACCACGTTTTTTGCGCCGTGTTGGGCCAGATTATAGGCCACACTGGCCCCATACAAGCCCCCGCCAACAATGACAATATCTGCAGTTTTGATGCTCAACGGACAATTCCTCCTAACTTAATTGAACCTTCATGTTGCGTATGGCGCAACAATGTTCCCGTTTATTAAGGTTGCCATAGTATAACATTTTTTCTTGCCCTGTCAATGAGCTAATTTTTTATTGGCACTGTTTGTTAAACAAAAAACTCTCCTTCAAGGGTGACCACCTGAAGGAGAGCTAAGCTACAAACAAGCCAGTGCTATGTTTTGCCGGGTTTACGCTTTGGGGTAAGGCATAAGATAGCCAGGCAGAGTATCGTCGTAGCTCAGGTAGACAGTCTTTTTGCGGGAGTAATGGGCCAGGCCGTGCTTGCCGTCGTCGCCGCCCAGGCCGCTCAGGCCGTAACCGCCATGAAAGCCTTGCAGTTGCTCCGGCATAATCTTGTTAATGTAGACTTCGCCAAAGCGAATCGCTCGCACGGCGTGCATCATGCGCTTAATGTCATTGGTGAACAGGTAGGCGGTCAGGCCATACTTGGTATCGTTGGCCAGGGCCACAGCCTCCTCAAAGTCGTCAAAGGCCATTACCGGCGAAATGGGGCCAAAAATTTCCTGTTGCATGATGTCCATGTCGTTGTGCACGTTGGTCAGGATGGTGGCTTCGTACCAGTAACCCCGGCGGAACTGCTCGCCTTCGGGCCGCTTACCGCCCATAACCACCTCCGCGCCTTGCTCTTTGGCCCGGTTAACCATGCGCTCAATTTTTTCCAATTCGACCTGGTTGACCTTTGGCCCCAGCTCGATGCCCAACTGCATCGGGTCGCCCATGCGCAGTTGACCGGCCATCTCGATGTAGCGGCTGAGGAACTGATCAAACACGCGGCGGTGAACATAGGTGCGTTCGTTGCAGGTGCAAACCTGGCCACAGTTCATGAAACGAGCGGTAATAGCGTTGCGTACTGCCAGGTCAACATTGGCGTCGTCCATCACAATCAGGGGCGCTTTGCCGCCTAGTTCCAGCGAGACGACGGTGATGTTCTTGGCGGCGGCCTCCAAAATCTGGCGGCCGGCCCGCACCGAGCCGGTCATGGTGACCAGTTGGGTGATGTCGTCGCGCACCAGGGCGTCGCCAACTTCGAGACCCGCACCGGTGACCACGTTGACCACTCCCGCCGGAATACCCGCCGCTTCGACAATCTTGGCTAGGGCCAGCGCGCTCAACGGCGTGTCTTCGTGTGGTTTGAGCACAATGGTGTTGCCGGCCATCAGGGCCGGGGCTACCTTGCGGGAGAACAGCGCCGAAGGGTAATTCCAGGGGATAATACCGACCACTACGCCATAAGGCACTTCTCGAATCCAGATGTCCTCTTTGGGGTTGTCGGAGGCCACAAGCTCGCCCACAGTACTCCGCCCAAAAGAAGCAAAATATTCAAAAAACTCGCTGGTACCACCGATTTCGTTGCGGGCCTCAAACAGGGGTTTGCCCTGCTCCAGCACCACCAGCCGAGCCAGGGCGTCGGCGTTTTCCCGAATTAGGGCAGCAATGCGCCGCAGATAACCGGCTCGCTGGACACCGGATAAAGCCTCCCACGCTGGCTGCGCCTTTTGAGCTTCTATCAGGGCGGCATGGGCGTCTTCACGAGTTCCTTCAGGCACTTCGGCAAACACTTGGGCGGTAGCCGGATTTAGCACAGGCCGGATCTGCCCACTGCTAGCTCCACACCACTCCGGGCCGATACGCATAAGATAAATTTTTTGGGTTATATCTATAAGACTCATCAGGGTCTCCTTAATTTAGTTGCTATCAAATTCCGTGAACCGTGAGGGATTTACGACGTCATATCATTACCTTATCACGTTTTACGCTTTACGTTTCATGTCACTTCAGCTCGGCCAGTTACCACCATCTACGTTGAAGCATTGTTGGGTGATGTAATCGGCGTCGGATGAGGCCAGGAAGGCGGCCATGCCGGCTACGTCTTCGGGCTGCTCAATGCGGCCCAACGGGATTGAGGCAGTAAAACGGCGTTTGGGTTCGCCCACTTCCCAGCCCAGTAGCTTGGCAAATTGTTTATCTACTTCATCCCAGAAAGGCGTGTCCACGATACCGGGGGCAATAGCATTGACATTGATTTTGTGCTCGGCCAGGGCCAGGGCGATGGATTGGTTCATGCTGATAACGCAAGCTTTGCTGGCGCAGTAGGCCAGCACCAGGGCTTCACCGCGCCGCCCGGCCTGGGAAGCCAGGTTGATAATCTTGCCACCGCGTCCCTGGGCAATCATCACTTTAGCTGCGGCCTGGCTGCACCAGAGCAGGCCCTTGCAGTTGATGTCGAACAGGAAATCCCAGTCGGCTTCGGTGGTCTCAAAGAAGGGGATAATTTTGCCCACGCCGGCGTTGTTCACCAGGATGTCCAGTCCGCCGAACTGCTCGACGGCGGTGTCAACCATGCGCTGCACCTGCTCCTGGTTGCGCACATCTACCTGTACGGCCACGGCTTTGCCGCCTATGCCGGCAATTTCATCCGCTACCTTTTGCGCTCCGGCCAAGTTCACATCGGCCACCACCACGCTGGCCCCTTCCTGAACAAAACGCAAACAAATGGCGCGGCCCATCCCTTGCGCCCCGCCGGTCACTATAGCTACTTTGCTTTGTAACTTCATTGTTTTGACTCCTCTGTGAAAATTTTGGATTTTGGATTTTGGACTTATCTTCATTCTCGTTTCAAACTGGATTGGGAAACGAGAAACGACAGGTGGATGACTGATAAGTTTTCCAGCGTTCCTTCCAATCTCCCCCTAAACTCGATACCGCTCAATTGTTTCTTGGTTGAGCTTGACCCCTAGCCCTGGCCCGTCCGGTAGATGAACTTTACCCTCTGGCGTAATTTCTATCGGCGTCTCAAAGAGCTCTGAACGGAGCGGGTTGGGATTTTGGTCAAATTCCAGCAGGCCCCCGTTGGGAATGGCGGCGATGAAATGCATATTGGCAATCGAGCTGACCGCCGAGGAAAAGACGTGGGGAATGACCGGCAAGCCGTAAGCCTGGGCCAGAGCAGCTACTTTACGACATTCGGTGATACCGCCGGTCCAGATGACATCCGGCTGGACAATATCCACCGCCCGGCGGGTGATGAGTTCGCGGAAGCCGGGCAGGCCGGTTTCGGTTTCGTAGCCAGACACCGGTGTGTCAAGCTGATGGGCCACCAGGGCACTGCCCTCAAGGTCATCGGTAGCGACCGGCTCCTCCAGCCAGTAGATATTGAAGCGATCTACCTCACGCATAAAACGCAGGGCCACGGATGGCGTCCAGGCATTGTTAGCGTCAATGGCCAGCCGCACTTTGGGGCCGATGGCCTCGCGAGCGGCTCGCACCCGCTCGACATCCTCTTCCAGCGTAGCTGTGGCGTAGTCGGTAGCCGGCATATCATGGAGTGGGTTAAGCATTACCTCTGGATTACGTCCAACTTTAATTTTGACATAGCGAAAACCGCGCTCGACGTAGCCAGCAACCTCAATGGCCAACGCTGTCACATCTTTATCCTGAGCGTAGAAACCGGCGGAGGCGTAAGCGTCGAGGGTATCGCGGTAGCCGCCGAGCAGCCGGTACAGCGGGGTGCGGGTCGCCTGGCCGACAATGTCCCACAGAGCAATGTCAATGCCGCTAATCGCCATCATCAGCATGCCCCGCCGGCCGCGCTGATGGGCGCGAGTAGCCATCATCTGCCACAGTTTCTCCACTTTGAAGGGATCCTGGCCCAGGATAGTCTGGCGCAGTTCATTCAGGACGATTGCCTCGGTGCTTTCCAGAAAACCGCCATAAGTTGCGGCTTCGCCCAAACCGGTAATACCCTCATCCGTGTGGACTTGGATCAAAAGGGTAGGCCGGCTGGGCATGTAGTGAATGGCGTCGGCCATAGCCACCGGCATATCATAACGCAATTTAAGGGTGGTAACATCGGTGATAATCATCTCATCATTTGCCTTTCATTGGGATTGTGTGACTTTGAGACGAATGAATTTTGAGATTAGGAGTCATCTTTTTGACCAAACTGAGTTAGGGCGAGATCCCCACTAAGTCGGTTGCCAGACGCGGCACATAACCCAGAGCCAAAGAAATCTCCTGAGCAGCGGCAGCCACGCGACGCCCATACCGCTCTTCGTAGGGCAAGACTCGGACCACTGGGCCAGCCATGCTAATGGCGGCAACCGTCTGACTTAGGTGGTTGCGAATAGGTGCACCCAAGCACATCAACCCTTCTTCAACTTCCTCGCGGTCAACAGCGTAACCACGTAGCCGCACCTGGGCCAATTCCTCCCATAAATTATTCAGGTCGGTGATGGTCTGAGAAGTCATGGCCGGCATCCCTTTGCGCTCCAGTAACGCTTTGGCCTCGGCCGGAGGCATCGTTGCCAGAAACGACTTGCCAAGTGCGGTACAGTGGGTTGGCCGACGGCTGCCTAATACAGCGGTGGTCCGAATAGCATGCTGCCCTTCTTGTTTGAGCAAGTAAACCACTTCACCATCATCGAGCACCGCCAGAAAAGCAGACTCGCCGGTTTCGGCGACCAAAGCCTGAAGGTAAGACGGTACAATCGCCGTCAGATCAAAGGTACTAAGGGCAGCCAAGCCAAGCTGAACCGCTTGTACACCAATTGTGTAACGGCTGGTAGCTTCATTTTGGCGCACAAAACCAGATTGCACCAGAGATTTGAGCAAACGGACCACAGTACTAGGACTCAGTCCTAACACGGCGCTCAAAGCACGAACGCCATGTTCGCCGGGGTGGCGAGCCAGAAACTGGAGGATTGTCAAAGCCCGATCAACGTTTGACTCATTCGCCATTACTACCTCTCCATAATGAAACATTGTTTCATATTTTATTAAGTTTTTGACCTTTTGTCAAAACATTATTCCATTTTTTGACAAAAGCCTATTCTATCATACAATTGAAACATCCTCCTAATCCTAAGACTAGCGCGTCTTGAATTTAACGTTTCTTCTGGTCACGATTTGTGGCAATAAACAACTAATAGTACATTGGAGGCCAAATAGATTCAATGTCCAAGCCGATTGAAGAAAGACAGTCGGCTTAGGCTTTGTCAGAGGTGTTTTTGACAATAGTCATTGGGTATGTTAAACTGCGCTGACAACGTTGACAACCTGTTAATATACCTCAAACGTTTGGCCTGGGAGTAAGCTTTATGTCTGTAACGATGCGCGACGTGGCGCACCGGGCGGGCGTCTCAATTAAAACAGTCTCTCGAGTCGTCAACGACGAGGCAGATATTGCCGAAACAACGCGCCAGCGGGTCATAGCCACTATTAATGAGTTGGGCTATCAACCCAATGCGATTGCCCGCAGCCTGGTTTCTCGCCGGACTTACGTTTTAGGCATCCTCACCGCCGATTTTAACGATTATACCCACGCCCGCATCATCGAAGGGGCCGAAGCCGAAGCGCGTGAACAGGGCTACCTCATGTTTGTCGGCAGCGCCGAGCACAGCCCTTCTGGTGAACCCCTGCGCTCACCCTTATTGGGCCAGCATCGGTTTGAAGGTTTGTTTGTGGTTTATCATGGCACTGAGCAGGATACCCATGAGATTTTTGGCCACATTTCGCCCCACCTGCCCATTGTAACGATTGGTTACGCCTCAACTCGACAAAATATTACCACCGTGGGTGTTACAAATTGTGAGGGCGCTCGCGAAGCAACCCGCCATCTGTTAGATTTGGGACATCGTCGGATTGCTCACATTACCGGTCCGGCGAATATGTATGAATGCCAGGAACGGCTGCGAGGCTATAGCGAGGTCTTGCAAGAAGCCCATATCACCCCTATTGAGGCCTGGGTTGCCACCGGGGATTGGACTTACGCCAGCGGTTATCAGGCGGTCCGGTGTTTGCTTGAGCGGCAACTGGACTTCACCGCTCTGTTTGTCCAAAACGACCGCATGGCTCAAGGAGCTTTGTGGGCTTTAACTGAGCATGGTCTGCACATTCCCCAAGATATGGCTGTTATTGGTTTTGATGATATTCCGGCCGCACCCTACTTTACGCCACCTTTAACCACTATTCATCAACCCACCTATGACCTGGGTCGGCTGGGTATCCGCTTGCTGATAGACCGGATTAATGGTCGGCCAACTCCACCCAACCCGGTTCGCTTGCCGACCAAATTAGTGATTCGTAGCTCATGCGGTGCATTGACCAAGGTCAAGCCGCTGGCCTAAAGTCTCCGCAATTGCAAGTCATGGTCAGGGTATCGCTCCAAGGTATCCGCGAGATTAAGCAATTGCTTCGGAGCCACCAAAGAGGAGAAAGGAGGGGATGTTCAATTACCCAAATCGGCGCCACCCCCCGGATGTCTTGGCGCGCGAGACATCTTTAGTTTGTCCTAGCTTTATCCAATTTTTAAAGACAATGCAGGACCTAGAAAATCAAAGGAGATTGAGATGAAACGAAAATGGTTTATTGTTCTAAGTGTGCTCGCCATGCTAGCGATAGCGATTACTGCCTGCGGTGGCGCTGGTGGTGGGGGCAGCACTGAGGGTGGTTTACCCAAGCTGACCAAAAAAGACAAGTACAAGGTCGGCTTTGCTCAAACCGAAAGCAATAACCCCTGGCGTCTGGCCCAGACTGCTAGCATGCAAGCAGAAGCAGCCAAGCGCGGTTATGAACTGGTTTACACCGATGCCGCCGGGTCAGCCGCCAAGCAAGTGGCCGACGTTGACTCGATGATTGCCCAAAAAGTGGACGCCATCTTCCTGGCTCCGCGCGAGGAAAAGCCCCTGGCTCAGGCCGTGCTCAAGGCCAGAGCCGCTGGTATCCCGGTGATCTTACTGGACCGCAATGTGGACCAAACCATTGCCAAACCGGGTCAAGATTATGTCACCTTCATCGGCTCAGATTTTGTCGAAGAAGGCAAACGAGCGGCTGAATGGCTGATTAAAGCCACCGGCGGCAAGGCCAAGATCATCGAGCTGGAAGGCACTGTTGGTTCATCGCCGGCCAATGACCGCAAGAAAGGCTTTGACGAGCGGATCAAGAGTGAGGCAGGCATGGAAATTCTGGACTCCCAAACCGGCGACTTTGCCCGCGACAAGGGTCGCACGGTGATGGAGACGCTGCTGCAAGCGCATCCCGATGTGACCGCCGTTTATGCCCATAACGACGAAATGGCTATCGGCGCTATCTCTGCGCTGGAAGCCGCCGGCAAGGTGCCGGGTAAAGATATCATCCTCGTCTCAATTGACGGTGAGAAAGACGCCCTCCAGGCCATCATTGATGGTAAACTGGGCGCGACCGTAGAGTGCAACCCACGCTTCGGCCCGTCGGCGTTCGATACACTCGAGAAGTATGCTAACGGCGAGAAAATCCCCGATAAGATCATCAATCCTGATAATTTCTACGATTCAAGCAACGCGGCGGCCGAAATCGCCAACGCCTACTAAATTTAACTAAGGGTGTGGCTGACCTCGCGCGCGGTCAGCCACACGCCATTTACGAGGATAAAGCCGTGGCCCAAACCGAACCTCTGTTACAAATGAAGAATATTTCCAAGGTTTTCCCCGGCGTGGTGGCCCTGGCCAATGCCCGCCTGAGTGTGGCCCCAGGCGAAGTACATGCCCTGGTCGGCGAAAATGGCGCGGGCAAATCCACGTTGATCAAAATCCTCACCGGGGCCTACCGCCGGGATGGCGGAACCGTCACCTTTGATGGCCAGGCGGTCGAGTTTGACTCGCCCCAGCAGGCCCAAAATAATGGTATCAGCACCATTTACCAGGAAGTCAACCTGGTCCCCTTCCGCTCAGTTGCGGAAAATATTTTTATGGGGCGCGAGCCGCGCCGCTGGGGGCTTATTAACTGGCGGCAGATGAATCAAGAGGCAACTGACTTACTCGGCGGTCTGGGCGTGCATGTGGATGTAAGCCAGCCGTTGATGAATTTTAGCATCGCTACCCAGCAGATGGTGGCGATTGCCCGCGCCGTCTCATTTAAAACCAAGCTGGTAGTGATGGACGAGCCAACCTCATCGCTGGACGAACGCGAGGTGGCCACCCTTTTTGATATTATCCGCCAGCTTAAAGCCAACGGTGTTTCAGTTATCTTTATTACCCACCGCCTGGACGAACTGTACGTTATTTGTGATCGCGTGACCATCATGCGCGACGGGCAAACGGTAGACGAACGAGCCATTAACGAGATTAGCAAGCTGGAGTTGGTGGCTAAAATGCTGGGCAAAGAGTTGGGCGAGGTTCAGCGCGGCCAAACCGGCTTCGACGCCAGCCAGCACCACGAAGCTGAACGCACCCTGTTGGAGGCGGATAAGCTTCAGCGTGGCCGGGCGCTCAAGGGAGCCAGCGTCAGCGTCCGGGCGGGCGAGATCGTTGGCCTGGCCGGCCTGCTTGGCTCCGGCCGCACCGAAACGGCCCGCGCCATTTTTGCCGCCGACCGGGTTGAGGCCGGGGAAGTGCGGCTGGAAGGAAAACCGGTCCATTTTCAATCGCCGGCCGACGCCATCCGGGCCGGAATTGGCTATTGCTCGGAAGATCGCAAAGCCGAGGGAATTATTCCCTACATGTCGGTACGCGAAAATTTAACCCTGGCTGCCCTGCCGACTCTCGCGCGCAATGGGATTGTCTCAAGCGAGAAACAGATGGAGATTGTCGAACGTTTCATCATGCTCCTGGGGATCAAAACCGCTAACCCGGAGCAAAAAATACGAGATTTGTCGGGCGGCAACCAGCAAAAGGTGCTGCTGGCCCGCTGGCTGTGCCTCAACCCCAAACTCTTGATCCTTGATGAGCCGACCCGCGGGATTGACGTGGGCGCTAAAGGTGAAATCCAACGGCTGATCAACGAGCTGGCCGATAATGGCCTGGGCGTTTTAATGATCTCGTCCGAAATCGAGGAATTGATTGAGGGCAGCGACCGGGTGGTGGTTATGCGGGACAAACGGACGGTAGCCGAGTTAGAGCACGACGCGATCAACCAAGATGCGATTATGGCGGTGATGGCTCACGGCGACGCTGAGTCCCCAGCCCCGCAGGAGGCTGCTCATGGCTAATCTCAATCAAGCGACCATCAGCCCAACCCGTCGCCCCCTGCTGCCCGAATGGATGCGCGGAGCCGCCTCCATTTATGCCGGGGTGGCCGCCTTGCTGCTGCTGATTATCTATAATGCGCTGTTTACCCCCAATTTTTTAACCGTCCAAACGCTCAATGTCAACCTGACCCAGGTAGCAACCATTGTGATTGTTGCCACCGGTATGACCCTGGTTATTGCTACCGGCGGGATTGATCTATCGGTTGGCTCGTTTATGGCTATCGCCGGAGCGACTGCGCCGCTTATCTTTCTCAGCGGCGTGCCCCCGCTGGATAATCCGGTGATTGGCAATATGGTTGCCATCATTGTGCCTATCTTGATTGCCGGATTATTTGGTTTATTCAACGGCTGGTTGATTACCACCTTTAATATCCAGCCGATTATTGGCACCCTGGTGTTGTACATCGCCGGACGCGGCATCGCCCAGGTCGTGACCAACGGCAATCTCCAAACTTTTAAGAATCCGGGGTTTCAATATATCGGCCTGGGCCGGCCGCTGGGTATCCCGTTCCAGGTCATTCTGATGCTCATTATTGTTGGCGTGATCGCCTGGATGATGCGGACCACCACCTTTGGCCGGTATGTGCTGGCTATCGGCGGCAACGAGTCGGCGGCCCGACTAGCCGGTGTGCCGGTTGCTCCGGTCAAACGAGCAGTTTACGCCATCAGCGGGCTGCTGGCTGGGCTGGCTGGGCTGATTGTGATTTCCCTGAACTCAGCTTCAGACGCTAACTTAGTTGGCCTCAATATGGAATTGGATGCCATTGCCGCAGTAGCAGTCGGCGGCACGCCGCTGACCGGAGGCAAGGCGACGATTATCGGCACGCTGCTCGGCGCATTTATTATTCAGTTGATTCGTTTTACCTTGCTGGCTAATGGCGTACCCTATCCTGTCGCCCAAGTGATCAATGCCCTGATCATTCTGGTAGCCGTTTACGCCCAGCGCCAGCGTCAGACTTAGCGGGAGACGGAGAACACGTTATGGCAACCCTTTCTAAAAACGACACCTTTGGCCCCCGTCCTTCCAATCGCCGGGCGCGATTGACCGGTGTGTTGCAGCGACAAGGGGCTTTGGCGGCCCTGATAGTGCTGGTCATTTTTGGCGCGCTGCGTTATGAGGGCTTCCTCGGCGCCTACAATATTTCTGAATTTTTGCGTTACAATTCGATGTTTGGCCTCATTGCCCTAGGTATGACCTTTGTGATTATGACCGGCGGCATTGACCTATCGGTGGGCGCGGTGGCGGCGATGGCCAGTGTGCTGGCCGCCCTGATCAGCCCTTACGGCTTATTCCCAACCCTGTTAGCCTCGGTTTTAGCCGGAGTCCTGGTGGGTCTGTTCAACGGCTGGGTTATTGCCAAACTCGGTATCCCGCCCTTCATTACCACCCTGGCGACTCTTCTGGCTGGCCGGGGCATGGCCCTTATCCTGGCTAAAAACGCTTCAATAGGGGTTGACGCGGGCAGCGGCTTTATCGAAATTGGCCGGAATGCTTTTGGCATCCCTATTCCGGTCATCATTCTGGTGGCTGCCTATATCATTGGCTCGCTGACTCTCAACTACACGCGCTTCGGGCGGCACGTGCTGGCGCTCGGCGGCAACGAGGAAGCATCCCGGTTGATGGGGTTGTCCACCGACCGGATTAAGTTGAGCGTTTATGCTATGAGCGGCGGGTTGGCCGGTCTGGCCGGGGTGATCTTGGCCTCGTTGACCTTCACCGGCCTGCCCACTGAGGGTATCGGCTGGGAGTTGTCGGCCATTGCCGCTGTGGTAGTGGGAGGCACGCTGCTGACCGGCGGCCTGGGGTCTGTCGGCGCAACCCTGGTCGGCGTGATCCTGCTCGGCCTGATTTTCAATATTTTGAATTTTGAAAACGGCTACGGCTCATTTAGCCTGAGCGCCTACTGGCAGTCGGTTATCCGGGGCGCGTTCCTGCTAATTGTCATCATTTTGCAGAACCGGCTCATCCGCCGGAGAGAAATTTTATAAAAAAGGAGATTACTATGACCACTTACGAAACTGCTCACAAGATTCTAGCCGAACTCGACCAGATTATGAGCCGGGTTGACGAGAGCCAAGTTGACACCTTCTGCGAGGCGCTGCTGGGCGCACGCCGGATTCTGGCCTATGCCCTGGGACGAGAATTGCTGACATTGCGCAGCTTTGCGATGCGCATGATGCACGTCGGTTTCGACGTCCACATGGTCGGCGACGTGACCGCGCCGCCGCTTGGCCCTGAAGACGTTTTGCTAATGATCTGCGGGCCGGGCTACATCTACACCACCGAAGCCTTGATGAAAATTGCCAAGAAAGTCGGCGGGAAGATTGTGATGGTTACAGCCCAACCCCAAGCTGTTCTGCCCCAACAGGCCGATGTGGTGCTGCATATTCCCGCCCAAACCATGGCCGACGATCAAGGCGGTAGTGGTGGTTCTGGCCAGGCGATGGGTTCGGCCTTTGAGCAGGCTTCCTGGATTCTGTTCGACGCACTGGTGCCGCGCCTCCAGGCGGCTCGAAATCAAAGCCTGGACGATTTGCGGGCACGGCACGCGAATCTAGAGTAGAAATTGGAGTGCAGCGCTGGCTCTGCTTGTTGGCCAGGCAAGCCTGGCCCTCCAGACTAACTAGACAAATGATCAAAAATCTCCTTTTAGCTGCCCTAATTCTCTGGCTTTTACTCTTGCTGTCAGCCTGTGGTTCGGTAGCGGCATTGTCAGACCAGACTGCAACTAATGAAGCAACTCCCTCACTCATCCCCACCCGCGATCCCGCCGATGAACGTGCTAAAGGCGACCCCAATGCCCCGATAACACTGATCGAGTACGGCGACTACCAATGACCATACTGTAAAGTCTTCGTCCGGGGGACGTTGCCAGAACTTATCAAGCTGTATGTGGATACCGGCAAGGTGCGTTACATCTTCCGTGATTATCCCCAATCCGGCATTCACACTTCAGCCGTGCGCCAGGCCCATGCGGCCCACTGCGCCGCCGAGCAGAGTCGCTATTGGGAGATGCACGATTTGCTCTATGACCAGGTGGATTTATTCACCGGCCTCCGTGAGGCCGATTTTGCCGCGATTGATGACCTGGCAGGCAAACTGGGCCTGAATATGGCTGTTTTCAAGGAATGCATGGAGAGTCGCCGCTATCTGGACCGGATCACCCAGGATTTTGAAGAGGGGCGGCGAGTCTTGGGGATTCGGGGCACGCCGGCTTATGTGGTAAATGGAGAATTGATGTTCGGCCTCTATTCGATTGGAATATGGCAGCAAATTCTTGAGCGGAAGTTGGTCGAAGCGGAAGAAGCCAAGAATCCGTAACGAGGTCAGGAGTCCAAAATGTATTTTGGACTCCTATTTTTTACACTGTCTCGCCGCTGGCGACAAAATCGGTCTGAAAATGAGCTTCATTGAGGTGGGGGTTGATGATGACATTGTGCCCCACCTTGAGGCCGGCCGGAATGCGTGTCCGTTTGCCAATGACCGTTAAGCCTGTATTGAGTCGCTCCGGATAACGCCGATTGGGTACGTTATCCACCCCGTAACCTATTTCCGCTCCCTCGCCCACCCAAACTTCTTTATCAATGATGGCTCGCTCAATCTTGGCATTAGCGTTAATCAGGGTATCATTCATAATCACCGAATCGCGCACGATGGCCCCGGGCGCAACCCGAACCCCCGGCGACAGCACCGAGCGCTCGACGACCCCCTCAATAATACAGCCGTTGGAAAGCAGGTTGCCGCCCACCCAGGCATTGGAGCCAATCTGCACCGGTGGCTGCTCCTCGCTGCGGGTGTGGATAACCCACTGCGGATCGTACAGATCAAGTGCGGGCGTTTCGGCCAGCAGGGCCATATTGGCCTCCCAATAGGCTTGCAGCGTGCCAACGTCGGCCCAGTAGCCTTCAAAGGTGTGGGCGTAAACCTTGTGGGAGCGGAGAATCGCCGGCAGCACGTCCCGGCCAAAATCAGTCAGGCTTTCATCGTGCAGAATTTCCCGCAGGGCCTGAAAGTCAAAAACATAAATTCCCATAGAAGCCAGGGTTTCTTTGGAGCGGCGCGGCTTTTCCTTAAAGCCGCTGACTCGCATATCGGTATCGACGCTGACAATACCAAAGCGGTGGGTTTCAAAGGGGCTTACCCGGCGTACAGCGACCGTTACCGCAGCCTGGGTCTGCCGGTGAGAGCGCAGCATGGGGCGATAATCCATTTTGTAAATGTGATCGCCAGCCAAAATCAGGACATTGTCCACGTGCTGTTCTTCCACAAAATCCATGTTGCGCCGGACAGCATCGGCGGTGCCCCGCTGCCAGCCGCTGGTATCACGCCCCAGATAGGGTTGCAGCAGGCGCACCCCCCCTTGGGAACGGTCCAAATCCCAGGGCTTGCCAACACCCACATGCTCGTTGAGCGAACGCGGCAAATATTGGGTCAGCAGGGCCACGTTGTAAAGCCCCGAATTGACCGTGTTGGACAGCGGAAAATCAATAATCCGAAATTTGCCGCCAAACGGAATCGCCGGTTCGGCGCGAGAGGCGGTCAGCACGCTCAAATCTTCACTGGCTCCACCGGCCATAATCATTACGAGTGTTTTCATCTTTGTCATCCCTTCAGGAATGGCGAATGAGCGAAGGGCGAATGAGTATTATTCGTCATTCGCTCATTCGCCCATTCACACCGTTTCTCCGCTACGAATTTCCGTGGCTGGAAAGTCACTTTCTACCCGCTCACTATGAATCAAGACATTGCGGCCAATAACCAGGCCACCCGGAATGTGAGCGCCGGCGCCCACCACCGTGATACCGGTATTGAGTTTATCGGGCATCTGCTGGTTGGGGGTCATATCTTCGCCATAGCCCACAAATGTGCCCGCGCCGATAACAGCATTTTCATCCACAATCGTCCGGTCGATAATCGCGCCCGGCCCAATCCAGGTATCATTGATAATAACCGACTCGCGTACCACCGCGCCCGGCGACACATACACCCCCGGTGATAGGACCGAGTTTTCCACCCGCCCACGGATGACACAGCCGTTAGAGATGAGGCTATCGACCACTTGGGCCTGCGGGCCCAACTTAACCGGGGGACGCTCCTCGCTGCGGGTGTGAATGACCCAGTTGGGGTCGTGCAAGTTCAATTGTTCACTGCCATCCGGCCTGGTCAAAGCCAGGTTCGTTTCCCAGAAGGATTGAATGGTTCCGACATCCACCCAGTAGCCTTCAAAGGGATAGGCGTAGACTTTATCCTGAACAATCATGCTGGGGATGACATCCTTACCGAAATCAATCCGGGGCGACTCGGCGCTGCCTTCCGTCAGGCGCTGGATCAGCACGTCGGTACTAAAAACGTAAATCCCCATTGAAGCCAGGGTACCCTTATCGCGCTCCTTGGGCTTTTCGGTAAATTCGGTGACCCGCATATTCCGATTGACGCTCATGATGCCAAAGCGGTCGGTCTCTTCCAACGGCACATTCATCACGCCAACGGTCAAATCAGCCCCTTTATCCTGGTGATACTCCAACATGGGCCGATAATCCATTTTGTAAATGTGGTCGCCGGAGAGGATCAGCACCAAATCGGGCTGATTTTCCTGAATAAAATCAAGGTTGCGAAAAACCGCGTCGGCGGTGCCGCGATACCAATCCAGGTCGGCGCTGCTGCCCTGATAGGGCTGGCGCAGATGAGCCCCACCGCGCTGCCGGTCCAAGTCCCAAGGCTTGCCAATCCCAATATGGGTATTGAGCGAATGGGGCCGATATTGGGTGAGGACGGCAACATCATAAATGCCAGAGTTGACGCAATTCGACAGGGTGAAATCAATAATCCGGTATTTGCCGGCAAAGGGCACCGCCGGTTTGGCCCGTTTATCCGATAAGACCGTCAGACGCGTGCCAGCACCGCCAGCCATCAAAACAGCTAAGGTTTTCATCGTTGACTCCAAGCTAAAATTTGCAGAGTAGCAGTAGCACGTAGCAAGGTAGCAGGGTAAAAATAATCTCCTGCTACCTTGCTACACTGTTACTTTGTTATGGGAAAAGACGGCGCGTTTTGACCTCTGCGACCGCATCCTCGCGGAAACGGTACAGCCGGGCAGGACGACCCCCGGTATCACGGTAGCCGTCAACCATCTCCACGACTTGCGTTTTGCGCAGTTTGCTGCGGAAATTCCCCTTGTCGAGTTTTGTGCCCAGGATAATCTCATAAGCATCTTGCAACTCGCGCAGGGTAAATCTTTCCGGCAAAAGCTGGAAACCCACAGCCGAATATTCCAGTTTATAACGCAGCCGGGTCAAGGCGTAATTCAAGATTTCGGCGTGGTCAAAGGCCAGGGGGGGTAAATGGTAAACGGAGAACCAGGCCACATCTTCGGCGTCGTCGGCGGCGTGGGGACTGATTTTATCGGCACTCACCAGGGCAAAATAGGTCACCGTAATCACCCGCGTCCGTGGATCGCGCTCCGGTTGGCCAAAGGTATAAAGCTGCTCCAGATAGACGTCTTCACTGGTCACACCAGTTTCTTCAGCCAGCTCACGGTAGGCAGCAGCTTCCAGACTCTCATTCATTTTTACAAAGCCGCCAGGAATAGCCCACATCCCTTCGTAGGGCCAAATCTTGCGCTTGATCAGAAGCACCTTCAGCTCCTCATCCAGAATACTAAAGATGACCACATCCACCGTCACCGAAGGCCGCTCATATTGGGTGACGTCGTAGGTTTCGGCTGTTTCAGGAATATTCATCGAGACCCTTTGGGAATGATCACTTCTCTGGATTGCAGTTGGGAACTAGCTGGCGTAGGGGCTTTTAGTATAATCGGACTTAGCCATGCTGTCAAAATTGCCGCTTAACCGAGGGTATATTTCAAGGGAAAACACCATTGAGCCGTCGCGAAGGGTTGACGAGTTCTTTTAACCCTACCGCTCTAACACCTGTCCGAGTTGTTGGGCCAGTTGTTTAAGGCTTAAGGGCTTCTGTAACCAGCCCACAATTCCCCGAGCCTTCAGGTCTTCTTTTTTCATTTTCGGTGGATAACCACTCATAGCCAGAATCTTGACCGCGTGATTTTTGGCCTGCAGGGCTTCCGCCAGAGCCAAACCGCCCATTTCAGGCATGGTCAGATCGGTGACAACCAGGGCGATCTTATCTTGATGCTGCTCATAGATTTCGAGGGCGCTGCGCCCATGGGACGCCGTTAGAACTTGATATCCCAAGCTTTGCAGCATCGCCTGCATGACCTCTAAAACAGAGCGGTTATCCTCTACCAACAGAAGCAATTTACCAGGTCCTGATTGTTCTTTGCCGGGCGAGGTCATTGTTTGAGAGTCGGCAGGTTGAGCTAAAGGTAAAGCCGGGAAATAAAGCGTAAACGTGGTGCCTTGCCTCACCTGGCTTTGAACTTGAATGTAACCTTCGTGCTGCTTCACAATTCCTTCAACCTGGGCCAGCCCTAAGCCTGTGCCCTGGCCTACTTCTTTGGTGGTAAAAAATGGTTCAAAAAGATGTTTTTGTACCTCCTCGGACATGCCCTCTCCGGTATCCATAACAGTTACCACCAGCCAGTCGCCCGGCGGCATTTCTGGGCATGGCGCTTGTTGCCCGGCGATCAGGCTGAGACGAGATAAAGCGAACTGCAAAACGCCGCCCATCGGCATGGCATCGGCCGCATTGAGCGCCAGATTAGTAAACGCCTGCTGCAATTGGGATGGGTCGGCGTGAAGCAGATAGCCTGACATGTTGGGCTCAATGTTCAACATAAGCTGAATATCTTCGGGGATGGTCCGCTCCAGGAGTTTGAACATCTCCTCAAGGAACTGCTTGAGGTCTATGGAGCGTTTAGTCATAATGTTCTTGCGAGCAAAATCTAAAATCTGGCGCACAAGATGGGCAGCCCGCTGGCCCTGTTTGACAATGTGACTTAAATCATCGCCTACTGTGGCCGGTAAATTGGGGGTATAACGGGCCAATTCGGCAAAACCAATAATGCTGGTCAATATATTGTTAAAATCATGGGCAATACCGGCGGCAAGTTGACCCACCGCCGCGAGTTTCTCTTGCTGCTGCCTGCGCTGTTGGATAGCGCGCTGTTCTGTGACATCTCGCACCACCATAACCCAACCTTCAGCTTCTGGTCCGGCAACAATAGGATGAGCGTAGACATCAAAGATAGACTGAGATAAACCCTGTAAAGTAACCTGGTGATACGGTCCCGGTTGAGGTTTAGTCAGCAACTCGTCCAGTGGGCGTCCACCCAAATGAGTAATCACCTGCCCAACTTCCGCCCCGGCCAATAAGGCCAAATAATTTTGACCCGCCGTATTCGTCAGTTTGACCCGGCAGCCGGTATCCAACAAGAGAATTCCAGCTCTGATTACATGTAGAATCTGCTCCATTTGCCGGGCTTGTTTCCGGGTTTGCTGATGCAACTGCGCGTTACGAATAGCCCCTGCTGCCTGCTGGGCAATGGTTTGACCCAAGGCAATTTCGGCGGCGCTAAATTCGCGCCGCTGCCGGCTTTCCCACAACTCAACCAAAGCTACAACCTGACCGCCAACCAGCAAGGGGATATTCAATATTGTTTTTGCCCCAAAATTTTGGAGGTGAGCTTGTTCCAACTCGGTCAGGTCTAAATCGTCCAACTGGAAGATTTTCGCTTGGCCAGACTCCAGGTAATGCAGTACATGGGGGAAATGATCGGCTAAATTATAAGTAAAACCCAGATCAGATACCTTTTCCAGCGTACTGGCCTGGGGACTAATATACTCAGCCAGGACTGTGCTGACCATGGTTTCCGGCTCATAACTGGAGATGTAAACGCTGGTCACATCGATGATCCGTCCCATTTGTTCGGCAAGGTGGGTTAACAACGTGGTTAGGTCCAGCGTAGAAGAAATAACGGCTCCTGCTTCCCGCAACACGGTTTGCTCTCTGAGACGCTGCTGTGTTTCAGCGTAAAGTCGGGCATTCTCCAGGGCAACGGCAGCAGCATTGGTCAAAGCTTGCAGACGCAGCGCATCATGGGCTGAAAATTTGCCCGGCGTCTCAGCGCCCAAGCGGAGCAAACCAATCGCCTTGTCTTGCAGACAAATCGGCACAATGAGATATGCTCTGATCCAAGCTGTCTCAGCCCGCCTAACCCAGCTTGGTTCTTGTTGGGTATCATGAATAACCAGCGGCGTTAGAGTTTGAATAACAGATTTTTCTAAAGGATAATCGGCCAATGATTGGGTCAGATTGGTCACAAAACCCTCGGCCTTAAAAGCATCATACCCTTGCCAAAAAGCAACCCGCAACATGTTATCTTGCAACAGGGTAATATTGGCAGTGCTATAGGGCACAATCCGCTGGGCCTGACGCAAGATTTCATCCAACACAGCGGCGTGGTCCGTTTGCGAGGTAAGCGCCAAGGCGACTTCCTGCATAGTTTCAGCCAGAAGACGCTGCTCCCTTTCGGCGACCAGCAGTCTCTCACGTTCCGCTTCAGCTTGCTTGCGTTCGACAATTTCCCGCTGAAGGTGTTGATTGGCCGCTCTGAGATTGGCGGTGCGTTCAATTACCAGATCTTCCAAATGGTCACGATACCGCTGTAACTGCTGGTTAGCTTTGGTCAAGGCCTCGGCCCGCTCCAAAACTTGTTCTTCCAGATGCTCTTGGTGCTGCTGCAAACTCGTCTTAGTTTCTTGGTAGTGCTGATGCAGAGTTTCTTCAAAACGCATCACCTTCAAAGTAAACTCAGTCATGATAGTCGGGTCAGGCGGCGTGTGGGCTGAATACTTAACCCTTGCTGCTTGCACCTGCCGCAGTCGTTCGGGCCGGTAGGTCGCAATGACCTCCAGCAAAAGATCGAGCGATTCATCGACTACTTGCGGTTCAAAACTCCAGAGTGTATCAAACTGCCGGGGCGCTTCTTCACAGGGTCCTATCTGGCACTCCTGCCCACTTAAAACAACACGAAAGGTTTCAGACAAAATGACTAAGAACCACTCCTGGCGTAAAGGGTCATCACCGCTCAGAGGAATGTGGAGCGAGGCGGCATCACTTTCAGGGGGCAAGGGCGCACCGGCAAAGATGCAGACCTGCTGAGCGACCTGGGCCAGCGCCCAGTAGCGTTCCACTTCGTCCTGCCAGTGAGTCGACTCTTGAAAGCCGGCAAAAATCATGGCTGGCAAGCGGCGGCTTAAAACCAAGTCTTCTAAGGTGTGAGATAAATGCACCAGGGTAGCCCTGGGGCAGCGCACCACCGGCAAGCTCTGATCTAACTTTTGCCGTATCAGGCTAAACAGCGAGAGGGGCAAAACTGAGCTTTTTTCCGAAGACATAAATCGTTCCTTGTGGCCAAACTATTACTATCTCTCATTTTACCAGAACTAAGCTTGTTCCTTAAATTTGGGTAGCTGTGAAAATAAAAGAGGGATGCTCCTCAACCAAGGAACACCCCCTGTTGGTGTGGGCACGGCGGTTAAAATCCGGCCAACGGCAGTTGATGAGCGGGCTGACGACCATTCAGCAAAATAAAAGGGACAGCCCGGCCTACCTGCGTCCCCAGTTGTTTGAGTTGGCTCAGGTCACTGAGACGGCCAGAGCGGCGGGCAAGCATAATTGCCTCGGCAGTTTTGGGGCCGATACCGGGGATACGCAGGAGTTCGACTCGACTAGCCCGGTTAATCTCCACTGGCCGTTGGGCAAGATGCGTTTTGGCCCAAATCAGCTTGGGATCATGGGTGAGGGATAGATAGCCTTGTTCGTTAAAGGGCAATTCGTCCACCGCAAAGCCATAAAAACGCAGCAGCCAATCCGCCTGATATAAGCGATGTTCCCGCATGAGCGGAGTTTTGGGTGCATGCTCTAAAACCGTACCCTGGATAGGGTTGAAGGGCGAGTAATAAGCCCGGGCTAAGTTTGCTTCCCGATAAAGCATGCTAACCGTCGCCAATAGTTCCCGGTCCGACTCACCCGCCGGGCCGACCACGAATTGGGTGGTGATACTGGGCAGTTTGACCCACGGTTCCAGGCTGTGTTGATTCTGGCGCACCCAATACAGTGGTGGCAACAATTCTTGCCAAAAGTCTTTTTTGGGCGCCAGAGCCAGCAGCCGCTGCTCGTTGGCCCCTTCCAGGTTGATCGAAAGACGGTCGGCCAGGCGAGCCGCCCGCTCAATCTGGGCCGCCTCCGCACCGGGCATAATCTTAAGGTGAATGTAACCGTGGTACTCATATTTGCGGCGGAGCAGGTCCACTGTATCCAAGAGAGGGTCCATGGCCTTGACTCCCCCGCCAACAATACCGCTGCTCAAAAATAGACCTTCCACCAGCTTTTTGCGCTGCATCTGATCGAAGACGCTGGCCAGTTCCTCCGGTTTAAAGGACACCCGCTGGTAATTTCGGCCAGCCTGGAAGGGGCAATAATAGCAGTTACGCTCGCAGGCGCTGGTCTGCATCGTCCGCAGAATGGGGATTTTTCCGCGTTGGGGATGGGTCACATAGATCCGGCTTTGGTCAATAAATTGAGCTTTACGTGCCTCACGGGTGAGCACCGGCGGTCCTTCACAATCCAGGACTGCCGCCTGGCCTAAAATTTCAACCTTTTGCTGGATGTCCATAAGTTGAACCTTCCTACAAGTTAATTATAAAACATTTGTTCTTTTAATCAAATTATTGACCTCAATTTTATTTTTTTCTATTTGACAAACTTATCGAGCTGTGTTAATGTTCCGGTAGCGTTGCCGGAAATGATACCGGCAACGTTACCGAATAGGTCAATACGCCTATGAGATCTAGCAAGTCGTTCGTCACCATTCACGATGTAGCCAGTGTAGCCGGGGTGTCGGTTTCTACCGTCTCGCGGGTGCTCAACGATAAAGTTGATGTGGCCCCGGAAACTTATGAAAAAGTGCAGCGGGTCATCGACGAGTTGGGTTATACCTCTAGTCTGGCGGCCAAAAGTATGCGCAGCCGCAAAACCAACGTCATCGGCCTGATTGTGCCGGACCTGGAACAGGCTTTTTGTCTCAATGTGGTCAAAGGAATTAACCGGGCTATCGAGCAGTTGGACTACGATCTATTGGTCTACACTAGTGGTAATAGCCCGAATCGGTCCTGGGCCGTGCGCGAGCGCCAGTATGTTTCTTTGCTGAACGGCAGTATTACCGATGGCATTATTGTGGTGACGCCCACCGCGGAAACCTTCTCCACCCATTTTCCCCTCGTTGCGGTTGATCCCCACCTGGATAGCGCCGATTTTCCCGCCGTGATTGCCACCAATCATGTGGGCGCTCTATCGGCTATGGAGTACCTGCTAGGTTTGGGACATCGGCGTATCGGCTTTATTGGGGGGCGCCCTGATTTGCAAAGCGCTATTCGACGCTTGCAGGGTTACAAAGACAGTCTGTGCCAGGCCAACCTTTCTCTCGACCCCGACCTGATCCAAATTGGCGATTTCACCCAAGAGGCCGGCTATCGCTGTGCCCAAAAATTGTTGGCGCTGCCGGCACGCCCCACCGCTATCTTTGCGGCCAATGATAAATCGGCGATTGGGGCCATTGAGGCTATCACCGAAATCGGGCTAAAAGTGCCTGAAGATATATCCATTGTTGGCTTTGATAATATTGAGGAGGCCTCTTTTGTGAACGGCGGCTTGACCACGGTGGATCAATTTATCACCGACATGGGCCGGGTGGCCGTCGAAATGCTGGTCAAATTAATCCAAAACCAGCCGCTTGAAAATCAGCTTTTCCGGATGCCAACCAAACTGATTGTGAGAAATACCTGTCGGGCCCTTAAGCCTGAAAACTAATTTCACTTCTGGCAGAGTGGTTATTTTTTGCTTGTTTCGGTAACGTTACCGGAAACGATACCGGCGACAGTTTCAGACAAGGAGGTGGCTATCAGGACAATCCCAGATATACCCTGATCGTTTTTAGATTGTTTCAATGACATTTATATTCAAGGAGGAAAAAATGCGAAACTGGAAATTTTTATGGATGACCCTCATCTTGCTGCTTGGCCTTCTGTTAGCCGCGTGCGGCGGTGCGGCTACGCCCGCCCCCGAGCAGCCAGCCGCCGAGGCTCCGGCGGCGACCGAAGAACCAGTGGCCGCAGCGCCTGCGGCGACTGAAGAGCCGGCCGCTGCGGCTTCTGGCTGCGCCGAAACGGTAGCCATCGAGTACTGGCACATTACGACTGACCAAACGCATCAAGCCGTGCTCAATCAGGCTATTGCTGCTTTCGAGAAAGACAATCCCTGCGCCAAAGTAAATGTTACGGTCCTCGAAAACGAAGCCTTCAAAGCCAAGATGACCACCGTCATGCAGTCGGGCGAACCGCCGGATGTCTTCCAGAGTTGGGGCGGCGGCGTCATGAACGAGTATGTCAAGGCTGGCCTGCTGCGCGATATTACCGCCGATCTCGATAAAGATGGCTGGCGAGACACCTACGGAGCTGGCCCGCTGGCCGTGTACAGCTTCGAGGGCAAAAATTATGGGGTTCCCCGTGACCAGGGCATGGTTGGCTTCTGGTACAACAAGGACCTCTTTGCCAAAGCCGGGATCGAAGTTCCTCCTACCACTTGGACCGAGCTGCTCGATGATGTCCAGAAACTCAAAGACGCCGGCATCACCCCCATCTCTCTGGGTGAGGGGGATAAGTGGCCGGGTCACTTCTGGTGGGTCTACCTGGCTATTCGCATGGGCGGCAAGGAAGCCTTCGACGCCGCTTACAGTCGTCAGGGGTCCTTTGCCGACGAACCTTTTGTGCAAGCCGGTGAGAAGCTCCAGGAACTGATTGCCCTGGAACCCTTCCAGGATGGCTATCTCGGTCTGACCTACAACGACCAGGCCCGGACGATAGGCAATGGCGAAGCGGCCATGGAACTGATGGGCCAATGGGCCCCCGGTGTTCAAAAGGATGAAAGCGCCGACAAGCAAGGCATTGGCGACAAGCTCGGCTGGTTCCCCTTCCCCATGGTTGAGGGCGGTAAGGGCGATCCGGCGGATGCCCTGGGCGGCGGCGGCGGCTGGCTGGTGGGCCGGGACGCCCCCGATGAAGCCGTCACCTTCTTGAAATATCTCAGCTCTAAAGAGTTCCAGTGCGGGGCGACCGAGATCAACTGGATCTTGCCGGTGGTCAAGGGTACTGAAGCATGTATCACCGATCCCTTGCAGAAGACGATTGCCGAGAATGCGGCCAAAGCCCCCTACCTGCAACTATACTACGACCAGGCTCTGCCACCTGCCGTTGGCTCGGTGGTGAACGACTCCGTGCAAGAACTCTTCGCCGGGACCAAGACGCCGGAAGAAGTCGGCCAGGCGATTGACGACTCCGCGGC
>CAZRYD010000026.1:0-32483 GCA_964604225.1 uncultured Caldilineaceae bacterium
CGAGCGGCAGCGCCTTGAGCAAGCCGGACTCACGGTTATTCACGTGGGTTGGAACGGCGTCGTCCAGGGACTGCTGGGCTTGAGCGAAACAATCCGGCCTGCGGCTGCCGCTGCCCTGGCCGAAATGCAGCGCCTGGGGGTGTCGGTTCAAGTTTTAACAGGTGACAGCCGCGCCGCCGGGACAGCCCTGGGCCAACGCCTGGGAGTGACCGTCCAAAGCGAATTGCTGCCGCATGATAAAGTCGGCGTGATTGAGCAGGCTGAAGCGGGCGGTTCGACGGCTATGATCGGTGACGGTCTGAACGACGCCCCGGCTCTGGCCCGCGCCAGTGTGGGGATTGCGCTGGGTTGTGGGGCTGATGTCACCCGCGAGGCCGCCGACGTGAGCCTGCTGGGCAGTGACTTGGCCCAGATTACCTGGACCCTGAGCCTGGCCCAGCGGGTCTATCGAACCATCGGCTGGAATTTGGCCCGTGCCTTTGTCTATAATGTCATTGGGGTTGGGCTGGCCATGGCCGGTTTTTTGCATCCGGTTTTGGCCGCCGCGGCGATGGTACTGAGCAGCGTCTTGGTGGTCGGCAACTCGCTGCGCATTTTTAGGTTTAAGTAACAGGAGATACGAAGATGAAGAAACTCTGGACAACTTTCAAACAACATTATTGGCCTATTTCGGCGTTGATTTTTTGCCCCTGCCATTTACCGCTGACCATGGCGGCAGTGGCCAGCCTGACCGCCGGAACGGTCATCGGCGGCTATATTTCGACCTATTACAGCACCATCGAAACGATCTTGGCCGTGACTTTCTCCTTTTATTTTGTGCTGGCCTTTATGATCTGGGTGGTGCGAGGCCCGCAAAAAAGCGAGGGGACAGTTTGTGCGCTTGATCAGGCAGGGCAGCGCCCCAGCGGCCTGTCGACCAAACAGATCATTGTCTGGGGTGTCATTGCCATGTTTATCATGCCTGCCCTGATTGCCATTAGTGTTTTTACTAAAGAGAATTTGGCTGACCAGACCGTTAGCCAGATTTTGGCCGTTAGCCCAGGGCTTAGTTCCGGCTTGATTTGGTTGATTAGTCTTTCCACGGTGGTGATGATTCCGGTGATGGTCATCTGGCTGGTCTGGATGTGGCTGGCCTGGTCCAAAACGGATTTCTCCAAAACTGAGCCGGAGAGTTGGAACTACGAATATGAATAAGCTGGGTGAGGTGTCCCAGGTAGAACCAGAAAAGCCACGCCGTAAGTGGCCCCTGAAAACGCTGATCGAGATTTTGCCCATCGTCATTGCTCTGACGGCTGTTTTTAGTTACACCACCATCAAAGGTGTCACCCACGCCTCCCCGGTTTCACCTTTGGCCGAGGTGTTGGGCGGCGTCCCGCTGTGGGTGGCCGTCCTGATGGGTTTGGTGACGGTGGTGGGGGCGCTGGGCATGGGCTGGCTGATTTATATTTTTAGCCGTGCTCCAGTGGCCCCCGACGGGAGCGATGAGGAATAGGGAGTTCCGATTGAGGGTGAGATATGCTGAAGGCAATTAGCCAAAATAACTGGTTGACCGGCCTGCTGATTCTCTCCATGCCGGTTTTACTTGTTTTTTTCCTGGGCAGCCAAATGGCCTACAGCCAGGTGAAAAGCCAATTTGAGGCTTACCGCCATATCCCTGAAGTGACTCACCTGTCGGAATTGGCCGCTCTTCCGGCAAACCAGGTGGTCATGGTTCGGGGTCAAATGGCCTTGTCAGAACAAAAAACGTCTCTCTCAACCAGTCCTGCCGCTGCCCCCGATTTATTGGTTTTTCAAGAACGTCCGACCGAAGGTCGAGAGGTTCGTTTTCAGGAGGAATTTCCCCTGGTCTTTCCAGAATTTGAGCTGCAGTTGCCGGATGGGTCGGTAACTGTTTTACCCAGCCTCACTCGTGAGCGCGTGATCCAGCACGAACTCCACACTGTAACTGCCGGTGAACTCGAGTATACTGGCTTTCGTCCCGGCGATATGGTGATGGTGCAGGGCCAGTGGCAGCCGGCCAGCGCAACCTTAAGCGAAGTTACCGGGATCACCGGCGCGGATAAAGCCAGTCTATTGGCTGAATGGCGGGCTGCGTTTCAAAAAGTCAATTGGCTTAGAAATGGTTTGGGGCTTTTAACTTTATTGGGTATTATTCTTTTGGCAGTACAAATCCGTCGACTTCGAACCAGCCGGCAGTCTGAGGCGAGTAAGGAATGGCCGACCCCCAAGACCAAGACAACTCCAACAATATAAGCACCCTCCTGGTGATTGTCGTCGCTCTGGCCATTATTATTATTGCTGCGTTGACGATAACCGCCATCATAGCTGGGCCGCCGGCGGTTTGAGTACGGCGGGGACATTTCTCACGCTTAAATGGTGACATTCCTCACTACGCAGTCTGCCCCAGATCAATTATAATCAGACCAAATCCTCAGGGGGTTCTTTGGGTATGGCTAAACCCGCTTTTTTTGATTATCCAACTTTTAGAGAAACAAAAATTCCTAAAGTACGCTTGGCTCACTGGAAACCGGTCACCCTCTATACTAAATATCGCTGGGTAGTCCAGGCGTTGGTGGTGATCTCCTTTGTTTTGGTGCCGCAGTTATACTGGCTCAAGCTAGATTTTACCAATGACCGCTATTGGCTGTTTGGTTACCAGGTGTCGATGATCATCGCTCTGCAAGCAGTGGTCATTTTGTGGCTGGGGACTTATTTCGTCAACTTCTTTGAGAATTATCTGATTGGACGGCTATTGTGTGGTTGGATTTGTCCCTGGGGCTTGCTCAATCGCCTGGGTATGCTCATCAATCACTGGCTGCGCCGCCACAAACAGCGGGCATTGATATTGCTGAGCGCCAATCTGGTCTTTGCCATTGCGGCCACTCTGGTGGTGCTGAATTGGGTGATCGACTTGAAAACCCTGGTTCAGCCCCAACATCCTTATTTTAGCTGGGTGTGGGGGGCTTTTGGCCTGCTGGTGCTGCTTGGCTTTGTCATTTTGCACAAAATGGGCTTTAAATTTTGCGAGAGTATTTGCCCGTTTGGCATGTATTTGACCGTCGTTACCCAGAAAAACTCGCTGCGCGTCGTTTTTGATTCCAGCCGGGCCTGTGTTGATTGCGGTCTCTGTACCCAGGTTTGCCCAATGGACCTGTCGCCGCGCGAGATGGATTTCAAAGACTCGATGAATGGCGGCTTTGGTCAATGTATCCTCTGTGGCGATTGCATTGATGTCTGCCAGGTGCGCATGGAGTTGGAAAGTTTACCGCCTCCCTTGCGTTGGAACACTGCCGAAAATATCATTCCCTTGCTGCCGCTGGAAGTGAAACAGATTGCTGGCAGTAAGTAACCAACTTTAAAGCACGAGCTACTTATGACGCCGGGTGTGTTGTAACCTGACCGACAGATTTATCTTTAACCGCAGAGGACGCAAAGAACGCAGAGATTTTTCATAAATTTCTTGGCGACCTCGGTCTATTCTGCGGCAAATTTGAGCTATGGCATTAAATTTGTTAGTCAATCAGATCTTGTAACCGACCCAAAAATCTCTCATGAACCTATCCCAGGAAACCCAGCCACAAGCACCAATTATTCGTCCTCCAGCCCCACGGCCAAGCACTCAGATGACGATTGGTTGTTTTGTAATCCCGCTATTGGTCGCTGCTATCCTCATCGCCGCATTTTTTTATCTCCGTTCAAAAGCCTCGTCCCATTTAGTTTTGCCTGATAACGAGGTTTTGCGGGTATATGCTGCGCCTGATAGCTCAACCCCGCTCTTAGCCCGCTTTGGCCAGGGGGACTCCGTAAAAATTAGCGGTCGCAGCCAGGATTGGCGCTGGCTTGAGGTTGAATTATGGGCGGGACAGCGAGGCTGGGCCTTACGTCCGCTGGATATTCTAGTCTGGCAAATCAATGCTCCAGAAACTAGCCCCTCGCCAGCCAGTTCAACCCCGCTGATTGTAACCCCTGTAGCCGAGACGATGATAACCATCCCGGCCAGCACCTTTACGATGGGCAGTCCTGTCGGTTTGGGTGAAGAAGATGAAAGGCCGGCCCACGCCGTCACTTTAGCGGCTTTTAAAATTGACCAAATGGAAGTGACAGTGGGCCAATACTGGCAATGCGTCGAAGCGGGCGCCTGCGCTGCTCCCACCAGCGATACGAATGCTCCGCTAGATCATTACCTCAATGACCCAGCTTTTGATAACCATCCTGTGGTCAATATTGCCTGGCTGGAGGCCAGTCACTACTGCACCTGGCGGGGTAAGCGCCTGCCAACAGAAGCGGAGTGGGAACTCGCTGCCGGCTGGGATATTGGCCGAGGGGCCAAATTGCAATGGCCGTGGGGAAGTGGCTCTGCCGAGGTCAATGTAGGCGATACATCAATCGGAAAACCGGCTCCGGTGGGCCGCTTGGCCATGGATAAGTCGCCTCTGGGGGTGATGGATATGGCCGGTAATGTGAGCGAATGGGTTTTTGATTGGTACAAAGCCGATTACTACAGCGTGGCCGATGATACCAATCCGGTCGGCCCCAGCAACCGGCGCAGCGAAGGGCGCGTGGTTCGCGGCGGTTCTTTTGCCGACACGCTAGAACAGGCCAGGGTGGCCAACCGTGGACACAAAGAAGCGGATTATGGTTATCCTAGCGTCGGCTTTCGCTGCGCCAAGGATAACCCCTGAGCCAGATTGCCAAAAATTTGAACTTAAGGCACAATCTGGTCCACTTTGTGGCAAAAAATTATCCCAATTATCGAAAAAAATAATACGTTTATTCTGACCTCACATCTGAACCCGGATTGTGACGCGCTCGGTTCTGAGTTGGCCTTGGCCGGACACCTGTCTCATTTGGGCAAAAAGGTGACCATTATCAACACGGACCCGGCGCCGGAGGCGTTTCGTTTTCTTGACCCGCAACGACTGGTCAAAAAATATTCGCCTACCAAGCATGCCAACCTGATCGAAAAAGCGGAGGTGATCATTGTCCTGGATGCTTCCGGGGGGTGGAAGCGGGTCGGACGGGTCGGAGAGGCCTTGAGTCAGGCTGGCGCAATTAAAGTCTGTATTGACCATCACCCGGACGCGACTGATTTTGTCGATGTAGCTGTGGTTGACATCGATGCCGCCGCTACCGGCGAATTGATTTATGAGCTGGTGACGGCGATGCAGGGGGTAATATCTGAGGAGATGGCTCAGGCTTTATACGCGGCCATCGTGACCGATACAGGCAGCTTCCGCTTCCCTAAAACCAGTCCCCGCACCCACCAGATTACCGCAGCTATCCTCCGGACCGGCGCGCAGCCTTATGATATTTACCATCAACTTTATGAGCAGTATCCGCTGCAACGAGTCCGGCTTAAAGGTCACGTCCTCGACTCTATCAAGACCGAAGCGAAAGGCCAGATCGCTTACTATGGACTGGATCAGCAAACACTCAAAACCTATGGCGTTCCGGCTGCGGAGTTGGATGGTTTCGCCAGTCTGGGGCAGGAAATTGGCGGGGTTCGGGTGGTCGTGTTTTGCCTACAAAGCTCCAAAAGCAAAGTAAAAATCAGCCTGCGCAGTGATGGCAGCGTGGAAATTAATCAACTGGCGATGGCCTACGGTGGTGGAGGACATCCCTCGGCGGCAGGAGCGACGGTGATAGGCAAGTTGGACGAAGTGATGGCCGAGGTTGTCGAGAAAGTGAAACGACTACTTGAAGTTGGGTCGGCTTGAGGCAGGCTATGGGACTGGATCAAAATTTACAGATTTTGGCCTTATCTCTTATGCAATTCTAACAGTAATAGTGTATAATCCTGTCGTATAAAACCTTTTGATTTACCTCCAAAGAGTTCAGGGAGTTTGCCATGCCAATTTATGAGTATGAATGCCTAACTTGTGGGACTATGTTTGAGAAGCGCCAAAGCTTCAGCGATGACCCCAAAGCCAATTGTCCTAATGGCCATGCCGAGACCCGCCGGCTGCTGGCGGCACCGGCCATTGTTTTCAAAGGCAGCGGTTTTTATATCAACGACAGCAAAGCCAGCAAAAGCAGCATCAATGGGACTTCGTCCAAAGGCGACAAGTCTGAGGGCAGTTCAGAGACAAAATCTGAAAGCAAAACGGAAACGAAATCTGAAAGTAGCCCAGCAAAAGCCGAAGCTTAAACCGGCCTACGCCGCTACCAAAAAAACCCGGTAACCCGGGTTTTTTTATTTCACCGAATTGAGGGGTTGACTTGGATGGTGATTTGATTATTATTTATTCTAGACCGGTAGAATTGAGGTAGTCTGAGCCATGACCATACCCACAACGCCTCCTTCCAAAATATTGGAATTAAGCCTCACCTTGAGCAATTACCCTATTTTGGCCAAGAAAATTCGTGGCCAGATGCGTCATGAGCTTTTTGTCAAGGGAATTATTACCCCGACGATGTTTGAAGACGAAGTGGAGCGAAAAGCCATTGACACACAGCGCTATGAAGGCTTGACCGATCCGTTAACCCAGGAAACGGAAGATATCTGGCAAAAGCGACTGGGGCGGGTGCGCGATAATCTCACCGATTTCTATTTTGCTTATAACCTGCCGTACAGTCGCTTTGAAGAAATCGTGCAGGCCGCGGTCAATGAGAACCGGGCCGGGCGACCTAAAAAAGTTGTGCTCACCTTTAACCCCGAACTGGCTCCCTGGTATTTACTGTTTGAGCAGGCCGAAAAATATGCCAACTATCCCCCCGAAATGTTTGAGAGTGTCAAACACCACATGCGGGAAATCATCGTGGTGTTGCTCAAAAGCCTGGTCAGCGACCAGTTAGCGTTTATCCGCATTGCCCGTAAATTTATCAATATTTTTGATCTGAAAGAGATTAAGGACCGCAAGATTGGGCGGGGCAAAATCGGCGGCAAATCGGCGGGGATGATTCTGGCTTATAAAATTCTATGCCAACCCGACCCGGATGATACGATAGATTTGAAGGAACATCTCGCTCTCCCCGAAACCTATTTTATCGGCAGCGATGTCTATTACGATTTTAAGACGATCAATAACTTTGAGACGACTACCAGCCAAAAATATCTGACCCGTGAAGAGATTGAACGAGAATATCCACGTATTCGGGCTACCTATTTGGAGGGCCGTTTTCCCGAAGATGCAGCCGAAAGGCTACGTGAAATTCTGGTTGAAATTGGCAATTCGCCGATTATTGTGCGCTCATCCAGTTTATTGGAAGATAACTTTGGCAGCGCCTTTGCCGGCAAATATGATAGTTTTTTTCTGCCCAATCAAGGGACGCCAGAAGAGAATTTGGTCGCTTTCACCAAGGCTATTATCCAAATTTATGCCAGCGTTCTCAGTCCCGATGCCTTGTTTTATCGCCAGATTCAGGAGTTAGATGATTACGATGAGCGTATGGCTATCCTCATCCAAAAGGTGCAGGGTGAACGTTACGGTAAATATTTCTTTCCTTATATTGGCGGGGTGGGTTATAGCTGCAATCCTTTTATTTGGAACAAGAAGCTCAAACGCGAAGATGGGTTTTTGCGGGTGGTTTTGGGCTTGGGAACTCGAGCCGTTGATCGGGTAGATCGGGATTATCCGCGCATGATTGGCCTGAGTCATCCCCAATTGCGGCCGGTGAGCGGGCCAGCCGACATAGTTAAATATTCGCAGCGTTTTATGGATGTGATTGATCTGGAAGAAAATGTGTTAAAAACTATTCCGGTCACCGAGGTGCTATCAAGTGATTTTCCGGGGGTACAGTATGTGGCCTCGGTCGATGAGGGAGATTTTGTAAAACCCATTTTCTCATTAGGCACAGCTATCTCGCCGGAAAAGATGGTGCTCACATTTGAAAATCTGCTCAAAAATACTGATTTTGTGAAACTGATGAAGGCTATCCTCAAAAAGTTAGACCGCCATTACGAGCGCCCGGTCGATATCGAATTTGCCGTGCAATTCATTCCCGGTTATCCTAAGCCCAACTTTAAGATTTTCCTGCTACAATGTCGTCCCCTCAGCAATCAAAGCTTGGGCCAAAATATATCCGTGCCGCTGGATGTAGCACTGACAGACCAGATTTTTACAGCCAATCGCCTGGTTCCCTCAGGTGTGGTTGATAAAATAAAATATATGGTGTATGTTGACCCGTTGGCCTACAGCCAAATCGGCGATACCAGCGCGCGGATGGAGTTGGCGCGGGTTATTGGGCGGCTCAATAAACGGCTTGAAGGGGAAAAATTTATCTTGATGGGGCCGGGCCGCTGGGGCAGTTCTAACATCGATCTGGGCGTAAAAGTGACTTACGCCGATATCTATAATACTTCCATGTTAATTGAGATTGGGCTGGCTCGCACTAACGGAATTACCCCTGAACTTTCCTATGGCACTCACTTCTTTCAAGACCTGGTTGAAAGCAACATTTACCCGCTGGCGCTTTACCCGGACACACCCGGTATTCTATTTAATTACCCATTTATCAATCAGGCCCCCAATAAGTTGGCCTCACTGTTACCCAATGATAGCCTGTATTCCGATTATATTAAGGTTATTAATGTGGCCGAGGTAAGTCCGAATAAGCTGTTACGAGTGGTTATGAGTGCCGATGAGAGCAAGGCCTTGGGGTATTTACACCCTTACTAAGGCAAGAAAAAGCCCTGCCAAACCGGCAGGGCTTAATTTTTTAGCTTGGGGGCGTTTGATGAAAACTAATCAGATACGTAGTTCATAGCCTTGACCCCGGCGGGTCAGAATAAATTCTGGCACACGGGGGTTCTCCTCAATTTTTTGGCGCAACCAGCAAATATGTACATCTAAAGTGCGCGTGTCACCTAGATACTCAGTATTCCACACCTCTTGCATCAATTCGCTGCGACTCACGACCTTACCAACATTTTTCATGAGGAGGGCCATCAGTTTAGTTTCTTTGGGGGTGAGGTGTATCTCGCCGTCCTTCTTTTTTAGGCTGGCTTTTTCTAAGTCTAAAACCATTCCGCTCACTTCAACGGCTCTGCTGATTGATTTTTGGCGAGGCATAAAACGTTCCTCCTCCTTGCACTTTGGTTGTTAATTCACTTAATTGAAAATGTTAATTAAGTTAAGTTGGCCTTATTATATCACCTGAAAAATCAAAAATCTATAGGAAGTCTGTCCTGTTTCAACCAAAATTCTGAATGCAAGTTCTCAATACTCGCCAAAAGGGCCATCAACACTACCATAAAAAACAGGCTAACCTACTAGCCAATAACCGACTCCACTTTTTCGATCAAGGCGATGGGGCTGAATGGCTTGGTGAAGTAATCATCAGCGCCGGCGACCTTACCGGTTTGAATATCCACTTCTTGACCTTTGGCCGAAAGCATCACGATGGTAATGTCGGCGGTTGCTGGATCAGACTTGAGGCGTCGACAAGCTTCCAGACCGTCTACGTCGCTGCCTGGCATCATAATATCCAATAAGATAATATCAGGGTGTTCAGCTCTGGCAATCTCAATGGCTTGTTGACCATTTTCTGCCGCCAAAATTTGGTAATCACCAATTTCTAGGGTAACTTGAACCAATTCACGCACTTCAATTTGGTCGTCTACAATCAGGATTTTCTTCATTTTGGGGTTATCCTCCATAAAATGGATCAATGACATCAATTTTAAGTGAATGGTGGTTATCGAGCAAGGAGGGTTAAATTTTATTGCTTTTATTCCTCCCTTGAACATTTGCTTGAAAATGCATAGCCGGTTTGGCCAGAACCCGATTGACTCGAACGGTCAGATCACCCATGCCATAGGGTTTTACCAGGTAATCGATGGCTCCTTTTTGAATAGCTTTCTCTATTTCTGTGGCTGTATCTATGGCTGAGGTGATAATAACCGGAATATCTCGGGTCAAATAGTTGGTTCGCAATTGCTCCAGCACGTCAAAACCGGTCATCCCGGGGAGAGCCAGGTCAAGTAAGATGAGGTTAGGTAGACATGTGCTGGCTAGTTTGAGGCCAGCTCCCCCTTCGTCAACCCCCAAAACCACAAAGCCTTCGGCCCTTAGCACTCGCTGTTGTAATTCGCGCAGGTTGTGATCATCTTCAATAATTAAAATGTATGTGGGTCGGTTAAGGAGTGGCAGTAGAATGTGGACAGTAGTGCCCACTCCATACTGACTTTCAACCCAAATTTTACCCCCATGCCGCTCCACAATCAATCGGCTAATAGTCATACCCAACCCTGTGCCGCCGATGGCTGTATTCGAGGCATCTGCCCGATAGAACCTTTCAAAAACTTGATCTAGTTGCTCTCGAGTCATGCCAATACCGTGGTCGGTTAAAGTGAAATGAAACAGGTTGTATGTTTCTTTAAGCTCACCTTTCAAAACAATTTCGCCTCCATCAGGCGAGTATTTGGTAGCATTACTAAATAAGTTTTTAAAAAGCTGGGCCAGCTTGACTGGGTCTCCCTTTATTTGGGGCCAGGAGTCATACCCAACAATTTGGTAATGATGAGTGGGCTGATTTTCCTGAAACCCAAAGACAACTTCTTCGGCAATTTTTCTCAAATCGACTAAATCCTCAGTGATTTCAAAACCTTCCCCAGCTTCCATGCGCGAGAGATCAAGCAGGTCATCAAGAATAGCTCGCAGGGCATCCGCCTGTTGGTTAATGAAGGTTAGGTAGCGAATTTTGCGCTCTTCGCTCAACTGGCGGGTCATCAGAATTTCACTAAAACCTAGAATAGAAGTTAAAGGAGTGCGCAGTTCATGGGCCGCCATGGAAATAAATTCACTCTTGAGCCGGTCCATTTCTTTGAAGGGGGTAATATCGCTCTGAACGCCGACAAAACCGATGGGTTCCCCTTTGGGGCCAGGAATGGGAGTAATAGCTAGCAAAACATCATACAGACTGCCATCTTTGCGCTTATTAACCAGTTCACCCCGCCAGGTTTGTCCGGCCAGAATGGTTTGCCACATTTGGGTATAAAAAGCGAAATTTTGCCGCTCGCTTCTCCAGATACCCGGCGTTTTTCCAATGGCTTCAGCCGCACTAAAGCCGGTTAGTTTTTCCAGGGCGGGATTGATATATTCGATCACACCATTCAGCTTGGTTACTAAAATACCCTCACCTACGGCGTCGAAAATTGCCTGAAGTTCAGCCGTACGGGCGCGGACTCGTTCGTCGAGGGTTTGATTAAGGTTTCGCAATTCATTGGTTAGCCATTCCCGTTCCAATTCAGCCTGTTTTCGTTCAGTGATATCGCTAACTAGCCCGTAAACAATTCTGGCGGACGGACCCTCAGGTTGGACTCTGGCGCTATCACGGACCCAGATAACCTGGCCATCAGCCCGCACCAGGCGATATTCTACCTCGCTGTGTTGGCCCAGCGCCAACTGCGCTGCCTGCCCGGCGGCGGCGGCCCGATCGTCGGGGTGGATAACGGTGGATGGCCAAAAACGCCAGTCGGTCATAAAGTTTTCCATAGGGTAGCCAGTCATGGCTTCGGCATGGGGGGAAATGTAGAGGTTGATATGCTCACCTTTATCAGTCACCTTGGTCACATAAATATGATCGCTGATGGAGTTAATCACCAGGCGAAAACGCTCTTCGCTGGCTCGTAACTCCGCCTCTGTGTGCTCACGTTCTTGCTGCTGGTGAACATTCTGTAAGGCAATAGAAAGATATTCGGCCACCTCGGTTAGGGTGGTAATCTCATGCTCACTCCATTGGTATGGTTCTGGTGCATCGAGACAAAGTACCCCCACCAAATTATCCGAATGATACAAGGGCATATCCAGGAAGGCCCGAGTACCGCCGGCCGCAATGAGACCAACCAGGGCTGGTTCTTGAATATCGCTATTAACGTCGGCTACAATAATTGCCTTATGCTGACGCAAACCGCTGAGATATTTCGGCGCAGTAGACAGGTTGGCAGTGAGACCTATAAGGTGGGGCATGCCCGTTGGCTCTACTGAATGAAGCATAACCGAATGTCCCTGGTTATCTAAGGTTGAATAGGCCACTCGGAAGGTGGGGAAATAGTCGGCAATCTGATTTAAAGTGTGTTCGATAACTTGCTGAAGCGACAGGCCAGAGGTTATTTGGGTGGAGATACTGTTTAGCAGCTTAAGACGAGTTTGACTTTCCGTCAGGGCTTGCTCTGCTCGTTTGCGTTCAGCAATCTCCTGGCGGGCCTGCTCATGCAGCCGGGCATTTTCCAGGGCAATAGCCGCAGCATTGACCAAAGGCTTCAAACGTTCAGCATCTCTGGTTGAAAACTTGCCAGGGGTATCAGCATCCAGGCGCAACAAACCCAAGACCTGATCGCCTAAACAGATAGGCGCGGAAATGTGGGATCTGATCCAGGAGATGTTGGGCAGAAATACCCAGCGCGGCTCTTGCTGGGTGTCTGGGATAATCAGAGTTTTACGTGTTTGTACAACCTCAGCATCCAAAGGAAAGTCGGCTAAAGGTTGCTCCAGACCGGAGGCAAATTTCCTCTCAAAGGCTAACTCACCCTGCTTGTGGGCCATGCGTAAAATATCACCCGTCAGCAGGCTGATGCTAACCTTTTGGCAGGGAACAATCCGCTGTACTTGACGCAAAATTTCTTCCAATACCGCCGTTGGGCTGGTTTGGGCGGTCAGAGCCAGGGTAATATCGGTGAGCGTTTCGGCCAATAAGCGCTGTTCTCGTTCTGCCGCCAGCAGACGTTCGCGTTCTATCCTTGTCTGTTTGCGTTGGGTAATGTCAATCATTACCCCTTCCAGGTAACCCTCCTGAGGATATAGGCGAGCGGAAAAGGAAACCCAAATGATAGTGCCATCTTTGCGCTTAAGCTGGGTTTCAAAGTTTTCCACCAGTCCTTCTTGTTGCAGTCGAGATTTAAGCAGTTCACGATGAGCCGGATCAAGGTACAAATCAACGGCTTTGAGTCCAACCAGGGTCTCAAAACCCAACATAGCGTTCAAAGTGGAATTAGCTTCCAGGATCAAGCCGTCCACCAGCGTAGTTCTGAAGATACCAACCAGGGAGTTTTCAAAAAGATTTTTGTATTTTTCTTCGCTGTGCTTCAATTTTGCTTTGGCCGGTCCTCGTGTAGGGTTGAGGTTGGCAGGCTTAAATTCCGCTTCAATTTTGGGGTGATGTAGCTTCTTATTCATCCTCCCTCACTCCTAACCGCATTTCTTGTTTCCTGGTTAAGTGATCGGCTGATGGTCTGGGCCAATTCACGCCTGTTCAGCGGCTTTTGTAACCAATCAATCACACCTTGATCTAGCAACTCTTTTGCCTCTCCCTCCAGAGGATACCCTGTTAGAACGATAATCTTGATCGCCGGATATTTTGCCCGTAAATTTTGAGCTAAAGCAACGCCCCCCATCTCAGGCATAGTTATATCGGTCAAAACCAGGGCAATCTGGTCTTGATGTTGGTCATATACTTCTAAGGCCTGTCGCCCATTGGTTGCGGTTATAACACTATAACCGAGATGTTCTAGCATCGCTTGAGTCACTTCCAGCACAGGTAAATCATCCTCTACTAACAAGATAACTTCACCATGCCCGTGGGTGGTTTCTGTTTCAGCGGTTTGTGGCAATATTTTTTGCATGGGCAGTGCTGTTGGGAGGTATACCGTAAAAGTTGTGCTTTTTCCGAACTCAGTTCGGACATCTATATAACCATCATGCTGGGTGACAATGCCATAAACTTGAGCCAATCCCAGTCCGGTACCTTTGCCTACTTCTTTGGTGGTAAAGAAAGGCTCAAAGATGCGTGGAAGTGTCTCAGGGGCAATACCCGCGCCGGTATCTGAAATAGATACTATAAGCCAGTGGCCTGGGGTCATCTCAGGGTAAGGTGGGCGCTCGCCTGGCTGTAAGGTAAGCCCGGCTAGTCGGATACGCATAATTCCCCCATTGGGCATAGCATCTCGGGCATTGACAGCCAAATTAGTCAGAACCTGCTGAATTTGGGCCGGATCCGCATTGAGTGTATACATTTTGGGGTTGTTTGGCTCAATTTCTAGAATTATCCGAATGTTTTCTGGAATCGTGCGCTCCAAGAGTTTGACAGTTTCTTTGAGAAAAGGGGCAAACTCTATTGGACGTTTTTCGGTAATAGATTGACGGCTAAAGTCCAAAATTTGGCGAATCAGGACGGCCGCCCGTTGACCTTGTTGAACGATACGTTGTAAATCCTCGCCAACTATGGCCGGAATACCGGGATACGTGCGAGCTAATTCAGCGAAACCGATCATGCTGGTCAATATATTGTTGAAATCATGAGCTATTCCGGCAGCTAACTGTCCTACTGCCACCAACCGATCCTGTTGTTGAATCCTTTCCTGGGTGGCTCGCTCTGTTGTGACATCGCGAATCACCAACGTCCACCCCCCTGCCTCAGGGCCGGCAGCCATTGGTTTGGCGACTATTTCAAATACCTGGCGTGGATAATTGGTTGATTCCACTTCTTTTGGGAGTCCAATCGAGTTTGGATCTATTATTGTCTCAATAGGTTGATCGCCCAGGTAGTTTAACTGATCCCCAGTGGTTACGGGTGTAAGTGCATTCAAAAATTTCTGTGCGGTTGGGTTAGTCAATACAATCCGTCGCTCGGCGCTTAATAAAACAATTCCATCTGGCAGGTGGGCTACCAGACTTTCCAATCGTTGATACTCGGCCGCCAAAAGAAGTTGTACTCGTTGGATTGATTCTGCCGCTTGGTCGGCCACGGTGCGCAGCAGCCGTACTTGCTCTTGACTGAATTGATTGGGTTGCTCGGTAGCCACTAAAAGTAAACCAACCGGAGTTTCGTCAATGACGATAGGAACTTGCATAATCGAGGCTAAATCTTTGAGAGGGACCCGAATAGTAGTTTCAGTTTTAGGCTGAATGCGACGCAGATCGATGGTTTTTGTTGAAGTTTGGTTGAGAATAGTGCACATGATTTCTTGAATATCGTCTTCAAGCTGCGCAGAGATAGACCGTTGGCTTTGAATAACCAAAGTGCTGACTGAGTCGGTTACCAAAAGGCTGGCTGCCACATCGTGAGGTATGGCCTGGTAAAGATGGAGCAGAATTAAGCGAACGATATCGCTTAGCTGCGTGGCCTGGCCCAAAGCCTGGGTAAGTTGGTAGAGTACCTCAAGCTCAAAAGTGCGTTCACTAACTCGCATTTCTAACTCGGCGGCATGGCGTTGGGCCTGGGCGTATAATCGGGCATTTTCAATGGCGATGGCGGCTTGAGCCGCATAACTCATGGCTGTCCGGGCATGCGTTTCGGTGTAAAAATTGGGGATTTGTTTATCTAAAGCCAGCATCCCAATATTCCGGTCGCCAATTAATAAGGGTACACCCATCCAGCCGCGGATATTAGCCGCAGCATGAGGTTCTTCATTAAAACCCAAGTAACCTACACTTTTGACATCGTCGATGATAATTGGCTCTCGCGATTGTAGCACCAGGATGTTAGGGTTATCATTACCCTGGATTGGGAATGAAATCCCTAATAACTCAGCTAGATTGGGGAAGCCGTGTCCCCCGATGATTTCCAGGGAGTTCCCCTTTATCAATTGGACTGAAGCACTATCGTAGGGAACAACACGCTGCAATTCAACTAGAATGCGCTCCAGAACTTGGTCCATCGCGATGGTTGAGGTTAAAGCCAGGGCGGCTTGTCGCATAGCCTCGGCTTCGTGGTAACGGGTCCGCTCGGCTTGGTAGAGGTGAGCATTTTGAATGGCAATGGCGGCTTGGGTAGCAAACTGGGCCAGTAAATCGGCATCCTCAGAGGTGAAGCGGCGCTTGGTATTATCGGCCAATATATTAAGCACACCCAAAGCTTCATCACCCCAGCGGATAGGGACGCCAATCACGGTCAGCGCCGACAAATTTGCCCAAGCTAGGGCTTTGTCAGGCCACTTTTGATAATCATCAATAATTAATGGCTTACCTGTGTCCCAAACTTTGCCGGTAAGACCCTCGCCCAGATTAAGGAATGTGCCTACTGGCCCGACTCTCTGGCCAAGCCCCATGACCAGTTCCAGTACTTGGCGTTCGGGGCGATATAAATAAACACTACCGCCCTCGCCGTTAAGAAGTTGAATAGCTCGTTCGACAATCTGGTGCAGGAGAGTATCCAAATCGCGCAAAGCAGTCAGATCTTGCAAAACCTGGCGCAGAGCTTCTAGTTGTTCGGCCCGCTGACGGGTTTCTGAAAAGAGGCGAGCATTTTCAATAGCCATAGCTGCTTGGTTAGCGAAGGCTTGGGCTAAGTCTACTTCTGGCGGGCCATAGGCCGCAACCTGCCGACTATCGAGGGTGACATAACCAATGATCCGCTCACGTATTACCAGGGGAACCGCCATCCAACCACGAATATAATCAGTGTTACCCCACTGTTTGAAGTGTGACTCTGTTTGAGCATCAGCCAAGCAAAGAGGTTGTTGGGTGCGTCTCATTTTATCCAAGAAGGGATCATCGGCTTCTGCTGGAAAGTCCTGCCCAATCACCTCCTCCAGGAATGGGAGGCCTCTACCAGCAACTACCCGTAGACAATTACCCTCCAGCAAAAAGACACTTGCGCTATCATAAGGGATGACTTGTTCCAGGTAAGTCAGAATATTATCTAGAACCTGCTCCAGGTCGAGCGCCGAAGTGAGCGCAGCGGCAGCCTCACGCAAGGTTTCAGCTTCACGCCTGCGACGAGCTTCCGCTTCATACAGCCGAGCGTTTTCCAGCGCCAGCGCCGCTTGGCTGGCAAATATAGCCAGGCGTTCGGCATGTTTGGCTTGGTAAAAATTGGGTTGAGTTTTGTCTAATGAGAAAAAAGCAATAACCTGGCCCTGGGCCATAATAGGGGCGCCAGCCCAAGAACGCACATGGGCCCACCCTTGTCCCTGTAACCAACCGGGGTCCATTGAGGTATCGGGGATGACCAGAGGTTCTTTACTCTCTGCCATTTGCCGTAAATTTGGAGTGGTGGCTATATCAAAGGAAAACGTTACAGCCGCCTGTGCAATCTCCGGGCCAAATTGCTCCAGGCCACGGGTACGCACAATCCTGGCAAGCCCTTCTTCCTCCAAAAAAACATTGCCCGTATCATAGGGGACTACAAGACCGACTTGATCAAGCAGGCGGTCGAGGATGGTATTGAAATCCAGGGTGGCGCTCAATACAGCGCCTACTTCGCGGAGGGCTTCGGCCAATTCGCGTTGTTCGCGTTCCGCCTCCAACAAGCGGGTGCTATCAACCTCAGGCCAGGCTTTAACAAATTCGCGCTGTTCGCTTTCAGCCTGATGAGTAATTGCCAGTTTTTGCTCGTTTGCTTGGAGCTTCTTCTTATAAAGTACCAGTTCGATGGTAAGATTTACAACTCTTGGGTTAAGTGGTTTAAGAATATAATCAAAGGGTTGAGTAAGTCTGGCTTGTTTCAGCGTGTCAATATGGGGATGGTCGGTTAAAAAGATAACCGGAACACCAAATAGCTCTTGAAGCTGCTGGGCAGCTTCTATTCCCTCTGTCTCTCTTTGAATGATATCTATTAATACTAAATCAGGGAGAACATCTGCCGCCATCTGGACGGCTTGAGCGCCAGATGAAGCAAGCAGGGGGGTAGGGTAGCCTAAGCCGATTAAATGGGGCCGAATTTGGGTGATAAAACTGTCTTTGTCGGCAATAACCAGGATTTTTATTTCTGCCATATTCATGAAATTATTCTGATCAGGATATGGTAGTTAACAACAGTTTTCGAGTCTAGTACCAATTCTATCCAAAAGCTTGGCAGAAACAATTTGATCGTTGAGTTTGACAATTGTAAGCGAAGGGGTCAGTCGGCTAATCTGATAAATTTGTCAACTCTTGAACGATCCTTTGAGTTTGCTCAAAAGCGTTAGCGTAAGTCTCAGTATGAGGTTGAATGGTGGTAAGTCGATTTAGCTCTTCCGTTAAGGTCAGACTCAGGCTATTGATTTGCTCCATTTTTTTGCTTAGTTTCCGCTGTGAAGCGATAGCATGAGCCATATCCTGAGCATAGACAAGCATTTGCTGGTGGATAACATCGAGCCGATTGTCTATAGATACGTTAGAGGGTTCGTTAATGGCAGGTAGCATAATCCGAAAGATACTGCCCTGGCCTAATTGACTGGTAACCCATAGTTGACCCCCATGCCGTTCTACGCCACGCCGGGCAATAGTCAAGCCCAAGCCTAACCCACCGACGGCGCGAATTAAATGCTCTTCTACCTGATAAAATTTATCAAAGATTTTATCAAGTTCCGTTTGAGGAATGCCAATACCGGTATCCTCAATTTCAATGATGACCCCTTGCTTCCCGGATGTCTCGGCAGTTGAAGAGGCGGCAAAAGGCAAATAATGCACCCGGACAAAGATTTTGCCTTCAGGTTTATTAAATTTGACTGCATTCTCCATAAGGTGGTAAATAACTTCAGTCACAATGCGTTGATCGCCGTGGATAATTACCGACTCATCAGGTAGGTCAATCTGATAACTTAAGCTTTTGGCTGTAATTTGTGATTGCAAAATCATAACACATTTGTGCAAAAGTCGGCCTAGATCAATATCGGTAATGTGTAAACTATCTTCAGTCAAGCGTTGCGTAGCAGCAAAATCTACCAGCTCATCAATAATGCCTTTTAGACGATCGGTTGACTGTAAGATTAAATCCATGATCTCTATAGCTATAGGATTGTTGGAATCCTTTAAATCCTCTTTTAAAACGGAAACAAACCCCATAACTCCGGCTAAAGGCGTCCGCAGCTCGTGAGCTGCGATGTTGACAAACTCGCTCTTTAAACCTTCCAGGCGTTGTCGCTCGGTTAAATCATGGAAAACTAGCACCCAATCTTGGCTGCTGGCCAAAGGTGAGAGATTAACCAACAAGGTGCGAGCGACCGGCTGGGTTATTTGTATTTCGACACTGGTTAATTTATCTGCCCCGTCTGCCAGCGGCTGTATATTCTTGAGCAAAGCCTCTACCGGTAGCAAATTTGCCAGAGATTGACCAAGGCAATCAGGTTTTTGCTCAAACAAGGCCAAAAAGCGAGGATTGGCTTCAATCAGGGTCAGATTATGGTCTACCACGGCCAATCCGGTAGGGACAGTATCAAAAATGGCTTGTAACTTTTGCGAGGTTAACTCTAATTTTTTGCGGCGTTCTTTTTCAAGAGCGTACAGACGGGCCAGATCTCTACCATAAGCTTGGGCTTGGGCATAAGCTTGCTGGGTTTCGATATGGCTATCGTCGGTCATGGGGGTGCTCCTGGCGAGTCAACAGTATGCCTTGCAAAATCAAGTCTCTAGATTTAACTACATCTGGGCTGATTTGTAAATTATTCATCAGCCCGAGCAACCAGCTTTTGAAAAGCCTCACGCCGGCTGGTCGCACCGACAATTTCATAACCGGCTTTGATATAACCCCGGACTGTATTTTCGGAGATGTGCAAAGCTTCGGCAATTTCTTGCGCGGACATGCCATCAATACAAAAGAGTCTCATAACTTGCTCAACGCGTTTAGTTAAATCGAAATAGCGTTTACCCTCGGGCAGAACTTCAGCGGGGCGCTCGCCGATTAATCCGCTGATTTTACCAAAAATCGGTCGAGCAATCGACTCGGTAATTACAAAGCTGCCATCTTTGACTCGTTCAATGGCGCTGGCCAGACCTTCAGCCGCGTCATTTTTCCAGATATAACCATCTGCGCCAGACTGCATGGCCTGCACTATTAAATCTTCATCGCGGCTGGCTGAAAAAATGAGGATGCTGGTTTGGGGCAAAGCTGATTTTAAGGGGACAACGGCTTGAATGCCACTTTCTTGAGTATGTTTAAAGTCCAGATCTAATAGAATAATATCTGGGGGTGAGCTCTTTAAATCGATCAGAGCTTCTGCGATGCTCGCGGCTGAACCTATAACTTGTGTCCGCTCGTCTTTAGTGAGCAAACTCGTGGTGGCCTGTCGCACATAAAAATCATCATCAATAATATAAACGTTAATCGGGTACATCAATTTTCGTCCTTACCAATAGTTGGCAATTTAACTATAAAAGTTGTGCCGACTCCGCGCTCACTCTCAACCTCAATCGCCCCATTGTGTTGATTGATAATGAGATAACTCACAAAGAGGCCCAAACCAGCGCCTGCGCCACGAGCCTTAGTGGTAAAAAAAGGTTCAAAGACACTCCCAAGATGTTCTGTGGCTATACCTTCCCCGGTATCGCTCAGACGGACACTAATAAATTGGCTAGGAGTTTGAGAATTAGCTTGGCCATTTGAAGGTCTAACAGTAATTGTAAAATCACCCCCGTTGGGCATGGCGTCAAAAGCATTAAGGGCAATATTGATAAAAACTTGCTCTAATTGACTGGGATTACCCATAATCATGGGCAGATGATCAGGGTACCGTTGCTCAACGGTAATGTTTTGGTTACTAATCCGGGGGGTGAGTAGAGCCAAAGCATTAGTGATAACCTTTACCACATCCACGGGAATAGTTCTGGCTGACTCATTCCGCGAAGCATCAACAAGTTGGCGGAGCATGTCAGAAGCTCGATTGGCAATATTGGTAATCTGACTGGCAAACTCGGCTACTTCTGAGCTTCCATCCCCGGCCGTTTCTCTGTAAATAAGTTTGGCGTACATTAATAGCGGAGTAAGTATATTATTCAACTCGTGAGCTACAGTAGCCGCAACCTGGCCGATCGTAGCCAATTTCTCAGCCCGGATAAGTTGTTGTGAAGTTAACTCCAAACGACGTTGATGTTCCTTTTTCTGACGCATTGCTTTTACCAGGTCGCGGGCATATTGCATGGCCTGGGCGTAGGCAATGCTGTCAACCTCCTGTGATGAATTAGAGGAGGGCAAGGTAGCCAATAGATTGTTACCCTTGGGTGTGACTTCGTTTATTAAAGCTTGCAGGTTCATCTGAACCTGAAATAAATTGGCCAGAGTATCTTCTTCTGAGGGGGAGAGTCGGCCTTTGAGCGAAGCTGCCAGGGTGATAAGATCGTGGTTTAGGGTTTGAGTCAATGAGTGTATTTCGTTAAACTGCATTTGTTCAACACTCTTCAATAGAAACTTATCATTTTTAAAGATTGTCCACATTTTTGTTCCTTAATTATATACGCACATGGGCCAAAATGGAAGATGTGCCCCTTTTGGAATTGGTGATGACTGGATCAATTTCAATAAACAAAACTTAGAATGCAAGCCAAACAGATCAACGACACAATTTTACGAAATTTAGGAGTTGTTTGATAAACATAGGGCAGAATCAGGTACTCGTTTGAAGTTACTTGTAGCTATACAGTAACATCAAACGGTCCAAATTATCAGCCCAAAAGAAGGGGGTTATAACACCTATAATTTTGGGGGGTAAAAACCCCCAAAAATGAGGGGTTACTCCAGGCTATGCCACAAAACTCTCAACTCTGCCTGGGTTAAATCCCGCCACTGACCGGGGGTAAGCTGACCAAGAGCAATTGGACCAATAGCAATGCGGATCAGGCGCAAAGTCGGATGACCGACTGTCGCCGTCATCCGCCGTATTTGTCGTTTGCGACCTTCGCGTAGATGGATTTTTAACCAGGTAGTTGAGATGGTTGGGCGGTAGCGAATTGCTTCAGAGCGCGGAAAAATTTCGGGTTCAGTTGGAAGTAGTTCAACTTCTGCGGGGCGGGTACATTCACCTTTAACGACTACACCCTGGCGAAGTTGATTTAAGGCAGCTTCACTGGGGATATTTTCAACTTGGACCAGATAGATTTTCTGGAGTTTATATTTGGGGTGGGTGATCCGATGCGCCAGACGGCCATCGGAGGTAAGGATGAGCAACCCTTCACTATCATAATCGAGCCGACCCGCCGCATAGACGCCGGGCACATTTACATAGTCGCTCAAGGTAGCATGACCTTCTGGATCGGTAAAGCTGCTCAAAACTTTGTAAGGTTTGCAAAAGATGAGGGTGCGGTGGCCTTCTGCAGGCGCGCTAGGTAAACGGCGAGGTTGAGCCGGATAATAACGACGTTTCACGGCCAGGGGCATCTCCAAAAATTTTGTCAGCGTTTGTTTATATCTCTACTCTAGCACCATCCCACAAATCGAAACAAACGAAGTGTTCCGATTATCCGCCGGACAGCGATCATAGGCAATAGTTTGGCCGTGAGTTTGACCCAGGGTGCTAAGGGTAAAGTAGAAAGGTGAGAGACCACACACATTGCGCTCGTGTTGGCCGTTTTGCATGAGTTTTAGGAAAGCGTCGGCTTTGCCTTCGGCTAATTTGTCCATCAATTCCGTATCATCAACCTTCATCTGGGCTTGAGCCACCGCATCAAGAGGTGGACCATCAAAAGCCGGCCCCAGATGAGCCAAATCACCGGCAGCCACTACCAGCGTCCGGCGTTGGGCCATTTCATTGTGCAGGATGTCAACAAAGGCCTTGAACTGCGTTTCAGCCTGGATGTCGGCCTGGCCGACCATAAAATGATGAAATGTGCCGCATAAAACCGGCAACATCAGACAGGGTTTTTCGCCACGAATAAATTGCAGCCAGACCAGCGCCAGTTCGATTGAATGTTCTCCCCGATGGTGCAACTCATCGGCAAAAGCATTTTCTGGCCCCAGTACCTCAGCCAGCCGGCTGACTAACTCCGTATCAGTGGGTATAACTCCCAGCGGTGAGGCATAATTTTGGGAGGTCAGGGTAAGCGTGCCATAACCGCCATTGTGGTCAGTGCCAAAAATGATGACTAATTCGGCCTCACGTACCGCATCAGCCGCACTGGCCCAGACCTGGGCGTAGGTACGACCCCCACGCTGATAATCAATGTGTGGGCTGATAATACCCCGACTGGAGGCAGAAACAGCCGGCGTATGGTTGACCTCAGCCATGTATCTTTGTAACATGTGGCGTAGCGCCTCAGGGTCGGCCGGGTAGGAGGGACCAGCCAGAGCTGGCGGGCGGAAGGGAGCGGCTCGGTATTCAGCGATGGCTTGCTGTTTGACTTGTTCAAACATTCCACCTTCTAACAACAGCGCCTCATCAAATTGAGCCAATAAACTTTCGATAGTTTCTTGAGGGAGGCGCAGCCCATACCTGACTTCCAGAGAAGCTTTGATTTCAGGTAAGGTATGGACTCCATCACACAGCATCACCAGTGGTCCCAAAACTTGTGGCAGCACAATAGCAGCCTCGGTCAGCCGGAGGCGGTCCTGAATTAAAAAGACAGGCTCGCCCTGATAGAGAGTTCGCTGAACGTTAATATTACGGATTTTGGGTTTGTCGAAATGATTCATGCTCATTCCTTGGCCAAGTTTACTTTATCATACCGAAACCACAGCTTTTGACAAACTTTTGGTCCGTTTTCGGCGTGTTGGTGCTTTTGTCAGCACTGCCGAAGGTGGTATAATCAACTTGTGATAAGTTATTATGTAGAAAAGGAACAGGGTGATGAGTTTAACTTCTCAAGATAATGCCAAACGCATTCGCATCCTTTTAGCCGATGACCATGCGGTGGTTCGATCTGGTACGCGTGAGCTTCTGGAACGGCAGCCAGATTTTAATATTACGGGTGAAGCCGCTGATGGCGAAGAAGTCGTGCGCCTGGCCCATGAATTACAACCGGATGTGGTAGTGATGGACGTGCGGATGCCTAAAATGTCGGGGGTAGAAGCGACCCGCCGGATTAAAGCTGAATGTCCGGGGGTAAATGTGTTGGTGTTGACTGCTCACGATGATGACGAATATGTTTTTGCCCTGTTGCAGGCCGGCGCAAATGGATACCTCTTGAAAACAGCAGAAATTGACGAGTTAGTCCGGGCAATTCGCACCGTTGCCGCCGGTCAGTCAGCTTTGGCCCCGACTGTTGCCGGCAAAGTTGTGGCGCAATTCACCAGTGGCAAAAGTTTACCCGATATGTTGTCTGGCGGACAAGATCAATATGACGGCTTGACCGAGCGCGAACTGGGTATTTTGCAGTTGGTTGGCGAAGGGCTTAGCAATAAACAAATCGGCAAAAACCTGTTCATTAGTGATCGTACCGTTCAGGCCCATCTTTCTAATATTTTCTCCAAATTAGGCGTCAGCTCCCGGACTGAAGCGGTTATGTTTGCTGTCCGCAAAGGGTGGATTACTACGGGCAAAAGTAATGAGTAGAAAGTTTGCATTACTGGTCATTCTCTTAGTGTTGACCGCTTGCAGTGCCTCAACCTCAGCCGCGGTCGAAGAGATTGACCAGCCTTTTGTGGGCAATCCACCTGTTATTAATCCAAATATTCCGGCGGAACAGATTACGCTTGAGGTCTGGTTTGATCTAGATTTTACCAAAAATGACAGCCTCATGGAGGAGATTGCTAACGATTTTGAAGAAGCCTATCCCCAGGTTAAGGTTGAGATTCAATCCTTTGTGCGGGAAAGTATCCCCCAGAAAATCACTCGAGCCCTCCAGGTGGGCGCGCCGCCGGATGTGGTGCAGGGGCACGTTTATGCTATGGCCGGACAGGGGCTGGCTGAACCCTTGAACCAACGCTGGGCAGAGTGGGAACGCATAGACCCCCAGGCGCGGAGTCAATTTTTACCTTCGGCTATGGAAGCCGTAACCTGGCGTGATTCCCCTTATGGCATCCCCCTTGACATTTATACCCTGGTTTTACTCTATAATCGTAACCATTTTGATGAGGCTAATTTACCTTATCCGGAAGCCGATTTCAATTTAAGGACTTTTGTTCAGGCCGCGGCCGCCTTGTCGAAGCCGAACGAAAGCCGCTATGCCTTGGGTTTGACCTCGGACCCCTGGTACGTTTACGCCTGGATGGCCGATGCGGGGGGTGATTTACTGGTCGGCACGCCGGAAACAGGTTTTAACCTTACGCTTGACTCCAAAAACAATATTGATGCTTTACGCTTTTTGACCAAAATGGCGGAAGATGGTTATGGTCAGCGCCCTACCACTCGCCCACGCGATTATGAAGACCCCCGCAAGCGCTTCTTGAATGGCGAAATCTCCATGTACCTCGGCGGGCCGTGGGATATACATATCATTCAGTCAACCGATCCCGATTTTCCCTTGGGGGTAGCCCAATTACCCAAAACTCCAGCCGCTGATAGCGCCGCTTCGGTTTTGGGAAGTAGTGGTTTATTCATTCCACGAGGCGCGCGTCACCAGGAGGCCGCCTTTGAGTTTATGAAGTGGGTTACCAGCGACCGGTATGCTATCCCTATGGCGCGTCGTTTGGGGCGCTACCCGGCCAAAGTCTGGCTGCAAACCTCGCCCTATTTTGCCGAAAATTTGTTGCTCATCCCCTTTTTTAACCAACTTGATGCGGTTCGACCCTACCGTTTGGATCGCTTTCCCGAAGCCGAACGAACTTTTGTCGATGCCATAAAAAAATCCTTTTATGGTACTGATCCGGCTGTGGCCTTGCAAGAAGCTCAGAAAATTGGTCAACCTTCTCTTAAGGAAGATTTACCATGAAGCCGCTTATTAAGGGGGACTCTGCTCGCTCTCGTTATCAAGAACTAAAGAGCTGGATCAGTCAACTGCGTGCTCAGGCTATTTTGTTGACTATCTTGCTCCTATCGTTGATGTTGATTTTGAGCGTGGGGGTGACCTTTTTAGCCTATCAGCAGATTTCGCAATCGCTGGCTGAAAGCCGCGACCAGGAGCTGGCCAGCGTCTCGGCTGAGCGTCTCTCGGAAAGTATCGAGGCTTTTGTGCGTGGGCTTAGAACCCTGGCCAATCAAACCGAAATGCAATCGGGTGAACCAACCCTACAACAGGGTACAATAAAGCGTGTACCTGAGCTGGTGACCGATTTTACCAACGATGGCGGCATTATTGTCTTGGATGCCAAGGGCTTTGTCAGCGTGACCGAACCATTTCGACCTGATCTGAATGGACAAGACTTCTCCCAGGAGCCATACTTCAAAGATGCTCGTGCCCTCCGCACCTCAATATTTTCTGACATTATCAAAGAACCCGGCTCCGGTGAAGATATTATTGTCATCGCTGTGCCTATCGAAAAACCTGATGGCCAGTTTATGGGGGTCATCGCCGGCAGGTTTTATCTAAGCTTTCAACGTTTAGGGCAAGAGATTCAGAAATTGAGAGTGGGTGATAAAGGGACGGCCTACTTGGTTGATCGTACAGGGCGTTTAATTTATCACCCTATTTCAGCCTTAATTGGTACAGATTTCAGCAGTCGAGAAGCCGTCAAGCAGCTTAAGCAAGGAACGCTGGTTGGGGCTGTTACCAGCCGCGAAAATGGTCAGCCCAGTACGGTTGAGGGTTATGCCGTGGTGGAGGTCACTGGCTGGGGCTTGGTCATTGGCGAGCCTTGGGCTCAGGTGGTGGAACCAGCCCAGACTGCTCTGAGACCCATCGCCGTTGTCTTGGTTGTAGGTTTAATTACCGTGGCTGCCTTTGTTTCGTTGGGGGTGCAGGGCGTTACCGACCCGATTCAAAATCTGGTAACCCAAACCCGGCAGGTGACTGCGGGTGACTATGATGCTCAGGTGACTCTCAGCCGGATTAAAGAGATTCGAGAGTTAGGGATGGCTTTTAATGAAATGGTGGAGCAAATTCGTAAATATCGCGCCGGAGTGAGACAATATGTGGCCGATATTACGCAATCGCAAGAGGAAGAACGCAAGCGGATTGCTCGGGAGCTGCACGACGACACTGTGCAATCACTGATTGCGATTGGCCAGCGGATCGAACTGATTAAAGGTATGTTAGACGACCCGATTGAAGCCCGCACACGCTTGAGCGAACTGCGAACGATGGTCACGGGTGCAATTGCCAGCGTCCGCCAATTTAGTCGAGATCTCCGTCCTCTGGCCTTGGAAGATTTGGGACTGGTAGCCGCGATGCAATATCTGGTAAACCAGTTAGCCCAAAGTGAAGGGATCGATGTAGAATTTAAGGTTGAAGGAACAACAGAGGGGCTGCCTGCCGACATGGAGGTGGCCATTTACCGGATTTTACAAGAAGCCCTAAATAATGTTAAAAAACACGCTCATGCCACCGAAGTGGATGTTTTGGCTCAATTTAGCGATAAACAAATTATACTCATTGTGCGAGATAATGGTTGTGGCTTTATCCTCCCTGACTCGATTACCGACTTTGCTAGCAGCGGTAGTTTTGGGGTAATGGGGTTAGAGGAACGCGCCCAACTCTTTGGGGGCAACATTCAGGTAGAGTCTCAGCCGGATGAGGGCACAACGGTTCGTCTGATCATGCCCCGCCAATCAGATTTGACCCCTATTGAACTCCGTAATAATTTTTCCTCCATTCAAAACTCCAGGGCTTCTGAAGAAACATTGATTACCGCCAAGGTGTCCTGAAGTTAAATTGCGGCTAATAAGCCAAAAAGCTTAGTGAATAATTACACATTTACGCACCTTCACCAATGTCTCTCTCCTATTTAACTAATATAATTGGAGTGAGAAGGATAGGCCAGATCGCGCAGCCCTGCGCTCTCAATCTATTTCCCTGGGTATCGAAAATTTATAAAGCTGCGCGCCTATTATTATCAAGAACGAGGCGTCAAAGAATGGAACTCTTTTTTCTCATTTTGTTGGCCTTGATGTTGCTTGCCTTTGGGTATGCTCAATTACAAAAGGGCGTTTTTAAAACACCTGGCCAAATTACTTCGAATGAGGAGGATGAACTGGAAATTCGTTAATCACAAATAAACCCTTGGGCGGTTCGCTCCCTTGCCTGGCTATTTTTTATCAACTTGACATATTGTTATAGACATAATATAATGAACCTACGTTTTGTGTTTCAGCGGAGCAAAAATCGCAGAAAAGGGTGCGCTGTGAAACGAATTGCGGCTTCAATTCTCCTCCTTCTTGTGGCTTTTTTTATTTCAAAACCTTTTGCCGCAGAGTCGAGTAACCTTGCCCTACCAGCCAAAGCGGTCATAGGTTATACCCACAACCAAACCGATCCCATTGAGTCGAAACAATCTAGCCCGTCGCAACTTTCTGCACTGGGCTGTCTTTGTGATAGCTCTTTCACAAATCCAACTATCACACTACTTCTCATTGCCGCTGTGGCTGCTTCATTAGCTATGGCGGCTTTTATTTACGGTTCACACTTTATTGCCACCTGGGTGGCTGGTTGAAGCCCCCTAAATCAAAAAGAGACGGCTTTTGAGGCCGTCTCTTTTTGATTTATAAGCCTGGATTCATTACCCTGACTCAAGAGTATCTTTATCTTCGTGGAGAGCAGGCGCTTTACTGAAAGCTTCACGACCGGCCTTTAAGAAGGCCGTCAAAGCTGGTTGAATGTGTTTAAGTAGTCCATCTTGCCCAACTTCTTTATTAGATTGACCCAAACGACGGATGACGCTTTTTGAATGTGTCTCGCCCGATTTTGGGTGCGACTCTGTCTCGATAACCTTGGGGCTAACCCAGGCATAGGCTTGCTCAGGACTGAGCCCCAGAGGTTTTTCTTCGGGTTGCCCCCACCATTTTGGCTTGGCTGTGTCGGTAGCAGCAAACCTTTTTACAAACTCTTTCTCTACCCCAAAGGCAACGGCATACGGGAGCCAATGGGCGAACTGTAGCTTGTATTTTTCGACCTCTCGTGGGGTCATATCATGCAAGAATCGCTTAAAAGCTTCCCACTGTACCGCCTCTTTGGCCCCTATCTTTGTTTTGGCAGGGATAGCTAATCCAGCCGCGATAAAGGCCGCAGCGCCGGCAGCAACGCCTAAAAATGGACAGGCGACCAAGTAGGTATATTCCTGCATGAGCAGACTCACCAACAACGCCAGAACAAGGCTCATGACCACCCCTGCTCCGCCAAAAGCCATGTATTGGCGTCGCTTAATCCGATAACCCGGTTGAAAGTAACCCGCTTGAGCAATGGCCGCATCGATTTGATTTTTTAATTCCGGGGTAGACATAAAAAGTGTCTCGTGAATATCAGCCAAGACCCGTTTTTGGCCGCCTGAGCCAAATATTTTGCCGTAAAGGGTGATCTCATGAGATTGGGTTACTTTATTCTGGTCTACAGCGTACAGATTGAAAGCCGGTTTTTGGTCCTCGGCTGCTAGTAAACTGTCCTTATTCCCGTCGTCAACATTGAGCGCACCATGGTAGGCTATGTCAAGTAAGGTAGCCAGAATGTGTTTAGGCTCGGCATGACCATCCAATAAGGCGCCGGCCATGGCTGGGGATAAATTATCTGGCAGAGTTTTCAAACGGGCAGGAATTTTTCCCGTTCCTGGTGAAACCCGAACCCGCAGGTACCACCAGCCGTACACCAATAGCGGCCCAACCAACAAAAGCAGCAACCCCAGAATCACTGAACCCAACTTTAGTTTGGGGGCCCAGAAATCGATATTGTCAACTTTTTGTTGCCAACCGGGTGCACTACCCTGCACTACCCCATGGGGAAAAGTTACCGAAACTTCCAGTTGGCTATTGGGCCCAATGTCTGCCGTAACAAAAGTGACTTTATTGGCATTTTGCAAAAAATTGTTTGTGGCTACCCCGGAACTGCTGCGGATAACCTGCTCGTCGGCAAATTCTGCGGGGAGGTTGATAATGGTGGTGGAACGGGCTATCGGCGCGGCGGTTCTCTCACCTAAAGGTTGCCAATCGAGCCGATCGCCGGTGTCATAAAAGCGAAGCACGCCGGTTACAAAATAGCGTAGAATAAAGCGCGTAGAAGCAGAATTATTTGGGGGAAAATAAAGCTGAACGGTCTGTTGACCGGGTTCGGTAATGACTTCAAAAGTATATTCTGCCTTGGTATTGGCAGGTTGAAAGGTATGTTGACCGCCCTGGCTGTCTAGCTGTAAAATTTGAAAGTTACTGATTTGCTCCAATTTTTGAGTTGGAATGACTCTTTGAAAGGTATTAGTTCCGCTAACCAGAGCAACTTCGTGGATTTCCTCAACGCCAAGCCCCGAATTTTGTTGCAGAGTTAGATTGACATCGTAGCGCAGCCAACGATCAACCCCTGTTTGGGCTGTGGCCTCTCCAAAGCCAAACCATAGTATTGTGAGGAGAGATATACTTGTAATCCAGTGACGAGGTTTTAACATAACCGGGGTTCCTCCAAATCTTCTGGCTGACCCTCCCTGGACAGGCAATTACTTATGAAGTGACTCTAAGTGTAACTCTCAATTACTCAATATGCAACTCTTTTTCGTTTTTTGAATGAAATAAAGTTGCATAATTAGATTCAATGACCTTTGGGCTGATTTTGGGCGCGTACCAAAAATATAGGGCAAGGAGCGGCCTGCAATATCTTAGCGGCAACGCTGCCGTAAACCCAGCGGCTTAATCCTGAGCGGCCATGTGTACTCATTACAATTAAATCGACCGCTTCTTTTTCGGCTGCTATTAAGATGGCTTCTGGTACAAAACCTTCCAATTCCAAATATCGGCATTTTACTTTGGCCCATTGCAGTTTTTTCTGCCAATCTTCTAAATATTCTTTTACTTCTTTTTCTACTTGTGCTTGCAGATCGAGGTGGTAGTCGTAGGCTACGCCGGCCATGGCCGGATAGAATTCAACCGGCATAGCCACAGGTTGGCAGACTCTGGTGAGAATAACCTCACTATCAAAGTGTTGAGCCAGAGCTTCAGCATGAGGTAGGGCCAATTCTGATAAAGTTGATCCATCAAGCGGTACCAGAATTTTTCGATACATGGTTATCTCCTTTCAACTCTTTACTGGGAGAGTTTCTTGAGCAAGGCTGCATCTATCTGGCGCAGGGGGCAGCCTGCACTTGCCATCACCTGAGTTAAATCTAAAAAACCTATACGACCTTCGTCAAAGCGAATCTGGACTGTCCGGCTTTCTACATTAATTTTAAGCTGAACTATCCCCGGCAAATGGCTGAGCGACTGCTCCAGGCTGACCGCAATTTCTTCAGTTAAGGCAGGAACATGGAGGGCTTCAAATTCCAGCACTAAACTACCTCATAGATGGCTAAGCAAAATGGATTAAAAAACTCTATCTGACCCGCACCGCCCGTACTTTATTTAGCCAAAACTCGTTGCTTACGATAAGCATAAATGGAAATATCTCAAACTGATAGTGACACATGTCATCTTCTCAAACGACAATTGTAATTTACTATGCCAGTTAGAATTATACCGGCTTGAATGGGAGGCAGTATAAGCGCCGTAAAAAAAGACCGGCCCAAATCCCCCATTTTTAGGGGTGTGCTGCTGGTTAAAATTGTGGTATGGTAAGTTATAGAGAATGACTGTTCTTCTAACCGTCCTCTCTACAGTCACCAGAAACAGCCCATCTCAAACGTGGTGGGCTGTTTCACTTTCGACCCTGGGGTGTATAAAGTGAACAAGTTACCACCTGAATTTTCTTCATTCACCCATCTTATTGACCAGTTTGACCCACTTCAACTTATTTTGCCTTATTACCTTTGTTTACTGATGGTAGAGCACGGTAAGATGCAATTAAGCGGGGTTTCATTGGGGAAGAATGAGATTATTTGCACTTTTGAAACCACGGTAGGGGATAAGCTGATTGTGGTAAAACCGCCGATCTCAAAAGAAGTTGAGGCTGATGTAATTGAGGAATTACGGGGGGTTCTTGATAAACATTTTTAACCCCAAAAAATTGGGGTGGTGTGTTGGTTCAAGCTGTGGTAGTATATAGCTAAGGTAGTTTTTGTGTAAAGAATATTGATTAGCATTTTGTTTCTTCCTTTCGGGAAAGCGGCTCACCTTCTGATCAAAGGTGGGCCGCCTTCTTTTTGGCACACAAAGGCGGTTTCAATAAACCACGAAGTTAGAAGACTCTTGCAAGCCAAACTACCATGCTGCAAAGGGCTGACCTATTTTATTATTCTTGGAGGATTGTGGGAAGCAAAAGACAATCCGGTCAATTTGATCGGGCTGGTTGGGAATGTATATTTGGGGGAAGACAAACTTATTGGGGCTTTTGGCTGGAAGCGGTCAGGGTACTTTTGATAGTTTCGTTAAGCCGTTTCAAATCCAGGGGTTTTACAAAAAACTCATTAGCCCCGACTAATCGAGCCTGATCCCGCTCTTTTCTACTGCTCCAAGCTGAAACCACAAAAATAGGAATATGATGAGTTTGAGGATTCAATCTTATTTCGTGAATGGCTTGATAGCCATCCATTACCGGCATGCGTAAATCCATCAGCACCAGGTCAGGTCTCCACTGTAAGGTCATTTCGACCCCTTCTTTACCGTTTTTAGCATAGGCCATTTTGTAACCATAAATTTCTAACAACTGCCCAATAGTATCACGAATAGCCTCAGCGTCTTCAACATAAAGGAGACGGATAGGCTGACTATTCTTATCCCTGGGTTGCAGTTCTCTTAATTTTTGAGGGCCTTGTCCCATCATGGTTAAACCTTTGTCCTGGTAAAAATCTCCGCAAGTTACCGGTAAGGAGAGCTGTAGGGTTTAATACAAATATTTTATCCCGGCTCTTACAGGATAGAAAGACCAAAAATTGGGGGTTTTTCTACTGGCTGGAAAAAATTATTGTCAGTGGCGATG
>CAZRYD010000027.1:0-31538 GCA_964604225.1 uncultured Caldilineaceae bacterium
ACACCCTACGCCCTACGTTTTACGTTTTGCGTTTTACGTTTTACGTTTTACGCTCCCTCTCCTCCTCGGCTACCTCGTCGTCACGACTCCCTGGTTTATGCGCAACTGGCAGGTGACCGGCACACCGCTGCCCTCGGCAGGCTCTCAAACCATCTGGTTGACCAACTACGATGAGTTATTCAGCTACGGTCGCACCCTGTCGGCCCAAACCTTCTTCGCTCAGGGGCTTGAGCCTATCCTGCAAGGCCGCTGGTGGGTGCTGACCACCAACCTGCAAACAGTACTGGCGGTGTGGGGCATGATTTTCCTGGCTCCGCTGGCGCTGATTGGAGCCTGGCAGTTGCGTCATCATCCCCTCATTCAATTGGCCGGGCTGTATGCCGTGCTGCTGTTTTTAGCCATGACCATCGTTTTTGCCTTCCCCGGCGCGCGAGGTGGACTATTTCATTCCGGGGCAGCCTTGCTGCCGTTTATTTATGCTACTGCTCTGCTTGGTTTGGACCGGGCTGTGGATTGGGCGGCCGCGCGTCGCCGCCGTTGGGACGCCGCTCTGGCCAAACGAGTTTTTGGCCTGGGACTTATCATAATGGCCGTGGTTTTGAGTGGCTTTGTTTATTATGGTCGTGTCCTCAAAAACAACGCCTGGAATAGCGCCGACGCGCTTTATCCGGCCGTTGCCGCCTGGGTAGCCCAACAAAATCCCGCCGCCACGGTGATGATTGGCAACCCCCCGGCTTATCGCTATCATGGCGGCAGGCTAAGCGTCATCATACCCAATGAAAACATTGAAACCACCCTTGAGGCAGCTCGTCATTATTATGTCGATTATCTCGTTCTGGATCATAACCACCCGGCCCCTCTTAACGAACTTTATACCCAAACCGCCACCCACCCGGATTTCTCCCTGGTTCAGACGTTTACCGATGAGTCCGGCAACCCTGTTTATATCTTTAAAATTGTCCGACCCTAGCGAATTTTTGGATTGAATTGTGTCATTAAAATCTCAAACGGTTCACCATTCACTATTTACAATTTACAATTCACAATTTGCCTTTCTTTTCTGGTTAGCTGGAGCACTGGCGTTAGGCTTGTTCTATCTGGCCGTCTCAGCTTGGATTTTCGGCTTTTCCGGCTTTCCCCTCGACGACGCCTGGATTCACCAAACTTACGCCCGCAATCTGGCTCGCAGTGGACAGTTAGCCTTTGTCCCTGGTGTGCCCAGCGCCGGCTCGACCGCCCCACTCTGGTCGTTTTTGTTGAGTTTGGGCTATCTGCTGGGAGTCCCCTTCAAAATCTGGACGTATGGCCTGGGCATGCTGCTGCTGGGAATGACCGGCTGGACCATGGCTCGTCTGGCTGCGCGCCTTTTTCCTGAACTGCCAGGGATTGGCTTATGGTGCGGGTTATTTGGCCTGTTCGAGTGGCATCTCATCTGGGCTGCTGTTTCCGGCATGGAAACGATCTTGTTTGTCTGGCTCTCACTTTTCCTGGTGGAGCGATATGTAACCACGAAACGAATGGCGAATGAGCGAATGGCGAAAGATTACCCGGTCATGCGCCTATGCCCCTATGCGCCATTCGCTGACTTTGGTTTGGGCGTGTTGGGCGGTCTTTTAATTTTAACCCGCCCGGAAGGCTTAGGTTTAGTTGGTTTGATTGGCCTCGATATGGCTTATCACGGCTGGAAAAACAAAGAGGCACTCAAGGAAAAAGAAGCAAACTTGACTGCCTCCGCCGTTCCCCTCAGTACTCCTCAGTTTATTCTCTTCCAACGCTGGCTCTGGCTGGCGGCCGGCGTCGTGCTCCTCCTCGCCCCTTATATTATCTTTCATTTGTGGGCCACGGGCCTGCCTTTTCCCAACACCTTTTATGCCAAACAGGCTGAATACCGGGTTATCCTCGATCACTTTCCGCTCTGGCAGCGACTTTTGGGCAACTTCGGCCAGCCGGTTGAAACCGTTCAGGGGGTTTTCCGGGTAATTTTTATTGGGCCGCAACTTCTCTTGTTGCCCGGCTTATTTTGGGGAGCCTGGTTGACCTTTAAAGAGCGGCGCACTGACCTGCTCTTCATCTGGTTGTGGTGGCTTGGCTTTTTGCTGCTATATGCGGTCAGGCTACCGGTCACATATCAACATGGCCGTTACCAAATCCCGGCCATCGCCTGGGTCATTTTATTGGGGTTGTGGGGCACAGCGCGGCTGCTGGTCAAAATTCCCCGTCGAAACATCATTCTGCGGGCCGTGAGCCGGGCCTGGGTCCTATCTTTGTTGGTGCTGACGGTGGCTTTTACGGTCATTGGCGCGCAGGCGTACAGCCGAGATGTTCGCTTTATCGAGAGCGAAATGGTGGCCACCGCTCAATGGTTAGACGCCCAAACCGCCCCCGCTGCCCTCATCGCTGCACACGATATTGGCGCTATCGGTTACTTTACCCAACGCCCCCTGATTGACCTGGCCGGCCTGATTACCCCTGAAGTGATTCCCATCATCAGGGATGAGTCTGCTCTGTTCAATTTTATCACGACCCGCCAGGCCGACTACCTGGTGACCTTTCCTTCGTGGTATCCTGATTTAACCCAAAATCCAAACTTGACCCGCTTATACGCTACCGACTCGCCCTGGGCTCCCCAGGCCGGCGGCGATAATATGACAGTTTACCGTCTTAACCCATAGCCAGGATAGGCTATCTAAAAATAGACACGGCTTAATTTGTCGCCGGTAATATGTGACTTCCTTAAAATTTTCTGGACATGTATGGATTGATTATGGTATACTATACAACGTGAGGTAGGTGGAGTAATTTATGGGGCACAACACCGCCGATTTAGATGAATTTTGGGCCAGGGTCAGCGCCGTTTTGCGAGAAACGGAGCATAATTTATATGAACTGGCCCAAACCACTCTGCTCAAATACGAGCAATCGCTGCATGAGCCGGAAGATGGGCATGATTTAGCTAAAAGCGATCAGGCAGTTCGGTTGCAACAGATTGGCCGCCAACTGGCTCGTCTCTCGGAACAGAGCGGCGCCCTGCATACCTATCTCCAAAATGGTTTCGACGCCCCCCCTATTGACGACTCCCATTGGCCGCGCATTAGAATTTTGCAGAGCCAGGAAGAGGAACGGGCCCAACTGGCCCATGATTTGGAAAACAGCATGGGCCAACTTTTGGCTAACGCCGTGTTTGAACTGGCCTCCTGTCGAACTTTGTTGGCCAACGACAAGGAAGCTGTGGCGGCTGGTTTGGCCGCCTTGCAAGCCGAATTGGAGAGCGGTCTGGCCGATATCCGCCAATTTATTGTTGATTTGGAACCGGCCACCATCCTGGGCAACTTTGGCCTGGGCGCCGGGATCAGACGCTACCTGGAACAGTTTGAAACCAGAACCGGTTTGAAAACGCAATTACGGGTCAATACCAACATCGGCCGCCTGCCCAGTATTATCGAAATCACCATTTTTCGGGTCATTCAAGAAGCCTTAAAGAATGCCCACCGCCACGCCAGAGCCACCCAAATTGAAGTCGTCATCGAAGAAAAAGATGGCGCGCTTCACTTTAACATCATCGATGATGGGGCTGGCTTAAATATGGAACGAGTCGGCCAGGCCAAAAAAAATCTGGGTTTGGCCAGAATGGTGGATTATGCCGAATTATTGAATGGCAAATTTAGGATATTGAGCGATTCGGATCGGGGCACCCAGGTGATTTTATCGGTCCCCTATCCGGAATTGTAAATGGGAGCAATAGCCAGGTAGTAAACTTTTTATCTAGGGCTTGCTGCCTGAAACCTGTAATCTAGGAGACAAACTATGGCTAAAACAAGTATTATGCTGGTAGATGACCATCCGCTGTTTCGGCAAGGGCTGCGCCGCGTGCTTGAGGCCGAAGAGGACCTGGAAGTGATTATGGAAGTGGCCGACGGCGAGGAAGGTTTACGCCTGGCCAAGCAGCTTCTGCCCAATGTAGTCATTATGGATATTAATTTGCCCCATATGAATGGCTTGCAGGCGACCCGTGAGTTGAAGCAAGCGGCGCCGGAAGTGGCCGTCATCATGCTTACCGCTTATCATGACGATGAGCAAATTTTCCACGCCGTTCGAGCTGGCGCGGCGGCCTACTTTCCCAAGGATATTACCCCGCGCCGCCTGGTCGAAGCTATTCGCCAGGTGAGCAAAGGTAACTACGTGGTTGACGACGAAGTTTTGAACAAACCCGAAGTAGCCACCTGGTTGCTGCAACAATTTGATAAGGTTGCCTACGTTGACGGTATGCCCAACGAAATGTTTGCTCCACTCTCCCCCCGCGAAATGGAAATTTTGCAGCATATCGCCCGGGGCCAGAGTAACAAAGAGGTGGCCTACGCTTTGGGCATTAGTCGCCAGACGGTCAAAAATCATATGACCAGTATTCTGCGCAAATTGGCCGTCAATGACCGCACCCAGGCAGCCCTCTATGCCGTCCGGCGCGGTTGGATTCGCTTACACGATGACGAAGAAAAGTAGAGAGTAGGATTCTTTGCCCCATCTACCATCTACTGTTTACCGTCTACCGAATTATAGAAGGAAAGTACGCTCATGAGCTTACAACGTTTGCAAAGTTTGGGCAGTAACAAACCGCCAGCGGCGGAACCGGTAGCCGCCCCGACGCCCGTCCAGGTGCTCGAACAGACCAGCCTTGAATACGATCAAATCCAAAAAGAGTTGAAAGAGATTGATATTCTGGTCAAACAGAGTTCGGCCGAAGTTGAAAAATTGGCTCAACGCAATGCCCAATTGACCAATAAAGTGCGGACGATGGAAGGCAACATTGACACGGTACCGCGCCAGGATATCAAAGAAATTTACAACGCGGCTCAAGAAGCCCAAATGCGCCTGTTTATGATGCGCGGCCAGGTAGAACAGTTGCAGAGCCGGCAGGAAAATCTCAAACGCTATGCCGAGAGTCTGCGCCGAATTTTGGATGTCTCCGGTTCCCTGATGGTTGCGGCTGATACGGGTGGCTCACGCGAGGCCGATGACGGCGTCAGCAGTGCAGTCACCGGGATTGTCAAAATTATTAACGCCCAGGAGACTGAGCGGCAGCGTCTAGCCAACCAATTGCACGACGGCCCGGCTCAATCGCTGACCAATCTCATTCTGCAAGCCGAAATTTGTGAGCGTCTTTTTGATACGGACCCGGTAAAAGCCCGGACAGAATTAAGTGAGCTTAAACAAGCGGTAACCAATACCTTTCAAAAGGTGCGCGAATTTATCTTTGATCTGCGGCCCATGATGCTGGACGATTTGGGTCTCAATCCCACCTTGAAAAAGAGTATCGAAGACTTTGAGCAAAAAAGCGGGATTGCCTGCAATTTGACCATCAGCGGGCGCGACCAGCGGCTGCCGCCCCATACTGAGGTGACCATTTTCCGGGTGATTCAGAACTTGCTCAAAAATGTCCGCGATCACGCCAATGCCACCCATGTCCAGATTGCGTTCAATACGGGAGATGATCGAGCGGTGGTGATAGTAGAAGATGACGGCAGCGGCTTTGACGTAGCCGAAGCGCTAACCGCAGCCCGCCAGCGCAAAACCATTGGCTTAAGCTCGATGCAGGAACAGGTCGAGATGCTTGGCGGTGAGATAGAATTTGATAGCGCCTTGGGGAAAGGTACCAAGATTCAATTTTGGGTTCCGGTTGCTTGAGTTAAGCCAATCTCGATTGCATCAAAGGAGAGGAGTGCGGAATAAATTCCGCACTCCTTTCGTTTTTTAGCCTTTTTGTCACATTGACACCTCTTCTGAGTAGAACTTATAATTTCTATTGAGAACTAGACTGGTTAGTTTAGCGAAACTTACCGTGTAAACTGTGACGTTTGGGTAAGTCGATTGGTCCATTAGGGCGTGCGGGCTTGATGACTTTCGCCTCTTTACACCAGGCTCGTTTTTAGGTATGCTAAACTGGCAGAATCTACGCAGTTTCTCCCTTCTCCGTCCCCAACTTAATTGGGGAACAAGGCGATGGGGTAAATTATTGAGTTCTTCTGACTTGATCTATGCACACAACCTTAAATTTTTCTCACGTCATCCTTACCCCGTATCCTTTTGTTTCTGGGCGGGACTCTTATGCAGACAAACCTTATCTAGTTAGACGAGCGTTATCGTCTGAGGAGTTTGCCCGTGTTACACAATAAAGGAAAAGCCCAAGGTCTGGTAGAGTTCGCATTAATTTTACCGCTGTTATTGCTGCTTTTGCTCGGTATTATCGAAGGCGCCCGCCTGATCTGGGCCTACATTACCGTCCAAACAGCCGCTCGCGAAGCTGCCCGGTATGCTATTGCAGGGCGGCCGTATGTTTATGCAGATTATATCGGCGGTGTTGCGGCTCAATATCCTATTTGTATTGGTGACGTCATCTCGTCCGCTGGGAAAATCGTTCCTGAGCCGGAACCCTACGTTACGGGAGCGCAGCCCTGGTTATGTTCCCCTTCCAATCGCGTCGAAGCCGTCAAAAAGGTGGCGATACAGCGTGGGCAAACGGTGGCCATCTCAGAAATATGCACCGACCCTAATCAGTTTTTCCGCAAAAATCCGCCTGATGCAGCTAATAACTGCGCCGATCGGGCTGGCGCCTTTGGCGTTTTAGTACGCGGCCAGGTGACCACGGAAACCACGGGGCTCACTTCTACCACAATAATCACCCTGGTTACCAATCACCCTGGGACCCAGGGTTTGAACGTCGAAATTAGTGCTTTTTATAATGTCAAAATGCTCGATCCGATCTTCGATACCCTCATGGGAGGCAACTTTTTCCGCATGGAAGGCCGGGTAGTGTTGCAAAATGAGGGTATCGACGCTGCGGCGGGTATCAATCCCCCGCCGCCCGTTGACACACCTAACCCAGGTAGTAATACCGATACCGGCGGGGGGTCCGGAACAGGCAAAATCATCTATGCCCTCAACTACTTGGTTGAGCAGAATGAGGATTTAATTGTTAACCTGCAAAACCATCCTGCCGTTGAAGGCCCTTACGATATCTATTTGGATGGTCCGGGGGGAAACTATCCCATTTGTACAAATGTTTCTACTGATAATGCCGGCACGAAAGAGGTTTCCTGTGCACTCTCCACCTTCCCTGTGCCGGCTGGAACTTATACGCTTTACTCAACCAAGACGGGCATCACCAGCCCGCGTTTGGCGACAGCACCCTCTCAGGTAACGGTGACTGGGGCCAACACCCCTGATATCCTGGTTGAGGGTGGCTACACCTGGGCCGCCAATTCAAAAACAAAATTGACCCTGTTGGCCCATGATCCCGCCGATGCGCCTTATAAGGTTGAGTTATATGATGCCAATGGTAGCCTGGTCCAGACGATTGTAGTCTCGACGACCACTACCAATAATCTGGCTTGGAATGTACCGGATGTCAAAACCTTGGGGCATCCGGCCTGCGATAAGCGCAGCAAAAAACCTTGTACCATCCGTTCCTTCAACCCGGGTGGCACAACGCTAGCCCAAAAAGAAGTCTACGTCAATCAGCCAGAGATCATCTTGGCGGCCGGGAAAATCCCCTATGCTCAGGGTGAGACGGTTTTAATCTACCTGCGCGGCCACACGCCGGGCAAGACTTATACGGTAGATATCCTGGGCGGCTCCCCCAACCCCTTTACGTTGGGGCAAACTGCTTACCCCACCAATTCCGATGGTGACTCGACCCTACCGATCTACTGGACCATCCCGTTTGATTGCGGCCTTGATAAGGGCTGGACGAACGGCTTTTATGATCTCGTGTCGCGCACGGCCGGCCAATCCGACCAAATCGCCTTATTGCCCAACTTCCAGATCGATACGCCTACCAGCCCCTACCTGACCATCGATGGGGGCTACACCTGGCCAGCCGGTTCGTTTATCAATATCAATCTGTTGGGCCATAACCCCAATACCAGCCACTATCTCATGTTTGGGTCTAACCGGGTGCCGACGGCCGATCCCACCGACACCGATACCTTCAAGACCGGGGATTGCGGCACGGCTATTATGGAATACACCATTCCTATCACTACCGCCCAGGGGGTCTACCCGTTGGAGTCTTTCCTGGCTGCCGGTAATGTTAAGCAGGCTACCCGCAATGTCCAGATCAATGAAACACCTTACATCCTGGTGCTGGAAGGCAAAAAGGTTTTGCCCAATACAACCATTACTGTGCAATTGGGCAGTCACGCTCCTAACACGGGTTACAAGGTTATTTTTGATGGGTATGCCATGTTTGAAGTCCAAACTGATGGCAACGGCTTTGCCGAAATGACCTACGACCTTAATTCACTGCCGGCAGCTCTGCGCAGCCCTAGCACGTTTGGAATTGCTCGTGATCTCCACTCCGAAAGCAACCTCAAAGCGGGGGTCGCGGTTGCTACCACCACCCTAACCTTGCTAGGGGCTGACCTGCAACTTACCAAAGTAGAGTTCCCATCCAACGTCAATACCTACGGCCTGAATTCGACCGTGCCGGTTACCCTGACGATTAAAAACCTCCAGCCGGTGTCAATTACAACCTACTTTGATAACGATTTCTACTTTAATCCCGGCCCCCTGGCGCCCTCCTATCAGACAGATCGCAACTTCCCTGGCGATGCCAAATATTGGCGCAACTTTGTGGCCCCGGCGGGTCAAGCAGGCGATACCTTCATCTTGACCGATACCTTTACCCTCCAGAAATATGGACCGCAAAAGGTGTACGGCTTTGCTGATACGCGCAACGCCGTCTACGAAGCAGAAGCCACCGGCGAGATTGCTAACGCCAATAACCTAAATAGTGGTGTCTTTACCATTACCTGTACGGCCCCTCCCCTGGTGGATGGCTTTGATACCAATATTTCTTCGCCCAACCCGATTCCCAACTGGACTCTCCAGCGCTATAACAATGCCAACCAGGGCTATGGCGCCCAGATTTCCGGCCAGCAACTCTACCTAAACAGCGACGGCTCCGGCAACTTTAACTCCAGCGATACCAGCGGCGGCTACGTCTATTTCTACCGCACCACCCCGGTGACGGCCACGGCCGGCCTGGACGTGATCGTGCAGGTATTGGGGGCTCCGACGAATACGAGCTATGCCAGTGCGGGCATCGAGATCCGCAATTCAGCGGATCCCACCAGTTCCAAAGTCTCCCTAGGGGTAGCCTGGTACACCCCCGGCACGGATCGCTATATCCTGATGCCCAGCTATCGCGACGGCGGCGGAACCAGTTGGGTCGGCAGCGTGACCGATTATAACAACACCCATACCTTTTCTTCCATTTCGCCCACCAATCCAGTCTGGCTGCGTCTGGAGCGAGTTCCCGGCACCAAAACCTTCAACTTCTACTACAAGCAGCAGGTAGCCAAGCCCACCAACTGGGGTACTGCGGTGGCTTCGGTGACCATGACCAATGTCAATGATCAAATGCAGGTTGGTCTTTTTATGACCCCCTACCAAAACGGGACTGTTGGCACGGGCCGCTTTGACAACTTTAGCTTTGCCCCGGCTCCCGGCAGTTGCCAGGACAACCCGGTCCCGCCGCCTGCGATTCCGCCCGGCTTGCAGATCTGCTCGACCGTGCTGCAGAACCGTAGTTTTGAAGACGGAACCCTGCCCTGGCAATATACGCCATTTGATGGAGTCACTCGCAGCGCCGGCTTGGCCAACACCGGTATCTTCAAATTGCTGGCGCCCAGCTTTAACGGCAGCGACTTCAACCCCTACTTCTACCAGAAATTTACTATGCCCAGTTGGGTCATCTCGTCGACAACCCAATTCAACCTGAGCCTGTACGTCAACATTGATAACTTGGGGAATAACCAGGCCACTGATCAGTTCTACGCTGTCGTATCTACCAGCCCCAGTACGGCAACCCGTATCACCACGCCGACCGTGTTGGCCCAGGGCGTGATGCCTGGCGCCGCTTACAACCCGACCACTTGGAGCCCGATCAATGTGGTTTTGCCGATCATCAACCCGGCCACCATCGAGAGCTATGCCAACCAGCCCTTGTACCTCTATGTTTACAACAACAGCAACAGCAGTGGCGCTTGCGGCGGGATAGGTAACTGTACCACCAAGTTCTTCTTTGATGATGTCAACCTGACGCCCTGTACCTCTGAGCCGCTGCCGCAAACTATCAATACCCGCATCAAAGGCAGCTTGACCCTGCACTACGCCGATGGTTCCACGGCCAAGCTAGGCTATGTTAAAGTGTGGGCCTATGCCGAGGGCGATAATACGATCTACGAAACCTTCACCCTGCCCAGCGGCGAGTTCAACTTCTATAACTTGCCGGCTACTTCGGCCGGCACCAAATATTATCTGTTCTCTCAGCATTATCTCATTGAAGGAGGCGTTCAGATCCAAACCCTGGCCGATGACACGACGGTGCTGCTGCGCGCTGCCAATAATAATACTTCGCCCGCACAGACATTTCTGGATCTGTACACCCTGCCAGCTTTGCCTTCGACTCCATAACAACTAATAGCCCTGAGGAGTACTAAATGTCCAAATTCAACCCGTTACGAGCAATTCTGACCCCGCTGCTGACGATGTTTACGGTGCTGGCGACCTTGTTAAGCCAGTTCCCCCTGGCGGCGCACGCTGCCGACCCCGATGGCGAGGGCGACCTACAGCTCTCGTCAACCGGGGCCAGCCTGCCGGCTATTGCCGCCAACGGCACCTTTGAAGCTATTGTTTTCTCGCAAGGCGGGCAAGTGTACCTGCGGGCTACTCAAGGTGGCGCCGGTTGGTGGTCCAGCCCGCTGCCGGTGGGCCTTGGCGTAGCCCCCCAACTGGCCTTCAAGCCTGGTACCACCGATAAATTACATGTGGTCTGGGCCAGTGCTACCGGCGACAAAATTTTGCATCGTCTCTTCACCCTCACGGCCACTTCGGCTACGGGGGAAACGGAGCATACCGTGACGAGCGGCAGTAACCTGACTACACCGGACCTGGCCGCTGGGGCCAGTAGCCGGGTCCACGTGGTCTGGGCCACCGGCGGCGGCTCGATCCAGAGCCGTCTATCGACAGATGACGGGGCCACCTGGCCTTCCCTGGCCACGCTCCCGGTGAGCGGCAGCCTGCCGGCTCTGGCCGTGAGCGATAATTTTGTGCACCTGGTTTTTATAGACTCAAGCGGCAATACATATACACTGCGATATTATCGCACGCTGCCTACTTTGAATAGTTGGAACAGTCCCTCGGGCGGCTCGGTGTCGCTGCCGGGCACTTATGGGGATATTAGCAATCCGGCCATTGCCGCGCTCAACGATCAGGTCTACATTACCTTTGATAGCGTTAGAATTACTCAGCCCAATCTCTATGGTCTGGTGGGCTTCCGGTCTGATCCGGCGGCGGGAGCGGGAGATGAAGGCGGCGCGTGGCTTCAGGCTACCACCATTGTGTCTAACACGACTTATGGCACTGTTGTTGGTGGGGGTGATGATAAGCTATCGAAGTCTCGCAGCACTAGTGATGCGGTACCCATTGATGAAGCCGGTTTGCGGCCCAGCGTGGCCATCAGCGGCACAAACTTTGCCGTCGCTTGGCAGCAGCGACCTGACAACGCCTGCCAGACGGACCCCGATGGGACTGTGATCGAGAACGGTACCTCTGAAATAAATGTGGCCTCCGCGCCAACTACTTGGGCTATCCAGCAGGTTTTGGGCAACAGCGCCACCAGCTATGCCATTGACCCGGATCTAGCGGTGGATGCCAACGGCCGGCACCTTGTTTTTTTGAAGGCGATCAATTTGAACGTTGCCCAATGTCAGCTTGGCGGCGATAGCCTTGATTATGCCGTCTACTACCGGGGACCCTTGACTACGGTCCAGCCGTCCAAGGTTTACTTGCCTATTATCAAAAAATAAGCTGTGATGAGGAGGTAGATATTTCTTTTTTGGCGAAATGAAATATCTCTATGAAAATTATTCTGACCCGAAAGCATCGCTATGACGCTTAAACCCGGCCCCAGCAGACCTGCCCGACCCAGGCGTCGCTCCAGCCGCTCCTCCAGTTGGTCTATCCTGCAACAGGTGCGCCGCCGGGACTTGATTGTGTTGGCCGGAGTTTTGAGCCTGGCCTGTATCAGCATCTCGGTAGTCGTCTGGTTGATCTGGCCGGATCAATCAACGGGACTCGGCCAGGCTCCTACCGGGCCGACCCCGACGCCGGGACCGCAGCCGACCCATACGGTGACTTATGTTCAGACCACCGGCTTGAGCCAGTTTGCCCTGGCCACGGCGGCCGCCCAAAAGTGGAGTTCCGATGTCCAACTGGTTTCGGTCAGCGCCAGTTGGCCCGAATTGATTAGCCAGGATCAGCTTGGTAGCCCGGTGGAATGGACCTATCGCTTTTATTCGCCGGGTCGAGCGCGTTTATTTAATATCAAAGTCCAGCCGGATAAGCAAGTGGAAAGCTTTGAGCATCTGATCAAAATTACACTCCCCCCGCCTAGCCTGGATCAGGCCGCCTGGACGATTGACAGCCCGGCGGCGCTGGCGATCTGGTTGGATTACGGCGGCGCCGAGATGATCCGGACCAACCCGGGGGTGGAAGTCTTGATTCAACTGCGTCATCTCAACAATTACCCGGAACCGGTCTGGATGGTCATCGGTTCCGATCCACGAACCCAACAGATCCGGACAGTTGTCATTGATGCCAAAGAGGGGCAGGTCGTCCTGACCACCCCGGCGTTGTGATTAAGGAGGTAGTTATATGTTTAGAAATTATTTGTTACGCTTAAAAGCGGCCCATCTCCGGGCTATGCGCGAGCAGAAAGGGCAAAGTATTATTATCTTTACCTTTGCCTTTTTGGCCCTGGTGGCTATGTTGGGCCTGGCGCTCGACCTGGGCATGGTTTACATTGAAAAGGTTAAGGTTAGCCGTACCGCCGATGCGGCCGCTCTGGCCGCCGTGGTGGAACTGCCCTTCGAAGAGGAGGCCATGCGCCGCGCCGTCGAGTACATCCAGTTGAACGGCTACAATATCGGCCAGGATACGGAGGTGTTGGTGCGGGGCTGCATTGATACCACGCCTTTTGTTGGCGGTCCCGGCCTGCGCAATGTGGATGCCGGCCTGACCGGTTGGCTCGATCCTACGGCGACCGTCCCTATTACTCCAACCACAGCGATGACCGGTTTCTTCTATATCCGCTCTATCCAAATTCCCCCTCGGGCCACCTTTGTCATCGATACCCTGGCCCACCAGCCGGTCGAATTTAGCAGCAGCAATGGCAGCGTCACAACCACGAATGAAGACAATTGTAACAGCGCCACACCGCTGTATGGCACGGCCAATAAATTGCGGGTCTCCGGCCGGGTTAACGTTAATATGAGTTTCATGCAGTTTTTCGGCTTCGGCAAGGTGCCGGTTGAAGACCGGGCCGTGGGCGAAAACGTGACCAACCTGGACGTAGCCGTCGTCTTTGACGTGTCCGGCTCGATGGATTTTGAAACCACCTGCTTTGGCTGCTGGCGCGAAAACAGCACCTTGTCGGCTAATATTATGGCCAATCCCTACCCCACCAACGGCACTTACTACCCGCTGACCAGCACCACCACCATCGGCCCGGCCTGTACCAGCGACCCGACGCCGACGACCAGCACCGGCGGGTACAAATTCCTGGTCCACGAGGCCGAACTCTACTCACGCAGTGTGCCTTTGAACGGCTGGGAGTTTGAGAAGCGCGTCGCCGGCCAGGGCTGGTGGGTTTTGCAGCGCGACATAGGCACGAGCGCCTCCGGCCAGGCTTACGTCCGGGCGCACGGCTATGTGACCTACAGCCAGAGCAATATTGATAAGTCCCCGCAATTGCAGGGGGCGGCCTACAACCTTGATTGTTTTAGCGGCCCTAATTTGAGCGGCAACTGCTGGGCCACGCGGGCCGCCACGTTGGGTGAGCAAGCGCCCAGCGATGTGCCCTGGGTGGAATACGATTTCAAACCGAACTGGACCGGCTCGACCTACGTCTGGATCAGAGCGCAGGCCGGGACCGGCGTGGATAAATGGGCCACCCAATGGCATGGCAAGTCTCCCAGTAATAATCCGAGCGGTGAACGGAAGACCACCAATTATCGGCAGACTATCTTCTGGCAGATTGATAATAATAATGTTCAAGGCGGCCCCGGTTCCGTCAGTTCGTTTCCTAATCTGCCCTATGACGGCGGGATAACTCAGCCCAACACCGGCTCCTGGCGCTGGCTGAAACTTGGCTCGGCCTCAACTCAGAATGGGGTTTGGTCAGTGTTGAAGCTGTACCAGGGCAGCAGCGGCTTTATGGTGGATAAGGTTATCTTTACCAATGATCCCACCGGCAGCGTCGGCGACACCCAAGACCAACTGTCCAGCGGCAGCCTCAAAACCCTGCTGACCTCTGACAGCGGCAAGGGACCGGCGGCGACGCCTGGCTCGGCCACGCGGGAGGCCTGCAACCTGTGCAACCCCGAATTTGGCCAGCAGAGCGTGGGGCCCAACCAGTGCAGTTGCAAAAACAACCGGCTCGACACGGCTGTCAGTGGGGCTTATCTGGGCGGCGGCTCCGGGCTGGGCTGCAATCGTGTTTTAACCACCACCAACATGCTGGGCAATGACTTGTTTGCCGACCAGGCCCCGATCCGCAACGCCCAGGAAGCGGTCAAGAATTTTGCCAAGCGGCTGGACCCCAAGTTTGACCAGATCGGCTTTGTCACCTTCAGCAGCGATGTCATCAACACTTACCAGAACCGGGCCAAGCTGCAATGCCTGCGCTGGGCGGCCAAAAATTCCACGGGGGCAACTGCATGTTATGACCCGGCCAGCAACCCCATCTCCTACACCACGGTTTTCCAGCGGATTGAAAACCAGGACAACAACGGCTCAACCAATATCTCCGCAGGCATGCGCGAGGGCCTGGAAGAGTTGGGCATCGCTCTCCCAACCTACAACCCGGACGTTGACAGTAACTGCACCCTTGGCAACACCAACGGCACCACCAATGATGGCCACTCCTGTGACCGGGGTGGGGCCGCTCGTAGAATCCTGATCCTGATGACCGACGGTTCGCCTAACAACAATGGCGGTTGTCCCAGCAGTTATAAATGGCGGGGTACTGAAGGGGCGGATAATGATGATTACGACTGCTCCATGTGGTATGCCTACCAGGCGGCCAATAACAACGTGGTGGTTTATACCATTGGTATCGGCGCCGGGGCCAATCCCAGTTTGCTGCAAGCCATGGCCACCGGTACAGACCCCTTCCCCGACCCGAATGATGCCCAAAAAGGCTACTATTTTGAAGGCAAGGGCGGCCGTTACTACCCGGCGGCCAAACCCAGCGACCTGGATCAGATTTTTACCGACATCTTGGGCAACGTTTTCATCCGGATTATTGGCTAATCCGACCAGGCGCTCCGAGGTGCTGGAGCAGCCCTCGGAGCGCTTGAGTGAGCCTGTTGCCAGTTATAAAGGAGTATTATCATGAAAAAATTCAATCTCAAAAAGTGGTTAACGTCGGCTAATAAGGGTCAGAGTTTAGTCGAGATGGCCATCACCGCGCCCATTCTGATTTTTATGATGATCGGCGTCTTCGAGGTTGGCTGGGCGCTACGCGGCTACCTGGTTCTGGTCAACGTGAACCGGGAAATTACCCGCTTCGCCGTTCGACCGGGTTACTTGAATTTTAGCACCAAACCCGATGTGATTACCAGCTATAACCGCATCTACGACTGGGTCAAAACGGCCAACAGCGGCCAGATTGCTCTGGATTTTTCGCCCACCATCAGCGGCAACTCCACCTTGATTGTCTCGCACATGGTGGTTGATACCGGTTATCCGTATGATCCTGATTCCAATCCCTCCAACTGGGACTGTGAGAAGCTCGACCCCAAAAATGCCGGCTATAGCGGCAATAAAAATAATATTTTTACCCTGGACGATTTGATCATTCACCCCGGTATCTCAACCTATGCTTACCAGGCCATGACCTTCCCGGCGACGGCGACCCGCACCATTCCCTCCACCCTGATTAGTTATACCAAGGAAGTCTCAGAGAACTTAATTCCTGCGAACAATAAATTTAACTGCGAAATCATCAAAAGAGGGGGCGTAGCCTCGGCCAACAACCTGATTATTACGGAGATGTTCTTTAACCAACGCCAATTGCTGGGCTTCCCGCTTATCTCCAACCCCTTCACCGACCCAGTGCCGATGTACGGCCATACCATCATGCGCCTGTCCACCGGTGCTCGCAGTGCCGGCACCGAGGCGGGCAGTCTTGTGGCTAATATTGACAATATTGGCCCGGTCTGTATTGCCATACCCTTAACCATCCACTCTTCCAAGCTTACTACGGCCGTACCGGGCACCATCTTTGATGTGCTGGGCGGCTACCCAGACCCGGACACAAGTACGGCCGGAACTAATGATCGAGGCTTTTTAGCTTGGGATCCACAATGGAATAGCGAGACTGATTTGAGAAACGAGCTACTTTATCCCCAAACCTCTTTCAATGCTTATGAAAATGCCAGGGATGCTTCCGATCACACGCTCAGTGTAGGCGACTGGGTAGCTTCGCTGCCCGGTAACAATGGCGGCGCCATAGGTGAATTGAGGTCTCTGGTTGGCCAGGATGTGATTGTCCCGGTGTGGAATGGTTTTACCCCGGCAGTACCTCCCTCTCTTCCTGCGGCATTTAAGGTCGTGAGCTTCATCAAAGTGCGCCTCTTCGATGACCCCCCTAATAGCGGTTATCCAATTGACCTGACCAGTAATGCCCCCAGGGTGTGGGCCTCCTATATAGGACCGGCTACGGAATGTATGCCTTGAGAGGGCAGCACTAAAACCCGCTGTCTTATGCAGACCCTAAAGATTTTAGATATCTTTAGGGTTTGTTGGTTGTCGATAGTTTTACTTATGTAAAATCAAAATTTCCCTCATCTTGACTTTTTACGATAAGATGGTATGATTAATATGCTAGCGTCCTTTTCGTCTAAATCTGTCGAAAGGGAGAGTTTAATATGCAACGTGGCAGACTGCTGATCATACTCGGCATCATTCTGGGTCTGGCTACAGTGGGCGCGGTCGCCTTCCTTTTTCTGGGCGGCGGTGGTGGCTCGTTTGTAGAACCACCAACCCCTACGGTTACGCCCGGTGTCGCTCAAGAGTCAGGGGGCATTCCGACCACCCAGGTTATTGTAGCTTTGCAGCCTATTGGTCGCGGCTCTGAGTTTGTGGCGGGTTCGATTGGTCGCCGCGATTGGCCGGCCAACAATGTACCGCCGGATATTATTGCCGACGAAGCGGAAACTATCGGCAAGGTTGCCAAAACCGATATTGTGCAAGGTCAGGTCATTGTGCGCAGTATGCTGGTGGACGTTTTTGGGGCGGGTGAAGCCTCGTTCCAAATCCCGTCAGGTCGAGTGGCGGTAGCCTACCCCATCAACCGCCAAAAAAGCGTGTCTTTTGCTGTGCAGCCCGGCGATTATGTAGATATTTTGGTGACGGCTTTCTTTGTTGACGTTGACGAAGAATTTCAAACAACCCTGCCTAACAAGTTAAGCTTTCTGGTGCCCGAGTTGGATGCGGAAGGGAATCAGACGGGCCAGTTTACCCTGAGTACCCCAACTGACGAGGGACGTTTTGTGGTTGCTTCGGGTGATATTCCGGCTATTGTTTTTGCCCGAGAGGCTCAAGTTCCCCGGCGGGTGGCTCAGCTAACAGTGCAGGCCGCTAAAATCATTCGGGTTGGTCCGTGGATCGAACCGCCTCCGCCGCCCCCTCCGGCTGAAGGCGAACAGGCGGCCACTCCAACCCCACCTTTACCTGATGTGGTCACCTTGGCCGTGACGCCGCAAGACGCCTTGGTTCTGCTCTGGCTGCGTCAAAGCGCTATTTATAGCGAGATGGCCCTGCGGGCGGCAGGTGAAGAAAATGCCGATCATCTAACCGAAGCTGTGACCTTGCAGTATATGCTCACTCGCTTCAATATTGCCGTACCGCCCAAAATCGAGTTTATTATGCAGCCGTCACCGCTGGAGTCGGCTGGTGAGCTTCAATTACAAAATACGCCCACGCCTACACCTCCGCCGGCTCAATGATGACAATCTAGTTCTGAGTTGATTGTCTAGTTTGACCGGGGGGTGAATCATTTGCTGGGTATGGCACGTTGTCTCTTAGAGATAAGAGACATTTGTGCTTTAGATATGCTACGCGAGCCTTGGTTTTCAGGATAAGGCAAAATCAGCGAAACCCAAAATAAACCAGTTCATAAAACCTACATCAGGATAAAGAGGCTATGTCAGGATCGGTCATGCCAGCGTCAAATACTTCAGGGGATAAAGAAAAAATCCGTTTGTTAATTGTAGACGATATACCTGAAACCCGGGAAAATCTACGTAAACTTCTTTTCTTTGAGTCTGATATTGACGTGGTTGGAGCGGCTACCAACGGCGAGGAAGGGATTCAGATGGCTGTAGAATTACAGCCGGATATCGTCCTGATGGATATCAACATGCCGGGGGTGGATGGTATCACCGCCAGCGAAAGAATCTCCCAACAAGTCCCCCTTTGTCAAATTATTATGATGTCGGTGCAGGGCGAGGCCGATTACCTGCGACGCTCTATGCTGGCTGGAGCCAGGGAGTTTTTGATCAAACCCTTCTCCAGTGATGAATTGGTCAGCAGTATCCGCCGGGTTTATCAGTTGGGGGCCAGCCGCCGCCAGGCGATGCCGGCTATGACCCAGGTTCCAACCGGGGCTGCGGCCACAGCCTTGAGCACACCCCAAGAGAAGGGGAAAATAGTGACTGTTTTTAGCGCCAAGGGTGGCGTTGGCTGCAGCACTATTGCCGTTAATGTGGCTATTGCTTTGCAGCAAAATGCTGCCAGCAAGGTGGCCATTGTTGATACAAGTCTGCAATTTGGGGATGTTGGGGTGCTGTTGAACCTGTACGCCAGCCGGACAATTGCCGACCTGGTATCTCATGTGGATGAACTGGATAATGAGTTGATTAATGACATCTTCATCGCTCATAGTTCAGGCATCAAGGCGCTGCTGGCTCCGCCACGGCCAGAGGTAGCCGATACGGTCACTCCGGCGTTGGTTGTCGATGTTTTGGAACGTTTGCGGACCATGTTTGATATTATCATTGTTGATACCAGTAGCGTACTTGACGATCTGGTTTTGAGCGTTTTGGACATATCTGATAAAATAATAGTGGTAACTACCCCTGAAATACCGGCGATCAAAAATGCCAAACTTTTGTTTGAGGTAACTGAAGCGTTGGAGTATGAACGTGAGCGCACTATGTTTATCCTCAATAAAGTAGATAAACGGATTAATATCCGGGCTGAAGATATTGAAGCAAATATCAAGTATAAAATCGAGGCCCAATTGCCGCTTGATGAACGCTCAGTTACGACCGCTGTTAACCAAGGGGTGCCCTACGTTTTAGGGGATAAAAATAGCCTGCTGACTCAGGCTACTGTTGCTCTAAGTAACCATCTGGTAAAATCGTTGAACCCGGCTAGTCAGAAAGTAGAGGCCCCAGTTCGTTCTGGTCTTTTTGGCAGATAGACGGGTAGTAAGCTATAAATACCAACTATACTTCGGTTTCTTAAGGAAAAAGAGGACATGTCTTTATTAAAGCGCATTGAAAGAAGCCAACAACCAGGTGAAGGCGAAGCTAAATCAAGTGGTGGATCAGTCAGCAGCCCAATCAGGCCCAGAACTCCAGAACAGCAAGCTCGGCGGGCGCCGGCAGCAACTCACGTTCGCGATGCCTTTAAGGATTTAAAGGAACGTATTCAAGATAAGTTGGTGGCCGAACTGGATCCGGCTATGGATGTTTCACGCACCGACGAGGTGCGGCGAACTATTCAGGATATGTTTGAGCAAATCCTGGCCCAGGAAAATATTATCCTCAGCCGTTCGGAACGTGAGCGTTTGTTTGAAGGCATTGTCGCTGAAATTCTCGGTTTTGGTCCGCTGGAAGTCTTGTTGGCTGATGAAAACGTCAGCGAAATTATGGTCAATGGCCCGGAAAAGGTTTTTGTTGAGCGTAAAGGGAAATTAACCAAAACTAATATAATTTTTGAAAGCAATGAACACGTCATGAAGGTGATTGACCGGATTGTTTCGCCGCTGGGACGCCGGATTGACGAAAGCTCGCCTTATGTTGATGCCCGCTTGCCCGATGGGTCGCGCGTTAATGCCATTATTCCGCCGCTGGCGCTCAATGGACCAACGCTGACCATCCGCAAATTTGAAAAAGACCCTTTGACGATTGACGATTTGATCCGCTTTGGATCGATGTCGTCTGAAACGGCTGAGTTTCTAAAAGCATGTGTCAAAGCCCGATTAAATGTTGTAGTTTCTGGCGGTACAGGTTCGGGCAAAACTACGCTGCTCAATGTGCTTTCCTCCTTTATTCCCAATGATGAACGGATTATCACCGTTGAAAATGCGGCAGAATTGCAACTGCGTCAGGAACATGTGGTGACGTTGGAATCGCGCCCGCCCAACATTGAAGGTAAAGGTGAAGTAACCATTCGAGATTTGGTTATCAACACCTTGCGCATGCGCCCTGACCGGATTGTAGTAGGGGAGTGTCGTGGTGGCGAAACTTTGGACATGCTTCAGGCCATGAATACTGGTCACGATGGCAGTTTGACCACCGCCCACGCCAATACACCCCGTGACATGTTATCTCGTTTGGAAACCATGTGTTTGATGGCCGGGATGGACTTGCCGGTGCGGGCGATTCGGGAGCAGGTTGCCTCGGCGGTTGACCTGATTATTCAACAATCACGTTTAAGAGATGGGAGCCGTAAGATTGTCAATGTGACGGAAGTGCAAGGGATGGAAGGCGACGTCATCGTGATGTCTGATATTTTTGCATTTGAACAGCAAGGGATTGAAAACGGCAAAATTGTGGGGCGACTTAAACCGACCGGGATTCGTCCTAAATTTTACGAAAGAATTGAGGCGGCTGGCATTGTATTGCCGCCCAACATCTTTGGGGCCAGCACCAGATTTTAGCAATATGATTTGAGTACTGCGTACATAGATAAGGCTGGTTCTTTTTACGGAGGTTCAGAATGTTGATGACGATTATTATTATTGTGGGCGTATTGCTAACCCTGGGCGTTATTGTTGCCGGGGTGGTCATCTCACGAAGAGGGAATGACGCTACTCAAGAACGTTTGGGGCAGTTTGTGGGGGGTAGTAGTCTCGAAGACACGCAAGAAAGTGATAATAAAAAGAGTGCAAGTGGCCCCTCAATTTTAACGCAAAATCTGGACCAAGTTATCGAAGAACGGGGACTGGGCAAAAATTTAGCTACTGAACTGGCCCGGGCTGACTTAAAGATAACCGTGGCCGAATTTTGGGCCTTGAATTTGATTTCTATTGTTGGGGTAGCTGCCCTGGCCTGGGTTGTTTATGGCGGTTTTTTCATGCCGCTGGTGGGCACTATAGTGGGCTTCTTTATACCAAAATTTTGGCTTAAGATGCGTCAATCAGCCCGGTTGAAAAAATTCAACAATCAGCTTGGCGATGGTATCACCCTCATGGCTAATGGCCTGCGTTCCGGCTACTCTTTATTACAAGCGATGGATGCTGTGGGCCGGGAGATGCCAGAGCCGATGTCAATTGAGTTTAAGCGGGTGGTGCGTGAGGTTGGCTTGGGCGTTGATACCGAGAAAGCCTTTATCAATCTGTTGCGGCGGGTACCCAGTGATGACCTCGATCTGATGATTACGGCCATCAATGTTCAACACGAGATTGGGGGTAATCTGGCTGAAATCCTGGAGATCATCGGTTTCGTTATCCGAGAACGGGTTCGGATTAAAGGTGAGATCCAGGTTCTGACCGCCCAAGGACAATTGTCGGGTTATATTATTTCAGGTTTGCCGATTGCGTTGGGCTTGCTCTTGTATGCGATGAATCAGCAGTACATTGGCAAAATGGTTTTTACTTGTGAATCATTGGGGATTGGCCCAGATAAATGCACCCAGCCCTGTGGCTGGATTATGATTGGGACGGGTGTTCTGATGGTTGCCTCGGGCTTTTTTGCCATTCAAAAAATTATTGCGATTGAAGTTTGATCTGTCTCTATACCAGCGTATTAGGTTTAGCTTGTTAGGAGATTGACGATGAGTATATTAGTCATAGGTATTCTGGTTGTAGTTGGGATTGGTATTACGGCTACTTTGGTGATTTTGGGCTTACGTGCTTCTTCCTCGGCGGCGGCCAGCGGTGGGGGCGATATTCAGGTTCGCCTGGAAGAGTTTGCCGGTCGAACTACGCCCCTGACCCTGGAGGAGATTGAACTCTCGCAGCCGTTCTCTCAACGCGTGATTCGCCCGATGTTGGTGAAATTAGGTAATGTACTTAGCCGATTATCACCCACAAAATCGAGAGCGGCGGCTGAACGCCAGTTGGAGTTGGCCGGTAAACCCTATGGTTGGGGGGCTGCGGAGTTTTTTGGCTTGCGCATTTTTGTGGCTTTGGTTTTTGGCGTCTTTGCTTTCTTGATAACCTCTTTATCGCCGTCGATGGGCGCCACTGCTAAAATTATTGCTCCCTTGTTTGGGGCGATGCTGGGATTTTTCTTGCCTATTCTCTGGTTGAGGACAAAGATTAATAAACGTAAGAAAGAGATTATTAAAGGCTTGCCCGATGCGATGGATTTGTTAACTATCGCCGTTGAAGCGGGGATGGGCTTTGACGGCGCTCTGCAGAAAGTAGCCGAGAAATGGGAAAACGAACTAAGCAAAGCCTTTGGCAAAGTGGTGCAGGAAATGCGTCTGGGGGTGATCCGTCGGGAGGCCCTGCGCAATATGAGCAATAACATGGACGTGCCCGATGTGACCAGCTTTGTGGCGGCCATTATTCAAGCCGATCAGCTTGGGGTGAGTATTGCCAAAATTTTGAGAGTTCAATCTGAACAAATGCGGGTCAAACGGAGACAGCGCGCCGAGGAACAAGCTAACAAAGCGCCTATCAAAATGCTCTTCCCGATGGTTTTCTTAATCTTTCCGGCGCTTTTTGTGGTGCTGTTGGGCCCGGCAGTGCTCATTCTAATGGAAACCTTCTGGGTTGGACAATAATAGAAGCAGATGATGCGAGTCTTCAACCAGACCCGCGATGCACTCCTGGTAAGTCAAGGTCGGGTAGCTGATAATTTTTGGCTCAGACTGCGAGGGTTGCTGGGGGTGGGCTCTTTGCAAAAAGAAGAAGGGTTAATTTTAGTCGGCGAAAAAAGTATTCACACCCTCTTTATGAAATTTCCAATAGATGTGGTCTATGTTGACCAGGGCTTTAAAGTAATTCGCATCGACATCAATATGACTCCTTACCGTTTAGGTCCCTTGGTTGTTCAATCGGCTTATGTTGTAGAAATGCCTGTTGGCACTATTGTCAATACAGCTACAGAGGTGGGTGATCAGCTTAAATTTGAATATTAATTTGCGAATTTGTGTCAGACCTGGCTAAATCAATCAGCCAGGTTGTGAGATAACCTGTGTTAACCCACATCCAAAAATCTAGCCAGTCTCTGCTTGATTTATTGCTGCCCCCCAGGTGTGTTAGCTGCAAGGCTACCAATAGCTGGCTGTGTCAAAACTGTTTGAGTCAAATAGCCTTCATTACTACCCCTGTCTGTGATCGTTGCGGTACGCCTATGGTTCCTGAGGCTTCAGTCTGTAGGCAATGCAAAAATAACCCATTACAAGACATTGATGGCATCAGGTCGGCTTCATATTTTGAAGATAACCCAATTCGATCAGCCATTCACTTCCTCAAATACCGCAATCATAAAGCCGTCGCTTCTCTCCTGGCGACTATCTTGGCTGAGGCCTACCAGCGCTATCAGTTAAGGGCAGATGTTATCGTGCCTGTACCTCTATACGCCTCCCGACTTCGCGAGCGAGGCTATAACCAAAGCGAATTACTGGCCAAGGCGGTGGGGCACCTGCTTAATATGTCTGTGAATACAAAGGCGCTCCAACGGACTCGTCAAACCAAATCTCAAATGACTTTGGGGGTCAATGAGCGTCACCAAAATGTAGTTGGGGCTTTTGCCTGCGGTAACTCAAACCTGGCCGGACAGAATGTTCTTTTAATTGATGATGTTTGTACCACCGGCTCAACTTTAGATGCCTGCGCCGGCGCTTTAAAGCTGAGCGGGGTTGCTTGTGTCTGGGGACTAACTTTGGCCAAGGCCCGTTAGTTCTAAAATCTAAATTCACAGAAAGGATACGAAAATGCAATTGCTTCTCAAAGGTAAAAATTTTGTTATCTCGGATCGAGTCCGCGATTATGTAGAAAAGAAAATAGGGAAGCTTGATCGTTATCTGCCGGAAATTGACGAAGCCCGGATAGAAATAACCCAGGAAAAAACCAAAAGCGCTAGAGATAGGAATGTGGTTCAAATTACTCTGCGGACTAACAGCACAATTTTGCGCGCCGAAGAGCGCTCTGAAGCGATTTATGCTTCCATTGATGCGGTGGTAGACAAGATTCATCGGCAGATTGTGCGCTACAAGGGCAAAAGGATCGATCGTTGGCAAGGCCATATCAGCAATAAGCGTCCCGAAGAAGAAATGCCGGTGCTCGGCCAGGACGCCTTGGCTGCTATTGCCGAAGAAAGTGAACGCAAAATCGTCCGCACCAAAAAATTTCAGGTGGTGCCAATGACCGAGGATGAAGCTGTTGAACAAATGGAGCTATTAGGACACGATTTCTTTGTGTTTTACAATGTTAATTTTGGTCGGATCAACGTGCTTTATCGCCGGGCCGATGAAAACTATGGCTTGTTAGACCCAGAACTAACCTGACATTTCAACTGATAATCCTGGGGGCGAGTCGTACAATGGCTCGCCCCCTTTTGTTTGGCCACAGCAGGATGATGCAATTAACGATTAACGGTTGCCCTCAAACATTTATTCCGCTTCAAACCTTCCGCAGCCAGTGGAAACTGCCGGATGAATTTAGCCTGGCTTATTTTGAGCCGAAGGACTGGCAGGGCCTGGGCCGCCTGGACGGCTCTGGTAAAGCCCTGGCGACGGTACGGCAGCGAGTCATTGAGGCGGCGCCTCAACATATTACCCTGGTTGAACTGATAGCCCAGGTCCAAACGCTAACCAACCTCTTTCACCTGGAACTGATGGCCATCAACCCACAAATCGGCCTGCGCGAGGTCGAAATCGAATTTGCTGTGGCCGGCTTTGCCGATGTCTTGCAGAGTGTGGTTTATCAATTGCTGCAATTGAGTCATGCCTATGGTCACGACCCAAGCCAAATTCGGCAGCACTTTAACTTTGCAGCTATTTATCAAAATTGGCTGGATAGCTCAGTACGCCTGGCCGCTACGCCCCGCGTTTATGTGGATAAAGGTGTTCGCTTTGAAGTGTATGTGGTTTATAATGCTTACGGCAGAGTAGGGCTAAAAGTGGAAGTAGCCAGCCAGGTCTTTTATGTGACCGATACGGCGCTGGCCTGCCCAGCCGCAAATTATATGCTGGACTTATGTGGCCTGGTGGCTCAGGCGTTCTGTGGCGCGTTAACCGGCTGAATGTTTAGCGGGTCAATCCTTCAGCGTGATACAATTTGCGCAGACGCAAATAAGTGACCAACATATACCAACTCATTAAACTGCACACTTGCAAGCCCACCCAGCCATCCCTATATCCCCCCAGCGAAACATAGCGGCGGCGAAACTCGCGCAGCGGCATGGTCAGATAAGTCCACGGTTTGGCCCGAATGCCCTTATCTTTCAAGATTTTGGCCTCAAAATCGATATAACGATCTTGCTTGAATTTGAATTGGGCCAGCGAGTCATAATTGTAATGGATCAAGTGCTCTTTTAGATAATCGGCCTGGCCATCCAGCTTCACAATCTCGTGTACCTGGCGTTCAGGGTCATACCGGGCCGCATCGATCCGCATCAGCCGTAGTTGATAATCTGGGTACCAGCCGCCGCCGCGCATCCTGTGACCCCACATGATATTGTAGCGCGGCACCCACCAGCCCACAGTCGGGGATGTGTTGGTGACCCGCCGAATTTCCTCGGCCAGTTCCGGGGTAACTCGTTCATCCGCATCGACAAACAGAACCCAATCGCCCTGTAGACTCCGCGCTATTTTGAGCGCGTTATCTCTGGCCACAGCAAAATTTACAAATTTGTTTTGAAAAACTTGTGCGCCCAAATCTCTGGCTATTTGCACTGTCCCGTCATCGCTGAAAGAGTCCTCTAAAATTACGGCATCAGCCCATTGGACACTTTTGATACAGTCGCCAATGTGGCGCGCTTCATTCTTGGTTAGAATTGCGGCGATGATTTGGGTCATTCTGTTTTGCCCAGCCAAATGTTGACGATTTGTTCATAAGCACTCTGCCGCCGGGCCAGTTCAGCCTGGCTCAACTCTCCCCGACTCGCCGCTTGCGCGTCAAGGGCGGCTTTGCGGCGCATCCCCAGGCGCACAATCTGGGCCGCCAGCCAGACCTTCCCTTGATTGTAATGTTTGCGGTAAAATTGAGAGCGGCTGGTCCACAAATTGAGCAGGCTGTTTAGTTGCACCTGGCCGGTACTCTGACCTCCAAAATGAGTGATCTGCGCCGTCGGCACACAATAGGCCGCCCACCCCGCCGAGACAATGCGCTTGCTCCAGTCAACCTCTTCGACATACATGTGATACGCCTCATCCAGCAGTCCCACCTGCTGGATGGCCTCCCGCCGCACGCACATGGCTGCGCCCAGCGGATGGTCTACCCGGAAAGGTTGGCCAGACTCATAGGCAGAGCGGGGATAGCGACCGTTTAGGCTGGATTCAACCAGCCGGCCCGGCAGCGGCAGCAAGTCAATCGCCAGTTGCCACAACCCTGGAAAGGCAAAGACACTGTGCTGGAAGGAACCATCCCCATAGACCAGCCGCGCCCCGGCGATACCGGCCTGAGGATTACTTTTTAGAAAGTTATAAAGGGCCGCCAACGCACCAGGCTGAACTTCGGTATCGGGGTTGAGCAGCAGTACGGCTTCAGGCAGGTCAACCTCTCCCCCAGCCCCTCTCCTGAAAGGAGAGGGGGGCTTGTCTGTAAAACCAATGGCCCGCAGAGCGGCATTGTTGCCCCCGGCAAAGCCCAGATTTTTGTCACTGGCAATGAGCTGTACCTGGGGAAAATCGCGGCGCAGCATGGCCACGGAGCCATCCGTAGAAGCGTTATCAACAACCCAAATTTGTCCGGCGAGTTGGCTTGCGTTTAAGTCAGCCTGGATGGAACGTAGGCAGGCGGCCAACATGTCCCGCACATTCCAGTTGACAATGATGATGGCCAAGGACGAGACTTGATTTACTTCTGCCTCACTCATGCTTTGCCATTCGCCGCTGCGTTCATCCGCAGACTCGTTCACTCGCTCAAAACCCAATTCGGATTGGCTGCGGGTCGACATGATCGTTAAAGACATCAATCGCCACCTGTTCGTGGATCAGGCCGGCCCAGAAGTTGACCGTATCTTTATCGGCTGGCACGTCGACAATTTGGATAGAACCGGTCACGATGGCTAGCTGGCCGGGTAATAAATAATATTCGGTGTTGCCATTGATGACCCGTTTCTCCAACTCGTCCAGATTGCCGACTGCCCAGCGGTAGGGGTAGGCGTAGCTGGGGTTGCCCTCGTAATCTATCCCTACCCGCCACGCGCCGGAAGACTCAAAGAAGCCTTTGGTATTAAAATTCTCATCGCTGCGGTAAGGCTCTCCTGAACTGGGACCCTGGGTGCGAATGGGCACGCTGCCAAAGTTTTCAACCGTTAGGGTGAAGGCGAGGGTTGCGCCCAGCGGAACTATCTGGTCACCCGTGGCCGGATTGTAATAATCCACATCAGCGGAGACGATATCGGCCCGAGGCACCCCACCCTCGGAAATCGTCAGGGTATTGGTGGCCAGGGTGCGATTGCCGACCCGGTCAACCGCCTCGGCTTGAACCGTGTAGAGACCATCGGGGGGCGGGTCGGCCCCCTGATCTACGCCGCCCTCGTAATCATAGGTGTGAAAACCGGGCTGGCCGGGTTTCACCTCGCGCTCCTTCTCCGCAATAGGGTAGCGGGTTTCTCCATCGGGCGCAATCAGATAGACGCTGACCTGGGCCTCTTTGGTGAGATAATAGTTGATGGTCACCCGGTCGTCAATGCCGTCTTGATTGGGCGTAAAAAGCTGGGGATAAACGCTGAAACCCTGGAGCTCCGGCTTGGTAGTATCGGCGTTCTCGATGACCAGTTGGCCCTGCTCGTTGCCGGTCTGGCCATTATCGTCAACAGCTTCGACTACCCAGGTATAAGCGCCGTCAGGCAGCATGGCTCCGTTGACCACCCCCCCGAAATCCACCTGGTAATCTCCAGGGGAACGACGTCGCCCTTCCCGGAAGTAATGCCGCTGCCCCTGGCCGTCAACCAAATAAATGGACAGATCAGCGGAGTGGTTCAAACGATAACTGATACGGGTCACATCGGTCAGACCGTCGGCATTGGGGGAAATGGTTTGTGGATTGACGCTTACCCCGGAGAGCAGGGGACCCGAAACACAGGCTGCCAGCAGGCAGAGGTAAAGAGGGAGGGCAAGCAGCCAGGCAAAAGCTATAAATTTATTAAACTCTTTCACCATACACCGTTCTTTGCTCATACAGTCTTGAAATTACAGCCTACCACAAAGGCCCCAGCGCGTCAAACTACTGTTGTACCTCAATTTCGGTCAAGGGATACTGCTCCTGGGCTTGGCCGGCTAGGCCGACCACCACCTGGTATCGACCCGGCGGCGTAACCGGATTCAGATTGACATCTACATCGTGCCGAATAATCTGGCCGGCAGACCAACGGGAGGTAGGGTAGAACTTTAAAGCGTCGGTGGCTCGCTCCAGGCTGGCCCCCCACACTCCTTCCGGCCCCACTAAATTAACAAAAGGCGCGGCATCCTCGGTGGTGGGGCGGCTGGCTGTCCAATAAAGGATGACATGCGCCCAGCCTGAAGGAGGATGAAAAAGCGGGTCGGTTGCAGAAACCGCATGATCGATCTGGTAGCCGATCAGGGTCAGCCCATTGGCAAATGGAAGGTTGACCGGGGTAGCTGCCGCCGGTAGGGCATCGAGCTGGTAGCCGGGCGTGTAGCCTTTGAGGGAAATGCCGGGGGGGTAAAGCTCGGTGACCAGCGGGTAACGCGCGGCAAACCATTGCTCGACCAGATGATTGGGATCAGGCTCATCGAGGTGGGATTGAATCAGCCAGACGAGCGGGTGGTCGTCGACCACACCTTGCAAGGGACCATCCAGGGCTGTTTCGGGGGTAACGGTGCTGAAGGCGGCGTAGGTTTGGCCGGGTCCGCGAAAATAGAACTGAAACGGATAGCGCACCCAATCAGGGTGAATAAGGATGGCATCGTCGGGGGTCGCGTGTTCGGCCAGATAAGCTACACTCTGCCGCCAGGCTTCCTTGGCCGCCGGGATGCTCCACTGGCCGGGAATGGGCAGAGCGGTGAGGATCAGCAGAATGATGAAGAGTAAATTATGAATGGCGCATGGCGCATGGCGCATGGCGTTAGAATTGGATTTTGCCGTTTGCTTGATTGTGTTTGCCAGAGTATTCACCCAGTCGCTGAGCCGCACTGCGCCCACGGCAGCCAGCAGCAGCAGCCAGGGAACCATCACAATAAAATACCGTTCCCCAAAGAAGGCCAGGTGGTTGCGCAGCAACAGCACGTTGGCAATGGCAAAGGGTGAAAGGAAAAGCAGGGCGACGAGGAGGAGGGGATGGGGGAGACGTGATGCGTGAGGCGTAAGGCGTGATGCGTAAGGATTGTTCTTGGGGATAATGTAGGTAATCACAGCAAATAGGGCGGTAGTAGTTGGGATGGCAATTTGGAGAGGCGGCGAAAGTGGCGCTTTCCAGATAGTGAAGGCTTGCAGCAGCCACCAGGCTCGCTGGCCGAGACCAGTTAGCGGGTCGCCGGGGGTAGCTTCGCCGGAGAAGCGCCAGGTAGCCAGCGCCAAGGGAGTGAAGGCCAGTCCAATCACCAGGCCGCTGAGGGCAAAGGCTAGCCATAAGCGCCATTGGCGTGGATAGCTAATCACCCACCATAAGCCTAAGGCCGGGAGCAAAAAGCCAGTGTAAAGATGGGTGTAAAGTCCGGCAATGGCGAAGAGGGTGAAGAGAACCAGGTAGAGACCGTGGCACGTGGTGCATGCTCTTTGGGGGGTGATCTGGGCTGATTCGCCATTCGCCATTGGTTGACCTACGTCCAGCAGGGTAGGCGCCGACTCGCAGAAACGCAGGCAGGCCCAGACAGTCAGAGCGCTGAAGAGAACCGCCGGGGCATACATGCGAGTTTCCTGGGCATACCAGATCAAAAAGGGGCTGAGGGCGACCAACAGGGCGGTGATCAAGGCAACGCGCCGATTGAAGAGAGTGGCGGCGATGGCGGCGATGATCGGCACCAGCAGCGTACCCACAAGGGCCGACAAGCTCCGCACGCCAAACTCGCTGAAGCCAACCAGCGTGGTCCAGCCTTTGAGCAATAAATAATACAACGGCGGCAGGCGGTCTTCAACCAGGGTCAAACCAACTTCTAAAATTCGTGGCACGCTTTGTCTGGCCCAATATACACTGATAGCTTCATCGAACCAAAGGCTGTGGTAGGTGAGGTTATAAAAACGCAGGGCCAGGGCGATCAAGATGATGATTAGCAAGCAAAAGCGGTATTTGTTCATGGGGAGTGCATGCTACCACAAGGAGAGCGCCGGGGCAAGGACGTGAGGACTTATCACTCTACCACGAGAGTTTGGGGCAGGATCACCCGAGTTTCTCCAGTGGTGAGAGGCAGGCGAGGAAACGCCGGATCGGCGGCGTTGTATAGGCCAACCTCGATAGGATACTCACCTGGCGGCAGGTCGGCGGGCAGGGTCAAGGTAATGGGATCGGTGATGATTTCGCCGCTAACCCAGCCCTGGCCAGGCTTGGGCGGAGCGTGATCGGCATTGACGATGACGGTTTCATTGGGGCCAAGCAAGTGGGCGAAGATGGTGTAATTGGCGTCGAGTGGGGTATTGGCGCGCCAGTAAAGAGTTAGTGTGACGGTTTCACCGGGGGCGGCCTGACAGCCGGCCTGGGTTGCACTCCGGCAGTCCGCGCCAATGAGCGTGGTTTGGCCGGAAAAATCGGCCTCAAGGGACATATCCATCGAGGCCGGCGGGGTGAAATTGCGCTTGGTTGGTAAAATTTCCAGGTGAGCCAGGGGAAAGACCTTGTCGTATAAAAAACCGTGAACGTTGACCAGACGGACTTGCAGCGTTGCTCGGCCAGGCGCAGCTTCAGGGGGAATGTCGAGCCAATATTGACCCAGCACGATATCGCCTGGTTCCCAGCGCGGCAGATTAAACTTGCGGCTGGGGGTCAGAGAGGAGCCAACCCGAAAGCTTTGTTGCTTGGCGTCAATCAAATCAAAGCCGACAGAAATATCGTCGAGATTGAATTGGCCGGCCTGCCAGAGAAGTTTTAATAAAATTCTGTCGCCAGGTTCTG
>CAZRYD010000028.1:0-25170 GCA_964604225.1 uncultured Caldilineaceae bacterium
GAACGTAGCCGGATAGTGGTTAGCTTTGGCGATTGCGCCGTTACCGGCAATGTGACCAGCCTGCGTAACAAATTGCAGGTGGATGATCTGTTGACCCAAGTTTATCAGGCAGGGCCTGGCCAGGTGCCGCGTGGGGGTGAAGCCGATAAGGTCATGCCGGCGCTCCTACCCCGCGTCTTGCCGCTTCATCAGGTCATTGAAGTGAATGCTTACATCCCCGGTTGCCCGCCCGAACCTGAGGCCATCTGGGCCGCTGTAGAGTCGCTGCTAGCAGGTGAGCCGGTGGCGTTGGATAAAAATATGCGGAAATTTGGATAAAAAACGTTTAACGTCAAACGTTTAACCCGTTGGAGGAATAATTATCATGTCACGTACTGTTACGATTGATCCCGTCACACGAATTGAAGGCCATGCTAAAATTACGGTTCACCTCAATAAACAGGGCGAGGTGGAAGATGCCCGCTTTCACGTGACGGAGTTTAGGGGGTTTGAAAAATTTTGTGAAGGGCGAAGTTTTTGGGAAATGCCCGGCATTACCGCCCGTATCTGCGGCATTTGCCCGGTCAGCCATTTGTTGGCCTCGGCCAAAACTGGCGATGCCATCTTGGGGGCGCAAATCCCACCCACCGCCCAGAAATTGCGCCGGTTGATGAATTGGGCCCAGCTTGTGCAAAGCCACGCTTTGAGCTTCTTTCATCTTAGCGGACCGGATCTATTGCTAGGCATGGAAAGTGATCCGGCGCAGCGTAATGTGATGGGGCTGATTAGCAAATATCCTGACTTGGCCCGCAAAGGAATCCGGCTGCGCCAATTTGGCCAGGATACTATCCGTATTTTGGGTGGCAAGAGTATCCATCCGGCCTGGTCTGTGCCCGGCGGGGTCCGCGAACCCCTGACTGCCGAGAAGCGTGACCAGATTAGGGCTATGCTGCCGGAAAGCCTCGACACGGTGGAGTTAGCTTTAGATTTACTGAAAGACAAGTTTGACCAATTTGCCCCGGAGATTCAAGCCTACGGCGAATTTCCCAGCCTGTTTATGGGCCTGGTGACGCCCGAAGGCGGCCTGGAACATTATGACGGCCTGCTGCGGATTGTCGACAGCACGGGCCGAGTGTTGGAAGATGGCGTAGCGCCGGAGCGATATCGTGAGATTATTGGGGAGGCCGTAGAGCCGTGGAGCTACTTGAAATTCCCCTATTATATACCTTACGGTTTGGAAAATGGGATGTATCGCGTAGGGCCGCTGGCCCGGCTTAACGTCTGCGATTTTGCCGGTACGCCTAGAGCCGACCGGGAACTGCGTCAGTTCCGCCGCCTGGGAGCGCACGGTCAGCCGGTGATCAGTAGTTTCCACTACCACTATGCCCGCTTGATCGAGATTCTTTTTAGCCTGGAAAAAATTGCTGAAACCCTGGAAGATCCAGAGATCACTGGCACTCATATCCGCAGCCGGGCTGGGGTCAATCGAACCTTAGGAGATGGGGTGAGTGAAGCCCCACGCGGTACCCTCTTCCACGAATATCACGTGAATGAGGACGGCATCTTACAGCGAGTCAACTTGATCATCGCTACCGGGCAAAATAATCTGGCCATGAACAAAACCGTTAAGCAGATTGCCCAGGCTTACGTCAACGGGCAGAAGCTGAACGAAGGTATTCTGAACCGAATCGAGCATGGTATTCGTGCGTTTGATCCGTGCCTGAGTTGTTCCACCCACGCCGTGGGACAGATGCCGCTGCATGTGCAACTGCTTGCCCCCGGTGGTGAAGTAGTTGACGAAGTGATCAGGGATTAAGGTTGGTCAGCCTGTGATTTTGCTCATCGGCTATGGTAACGATTTGCGCCGGGATGATGGAGCCGGGTTGATTTTGGCAGCAATCCTGGAACAGGCGTGGCAAAGCCAGCGCGTGGCAGTGAAACGGCTGTCCGTTCACCAACTAATGCCCGAACTGGCCGCGGAAATAGCTCAACCAGAAGTAACCGCCGCAGTTTTTGTAGATGCCAGAGTGATTGCGCCAGAAGAAGTTGATCCCCGCGTGCAGATGCAGCCGCTCAGAGTTGAGACGCAGTCTCCCAGCTTGGGGCATCACCTGGACCCGGCGACTCTACTGATCTACGCCGAATGGCTTTATGGCTGGCGACCTCCAGCCTGGCTGATTACCGTTCCGGCAACCGATTTCGGTTATGGCGAAGGCTTGAGCCTGGCCACTCAACAAGCGCTGGCAGAAGCTCAAGCTGTATCGGTTGAGCTTTTGGCCCAAGTGCAAGCTTTGCCAGTGTTGGAGACGGCATAAAAGAATACATTTACCAAGGATCGGTTAACTATCGCCGATAGGAATCTAACAAGACGCCTGGGGGCTATGTTGTGATCTTCCAGGCGTCTGCTTTTTAAGTGACACATGTCATCTCAAGGGATGACAAACGCCACTTAACAGTTAGTCAAGGTACGACTAGAATTGAGATAAAAAGTGACGGCTGTTGGTTTCATCCGTTTCTGATCATAGAGGTTCTATGCGTCTGTACGAGGTTATGACTATTACCCAAGCTCAGTTTTTTTCGCCCAAGCCTGTCGAGCCATACAGCCAGTCCATCCTTAAACGTGAGGTGTTGGCAGGCTTTGGGGCTGACCTGATGAGCGATGTGCTGCGTTATGATGTAGCTCAGGGCTTGCTCATCACCGGCTTAGTGAATCCGCAGATTGTACGGACGGCTGAAATGGCAGATGCTGCGGCTATTCTGATGGTGCGTGGCAAAAAGCCCTTGCCCGAAACAATTGAAATAGCTCAACAGGTCGGCCTCCCCATCCTCGGTACCCAGCTAACCATGTTTGAAACGTGTGGCCGGTTATATACTGCCGGCCTGAGGGCTGCCCCCCGACACGATGAGGAGGTCTGAATTTAGCTATCAACGCGGCAGAGGTTCAAACCTGGTCGCGTTTTTGTTTTAGAGAAAGCAGGAGCAAGCGCCGCCTTATCGCTCTGAAGTATTCTGAGAGGGATGTATCGGTTCTATGGAAGATAAGATGAGGGAACAAGCTGACCACCAAGAACCAATAATGACGGATGCCGCCGCCGGGTTGATTACACGGGTGGAGGAACTGGCTTATGAGCTAAAAATCGAAGAGGTTATGACTCGTGACATCAAAGTAGTGACCCCCACCATGAAAATGCAGGAGGTCCTGAACCTCTTTCGGGAGACACGAATTTCGGGGGCGCCGGTGGTAGCTGAGGGCAAACTCGTTGGGGTTATCAGTTTGGAAGATCTGATACGAGCCTTGCGCGACATGGGCCGGGGTGAACTGGAAGCCGCCGCCGCCAACTATATGAGCCCTCAGATAGTCACGATTAATGCCTTTGACCCGATTGTGGAAGCCCTGAAGCTATTTGCTCAAACAAAATTTGGCCGGTTGGTCGTGGTCAATGAGGCCGGGCAACTGGTCGGCATCATCACCAAGGGTGATGTAACTCGTGGCCTATTAGGTGCTCTGCAACACGACTATCAGGCCGAAGAAGTCCGCCGTTATCGCGCCAGCCACTTGTTTGAGGATATCATCTCGGATCGAACCAGTTTGATTTTACGTTATACCATCAAGCCCAAAGATTTTACTCACGGCGGTACCGCTTCTAGCAATATCAAACGGGCCTTGCTCCGTTTGGGGGCTAATCCCCAAGTTGCCCGGCGCTGCGGTATTGCTATTTATGAAGCCGAAATGAACTTAATTATCCACACCACTCACGGCGGTGAAGTCCGGATTGAGATTGAACCCCACCAGATTGTCATGGAAACACTTGATGATGGGCCGGGCATCGAAGATATTGAATTGGCCATGAAACCCGGTTATTCGACTGCCCCGCTGGAGATTCGGGAATTGGGCTTTGGCGCAGGCATGGGGTTAAAAAACATTCAACGCTGCGTTAATGAGTTGGTGTTGGAGTCGACGCCGAGCCAAGGAACGCGGCTGCAAATGAAGATTCATCTACAACCTGAGGAGACTTTTAGCGAAAAAGGTCACCTTCAGCCTGGGGGGCGACAAGGAGAAGAGACAGCATGACTCTGCAAGAGATTATTAACAGCTTAAACCTGACGGTATTGACCCAAGATCAAGAGTTTAGCCAGGTCACTCCCGCCGGTGGCTACGCCGCAGATTTGTTAAGTTGTGTCATGGCCGGTGCGCAACGGAAAGCCATTTGGGTAACGTTGCAAGCGCATCTGAACATTGTGGCCGTGGCCGCATTGCTGGATTTGAGTGCCATCATCGTCACCGAAGGGGCCAGACCTGAACCAGAAGCTATTGACAAAGCTAATGAGGAAGGGGTTATCCTCCTCTCTACCGATAAACCCACTTTTTACGTGATCGGCAGGTTATGGGAGTTGGGCTTAAGAGATGGTAAACAGTAGACAATAGACGGGCAGCTTTTGCCTGCTGCCTGCTGCTTGCGTGGAAACTTGTGGATGCAAAAGAAAGGCCGTTTAGAAACTTATATCGCTGATTTACACGTCCACACTGTGGTTTCACCGTGCGCTGAAGTAGAGATGATCCCCCCCTTAATTGTCCAAGAAGCGCTGGCCAGGGGGATTAACTTAATTGCGATCACCGATCACAATTCCAGCGCCAATGTGAGCGCCGTACAGCAGGCAGCCAGAGATACAGGTTTGGCTGTCCTACCTGGGATGGAGTTGCAAACGCGCGAGGAAGTTCATCTGCTGTGTCTGTTCGATACGCTGGACCAATTAGACGCCTGGCAGACTTTTGTGAATGCTCATCTGCCGCCTTTACAAAACAATATTGAATATTTTGGTGAGCAATTTGTGGTGGATGAAACCGGCGAATTCATTCGACGGGAAACACAACTCTTGCTCACTTCTGCCGATATCTCTCTTGAAGAGGCTGTGACTGGAGTGTCACAGTTAGAGGGGCTGGCTATTCCGGCCCATGTCAACCGCCCGGCCTTTAGTTTAATTGCTAACCTTGGTTTTGTGCCGCCGGGAGTCCCTTTTGCTGCCCTTGAAATTTCTCGCCACCTCACCCCCACCCAGGCCCGCCAAAAGTTTCCCCAACTCCAACATTATCCCCTCATCCAAAATGGCGATGTTCATCGGCTTGACGAATTCTTGGGGGTAAATGTGTGTCAACTGGCCGCACCTACCCTGGCTGAACTCGGCTTGGCGCTGCGGCATGAGCAAGAGCGATCACTGGTGATTCGCTCTGAAAGGTGATAAAAAATTTTTGGGTCTCAAGTGTGAATTGACAATCATCTCGACTTTATATGACAAATGTCACGTGACAGCTCTTATTTTTGTGTGATAGAATTCACAATGGGAGCTTTAGACAATTATCATAAATTTTCCTATGGGAGCTGCTAATGGTTAAGGTTCTTGAAAATATTGCTAATACAGACCCATTAATGGTATCCGAACAGCGAGCCATTATTGATCAGGTTCTGGCCGAGAACAAAAATCTACCCGGCGCGACAATGGTGGTGTTGAATGAGTTGCAAAGTCAGATTGGCTATATCTCTACGCCGATGCAGGCTTATGTGGCTCAAAAAATGCGGGTCCCTCCGAGCCAGATTAACGGGGTGGTTTCCTTCTATTCCTTCTTCACCACGACTCCCCGGGGGAAACATACCGTAAAGTTCTGTTTAGGTACGGCCTGTTACGTTGGTGGAGCGCCCGGATTGATCGAAAAGGCTGAACAAATTCTGGGAGCTCACCCCGGCGAAACAACCGCAGATGGCTCAATGACCGTTGAGATATGTCGCTGTATTGGGGCATGTAGCCAAGCTCCAACAATGGTGATTGATAAGGACATGTATGGGCGGATGCACCCGAACAAGTTACCGCAGGTTCTCAGCAAGTACCAAAAGTAAACAAGTATTCCATCGGTGCAACGTACTTTAACACAAACGAGGTGTGTCGTCCCTAAATAGATAACAGGTGAGATAAATAAATTGCGAGAATTAGCCCTGCATCTACTGGATATTGCCGAGAATGGAGTGACTGCTGGAGCAAGTACGATCACCATCATGGTTGAAGAAGATTTGCCAAACGATCGCCTCACCCTGGTTGTCCAGGATAATGGAAAAGGGATGGATGAGCAACTGCTGGCGCAGATCACTGATCCGTTTGTAACCAGTCGAACCACCCGCAAGGTTGGTTTAGGTATACCTCTTCTTAAGGCAGCGGCCGAAATGTGCCAGGGACACTTATATATCACCTCTCTACCGGGCCAAGGTACCCGGTTAGAAGTCGAGTTTCAACGAAGTCATATTGATCGGATGCCCCTCGGCGACCTGGCGGGTACTTGGCTGAGCCTCTTGGTCGGTTTTCCAAAGGTGCACTGGTTGTTCCATTATCAGGCCAAGACTCAAGCCGGTGAAGGTGACGTACAGTTTACCTTTGATGACGAACCTATAAAGCAAGAACTAGGGGATTTGCCATTAACTGAGCCTTCAATTTTAGCTTTCATCAGAGAATTGCTGCAAGAAGGCGTCAGGAGTGTGCAGCACGCTATCACGCAAAGTGAAGTAAACTCTTTAATTATACCCAAATGATGATCCGCAGGAGGTAACAAAATGACTCAGGTCAAGTCGCTGGAAGAACTGAAGCGGTTGAAAGAAGTAGCGCTCGAAAAGCGCAAGGCTAAAGTAACTACCGGTCAGGCTCATATTGTTGTCGGTATGGGAACCTGTGGAATCGCCGCTGGCGCCAGGGAGACCATGAAAGCCATCCTTGATGTTATCGAAGAGGAGAATTTGAGCGACGTCATTGTTACCCAAACAGGCTGCATTGGGTTGTGTGAGTGGGAACCCATTGTTGAGGTGACAAGCGGCGGTAGCCCCAAAGTAATTTATGGCAAAATCACACCAGAGAAAGCCAGACAGATCATGAAGAAGCATGTCATGGCAGGGATGGCTGTCTCTGAATTTGTAATACCGGCTTAACAAAGATATCCAACAACAAGGGACATGCGATGAAGTATTACCGATCTCATATCTTGGTTTGCGTTGACCCTGAGTGTCTGGCTAAAGGAGCTCATGCCATCCGCCATGCTTTGGAAAAGGAATTGGCAGCTCAGGGATTGAATGAGGAAATTCAGGTTCTTGAAACCTCGCGTCTTGGCGGATGTGCCAGTGGTCCGGAGATCATGGTCTATCCAGACGAGGTACATTATTCCGGGTTAACGGTTGATGATATTCCCCATCTGGTAAAAGAGCATTTTCTAAAAGGCCGGGTTGTAGACAGACTGTTTGCCCCACTTCAAGAGCAACTCGATGAGGAATTAGGGCCGCCTAAACCTAAAGAGGTACGGGTCGTTCTGCGTAACTGTGGCCAGATTGACCCAGAGAACATTGAGGATTACATTGCCGAAGATGGCTACCAGGCCCTGGGCAAAGCGTTGAGCGAGATGACGCCTGAGCAAGTCATTGGGGTGATTCTAGACTCCGGCCTGCGCGGTCGGGGTGGTGCAGGCTTTCCTACCGGTAAAAAATGGCAATTTGTGCGGAGCGCGGCGGGCAACCCCAAATATTTGATCTGTAATGCGGACGAGGGCGACCCCGGCGCATTTATGAACCGGCGCGTGCTGGAAGGCGACCCCCACTCGGTCATCGAAGGAATGATTATTGCCGCCTATGCCATGGGAGCCAGCCAGGGCTATATCTATTGCCGGGCGGAATATCCCGTCGCCGTGCGCACCCTGAATATTGGCATTCAACAGGCGCGAGCCTTTGGCCTGCTGGGAGAGAACATCTTGGGCAGCGGTTTTTCCTTTGACCTGGAAGTGCGGATGGGAGCCGGGGCCTTTGTCTGTGGCGAAGAAACCGCCTTGATGGCTTCCATCGAAGGCCGGCGAGGTGAGCCGCGACCGCGTCCTCCCTTCCCGGCAGTGTCAGGCTTGTGGGGCAAACCGACCAACATCAATAACGTCGAAACGTATGCCAACGTGCCGCAAATTCTTTTGCGAGGCGCCGAGTGGTTTGCCGGTATGGGTACCGAAAAAAGCAAAGGTACCAAAACCTTTGCTATTGCCGGCGATGTGAAGAACACCGGCTTGATCGAAGTGCCATTGGGCATCACCCTGCGCGAGGTTATTTTTGATGTGGGCGGCGGGATTAAAGACGACAAACGCTTTAAGGCGGTGCAAACCGGCGGCCCGATGGGGGGGTGTCTACCGACCGAGTACCTGAATATGGGCGTGGATTACGAGTCCTTAACCGCCGTCGGGTCTATTATGGGATCGGGCGGGATGATCGTGATGGACGAAGACACCTGCATGGTCGACATTGCCCGCTTCTTTATGGAATTTATCCAGGACGAAAGCTGCGGCAAGTGTACCCCCTGCCGGGTGGGTACCAAGCGCATCCTGGAAATTCTGACCAATATCTGCGCCGGCAAGGGCAAAGACGGCGATATTGAAATGTTGGAGATGCTCTGCCAGCAGATTAAACGGACCAGCCTGTGTGGCCTGGGTCAGGGTGCGCCTAATCCCGTTGAAAGCACCCTCAAACATTTCCGGGCCGAATATGAAGCCCATATTTACGAAAAACGCTGCCCGGCCGGGGTATGCCAGTCCCTGGTGCGCGCGCCTTGTGTGAACACCTGCCCCGCCGGCGTCGACAGCCCGGCCTACCTGGCTTTGGTAGCGCAGGGTAAGTATGCCGAGGGCCTGGCGGTTCACCGGGAGGCCAATCCTTTCGCCCTGGTCTGCGGTCGAGTCTGCCCGGCTTTCTGCGAACACAAATGCCGCCGCGGCCGGGTCGACCAGCCGATTTCAATTCGTCTGGTCAAGCGATTTATGGCCGACCGGTTCTATGCCGAAGCGTGGACGCCGACCCCGGTAGCCCCACCCAAGGAGAAAAAGATTGCCGTGGTTGGGGCCGGCCCGGCCGGCCTGACGACAGCTTTGGACCTGACCCTCCAAGGCTACAGCGTCACTGTGTTTGAAAAGATGCTCCAACCGGGCGGCATGATGACCTATGGCATCCCTTCCTATCGCCTGCCGCGCGAACCCCTCTTCGCCGAAATTAACCACATCCGCCGGGCTGGGGTTGATATCCACTGCAACCAGGAACTGGGCCGCGATTTTACCATCGAGACGCTTAAAGAAGATGGTTATGGTGCGATTGTGCTGGCGCTAGGGGCGCACAAGAGCCAGCGGTTGGCTATCCCCGGTGAGGATAAAGCCGGCGTTTATCACGGAGTCAAGTTCCTGCGCGATATTGCTATGAACCGTGCGCCTAGCGTGGACGGCCAGCGGGTGGTTATCGTGGGCGGCGGCGACGTGGCGATTGACTCGGCCCGTTCCGCGTGGCGGCTGGGTGCGGCCGAAGTACATGTGGTCTATCGCCGTGAAGAGCGAGATATGCCGGCCCACCCCGAAGAGATTGAAGCGGCCAAAGAAGAGGGTATCCAATTTCACTTCCTGACCAACCCGATGGCCCTTTTAGGCTACGCTACGGTCACCGGCGTCCGGCTCCAGCGCCAAACATTAGGCGAATTCGATAGCAGTGGCCGCCGCCGGCCCAAACTGATCGCCCGGTCAGAGTTCGATCTAGCCTGTGACATCATCATCCCGGCCGTCGGCCAGACGACCGACTTCGATTGGATGCAGGACAACAGCATCGAAACCGTGCGGGTTTCTACCTTCAAAGTGGGTCACGCGTTGGAAACAACTGCGTCCGGAGTTTTTGCCGCCGGTGACGCGGTGTTAGGGCCGGCTTCGGTGATCCATGCCGTAGCCCAGGGCCACAAAGTGGCTTTGGCCGTTGATAAATGGCTGCAAACAGGCAAACTGGATCGGGTTGTGTACAAATCAAAGCGGCACGACATTGCCCAATACTTCGATATGACCGATTATGCTCAAGCCTTGCGGCCCGTGCCTCGAGCGCTGCCGTCAGAGTGGCGCAGTTGGAGCGGTTTTACCGAAATCGAAATGGGCTTTGATGAAACCATGGCCCAAGAAGAGGCCAAGCGCTGCTTGCGCTGCGATCTGGAGTGGCTTGAGCGCATCGGCGAGCCGATCCCGCAGCCAGAAAAGACATCCGGCTAATCTGTAGCCTAAAGGCTACTATCTTACAAGGAGGTAAGTAATGACGATTGAGCTAAAAAGCGAACTCGATGTCTCCTCCATCGTGCAGGCCGCCGTTGCCCACCATGGCGCCACGCACGAAGCCTTGATCCCCATTCTGAGCGAAGTGAATGAAAGGTTGGGCTATTTGCCGGTGGATGCGATGACCAAGATCAGCCGGGCGTTGCATTTGCCCGGCAGCCAGCTTATGAATGTGGCCAGCTTCTACCGTCTGCTGTCTATCAAGCCGAGGGGCAAGCACGTTATCCAGTTTTGCGAAAGTGCACCCTGCCACGTGATGGGAGGGCGCCAGGTTTGGCACGCTTTGCAGGAGGAGTTGGGTCTTGAACCAGGCGAAACCAGCGCCGATGGACAATGGACCTTGCTGGCGGTCAGTTGTCCCGGTATCTGTGGGGTGGGGCCGGTGCTGATGATTGACGACGAGGTGTACGGCAATATTACCCCGGGGCGTCTGCGCGAAATTCTGGCGCAGTACCGGAGCAGGAGTTAACTATGACCACTGTTCGTTCCTTCGTCTTAGTCTCCGGCGACCCGGAGAGCCTCAGCCGGGGCGCGGCGGCTGTTTTTGAACGGCTGCAACAGGAAATCAGAACCTTTGGTTTGCAGAATGAAATTTCGGTGACGATGACCGGCGACGTGGGGCGGCACGATGCCCTGCCCCTGGTCATTGTTTATCCCGAGGCGGTGATCTATGGCCCGGTCACACCTGATAAAGTACCCTTGCTGGTTGAGGAGCATTTGTACAAGGGCCGGATTGCCGCCGAACTGCAAGCCTCAACCAAAGAGTTATCGGGGCGCATCGCCTGGCTATCGGCCCGCAAAGGTACGCTGCCGGCGGAGCAGCGGATTGTCTTGCGGCGAGCCGGCCTGATCGATCCCGAAGACATCGAAGATTACATCTTGCACGATGGCTACGAAGCCCTGGGCAAAGCTCTCACCCACATGTCACCCGGCGAAGTGATTGAAGAGATTACCCAGTCGGGGTTGCGGGGGCGGGGCGGGGCTGGCTTCCCGACCGGCTCCAAGTGGAGCTTTGTGGCCCAGGTGGATAATTACCCCAAATACATCATTTGTAACGCCGACGAGAGCGAGCCGGGCACCTTCAAAGATCGCCTGGTACTGGAAGGCGACCCCCACAGCATTATCGAAGCAATGACTCTGGCTGCCTACGCAGTCGGGGCCAGCGAAGGTTATATCTACATTCGGGGTGAGTACAAACTGGCCCAGCAGCGGCTGGCCAAAGCCACCGAGCAGGCTAAAGCGATGGGTTTTCTCGGCTCGAACATTTTTGGCACTGATTTTAGCTTTGATATTCACATCCACGGCGGGGCCGGTGCTTACATCTGTGGCGAGGAAACAGCCTTGATTGAGTCCGTTGAGGGCAAGCGGGGCGAACCACGGGCCCGTCCTCCTTACCCGACTACCCATGGACTGTGGGGCAAGCCGACCGTGATCAATAATGTCGAGACTTTGGTCAATATTCCGGCCATTATTTCTAACGGCTCAGCCTGGTTCCGGGGCTTTGGCACCAAAAGTAGCCCTGGCACCAAGGTCTACACTATCCTGGGCAATGTCAATATGACCGGCTTGATCGAAGTCCCCATGGGCATCACTCTGCGCGAAGTGATCACTATTTACGCCAAAGGCATGAAAAATGGCGCGGCCTTCAAGCTGGCTCAGACCGGCGGCTCCAGCGGTTCAATCATTCCCGCCAGTTTGCAGGATACGCCGATGGATTTCGACTCGTTTAACCGGGCTGGGGTCTCGTTGGGTTCAGGTGCGCTCTTGATTTGCGATGAAGACACCTGTGTGGTGGACCTGGCCCGGGTGCTGTTGAATTTCTTCAAGCAGGAATGTTGCGGCAAATGCACCCCTTGCCGCATCGGCACCCAACGCGCCTACGAGATCCTGACCAACCTGGCCGAGGGCACGGCCAATCTGAGCGACCTGGATTATTTACAGAAATTGAGCGAAAGCCTCACTCAATATTCCAACTGCGGCCTGGGACAGACAGCCGCGGTGCCCATTCGGGATATTCTCAAGTACTTCAGAGCAGAAGTCGAGGCCCATGTGCGATTGAAAGTTTGCCCCGCAGGGGTCTGCTTGATGAAAGTTCAGCAGGTGTAACTGCCTGGGTGCAGCGCATTTTAGCGCGTGGAAAAGTGCGCTGCACTCTTGGACTGAGTAGATAAACGTGCAATCCTAACACACCGGGAGGATAGATAATGATCAATATTACCATAAATGACAAAAAGCTTGAAGTGCCTGAAGGGATGACGGTGCTTCGGGCGGCGGAGCTGGGTGGAATTACTATTCCCACCCTGTGCGATCATCCAGACCTAACGCCCTATGGAGGGTGTCGCCTGTGCCTGGTTGAAATTGAGGGCAGCCGCGGGCTGCAAACGGCCTGCACAATTCCGGCCAGTAACGGGATGGTTGTCCGCACCGAAACCCCGGCGCTGGCCGAGTCGCGCAAAACAATCCTGGAGTTGTTGTTATCCGACTACCTTGATGCCGGTTATACCAACGGCGATCACGCCGACACGGAGTTTATGCATTGGGTCAACTATTACCAGGCGCAGCCGCCCCAAGGCTTTGAGCTAAAGGCGCGTTACCCGGTGAATAGCGACCCCAATCCGTTTGTCTGGGTTGATCTCAACAAATGTATCCTGTGTAACCGCTGCGTGCGGGCCTGCGCCGAAGTGCAAGGACGCTTTGTCTGGGGGCGGGCCGAACGGGGGTTTGATACCCAAATCGTGGCCGGCTTCTACAACACCATGCTTGAGGCCCGCTGCGAGTCGTGCGGCGCGTGCGTGGCTTACTGCCCCACCGGCGCGCTGGATAATAAGATGTCGGTTGGGTTGGGCCAAGCCGACAAAGTGGTGACCACCACCTGCACCTACTGCGGGGTGGGTTGTAACCTGGATCTCAACGTCAAGGATGGTAAAATCATCCGCGTTACCTCAAACCCCAAGGCCCCTGTCAATGGCATGGCCTTGTGTGTGAAAGGTCGCTACGGTTATGATTTTGTGCATCATCCTGACCGGCTGACCAAACCCAAAGTCCGCAAGTACCTGCTCGAAGGCGCAGGGGTGCGGGATAAGGCCGCGGGTCGGGGCGACTGGGTTGAGGTCGATTGGGACACGGCGCTGGACATTACCGCCCGCAAGCTGCGCGACACGCGGGACACGTCCGGGGCCGATAGCCTGGGTATCCTGACCTCGGCCAAGTGCCTGAACGAAGAAAACTACCTGATGAACAAATTCGCCCGGCAGGTGATCGGAACCAACAACATAGATCACTGCGCCCGTCTCTGACACAGTAGTACGGTGGCCGGTCTGGCCGCCTCCTTTGGTTCGGGCGCTATGTCTAACTCGATGGATGATGTCGCCGCGTTTGCCCAGGCGATACTGATTATTGGGTCGAACACTACAGAACAACACCCCGTCTTTGGGGCCAAAATTCGCCAGGCAGTGTTGCGGCGGCAGGTCAAGCTGGTTGTGGCCGACCCGCGCAAGATTGATATTGCCGAGTTTGCCACGCTGCATCTGCAACAACGTCCCGGCACCGACATCGCCCTGATTAACGGCCTGATGAATATCATCCTGGAAAAAGGCTGGGAAGATAAGAAGTTTGTCGCCGAGCGCACGGAAGGTTTTGAGGATTTCAAGGCGCTGATTGAACAATATACGCCGGACAAAGTGGCCGAGACCACCGGTGTGCCGGTGGAGCAACTGTACGAGGCCGCCGAAATTCTGGCCACGAACAAGCCGATGGCGGTGATCTGGGCGATGGGGATTACCCAACATATCGTCGGCGTGCGCAACGTGATGGACCTGGCTAACCTGCAAATGCTGCTGGGCAACATGGGCGTACCCGGCGGCGGGGTCAACCCGCTGCGCGGCCAGAACAACGTCCAGGGCGCCTGCGATATGGGCGGGCTGCCCAATGTCTACCCCGGCTACCAGCCGGTGGCTAATGAGGACGCTCGCAAAAAGTTTGAAGCGGCCTGGGGCGTGTCCCTGCCAAATAAAGTCGGCATAACCGTCACCGAAATGATTCCGGGCATCATGGACGGCAAGATCAAAGCCTTGTATATCCTGGGCGAAGACCCGATCATGAGCGACCCGGACACCGACCACGTGCGCCACTGCCTGAACGAGTGTGATTTTATCGTCTTGCAAGAGATTTTTCCGTCAGAAACCGCGCCTTACGCCGACGTGCTACTGCCCGGTGTGACCTTTGCCGAAAAAACCGGCACCTTCACCAGCACCGAGCGGCGTATTCAGATGGTCCGCCAGGCCATTGAGTCGCCGGGCGAGGCCAGGGAAGACTGGCGCATTACGGCCGAACTGGCCCGGCGTATCCTGGCGGATGGGCCGCGGCAAGTGAGCGGCGGAACGCACGCCGGGTGGGATTACGCCGGCACGGAGCAAATTATGGCCGAAGTCGCTGCGCTGACGCCCAGTTATGCCGGGGTCAGCTTCGAGCGCCTGGAGCGTGGAGACCGGTTGCAATGGCCGGTCAAGAGCGCCGACCATCCCGGCACCCCCGTCCTGCACATCGGCCAGTTCACGCGCGGCCTGGGCAAGTTTGCGCCCATCGAGCACGTGCCACCGGCCGAGCTGCCGGATGACGACTATCCGGTCCTCCTGAGCACCGGCCGGGTGTTGTATCACTGGCACGGCGGCGAGATGACTCGCCGGGCCAAGGGCTTGATGGAAGTCTACGGGCAGGCCCTGGTCGAAGTGAACCCAGATGACGCCGAGCGGCTGGGCCTCAACGGCAACAAGCGGGTCCGGGTTACCTCGCGGCGCGGCAGCATCGAAGCCGAAGCCTGGGTAACCGACCGGGTACCGCCGGGGATGGTCTACACCAACTTCCACTTCCCGGAAACCTCGGCCAATATATTGACCCTGGTCGCCCTGGACCCGGTCGCCAAGATCCCGGAGTACAAAGTGTGCGCGGTCAAGGTTGAACTGGTTGAGGCGTGAGGGTGGTTTTAAGGCAATCCTACCTGAGGAGGTGCATGAAACAAGATTACACCTGTAACTTTAACCTACAGCTTTTTAAACAAGCCATCTCTTTGAGGCATTTAGCCATAACTATCTAAAGGAGAGCGTGTATGAGCACTGAAGTATCTTTTGATGCCCTTTTACCCCCGGCAATGGCGGCCAAGGCAGAGGACCTGGGAGTCAAAAAAGCCAACCTGAGCGCGGCGAATATGTTTGTCCTGGCCATCCTGGCAGGGGCTTTTATTGCTATGGGCGCGATCTTTGCCACCACTGTTAGCGCCGGTAGTATTGCCGTTAACGCCGCCGATGGAACAGCCGCTTTTAAGACCGGCCTGCCCTACGGCGTCGTCCGCTTACTTGCGGGCCTGGTCTTTACTCTGGGCCTCATCCTGGTCGTGGTGGGCGGATCAGAACTGTTCACCGGCAATAATCTGATCGTCATGGCCTTTTCCAGCGGCAAGGTTACATTTAATGCCCTGATGCGCAACTGGGCGATTGTCTATGCGGGTAATTTTGTCGGTTCGGTCCTGACCGCTTACATCATGCTTCTGGGTAAACAATACACCTTTGGCAGCGGCGCAATTGGTCTAACGGCGCTCAGCATCGGCGAGGCCAAGACCAGCCTGGATTTTGTGCAGGCGATTGCCTTGGGCATGATGTGTAACGCTCTGGTCTGTATGGCCGTGTGGCTGTGCTACAGCGCCCGCACCACCACCGATAAGATCCTGGCGATTATCCCGCCCATCTCGGCCTTCGTGGCCGCCGGGTTTGAGCACAGTGTGGCCAATATGTACTTTATTCCGATGGCCCTACTCATCAAGGATTTTGGCGATCCCAAGTTCTTTGAGACGATTGGTAGGACGACGGCTGACTTCCCGCACCTGACCTGGGGCAACTTCTTTATCGCTAACTTGCTGCCGGTCACAATTGGGAATATTATTGGCGGGGCGGTGATGGTGGGGCTGATCTATTGGTTCGTCTACCTGCGCAAACCAAAGGTCGCGGTTCCAACCCCTCAACCAGCACCTAGCAGTAAGTAATTGTTGCCGCGGTAGCGGGTAGACTGCTAACAGACGAAATCAAGAATGCGGATACAAACGCCGGTATATAGCCCTCAGGGAGGCTGCATATTCCGGAAATTGTCATCCGCATTTTTATAGTTAGAACTTTATTTTACTTTCTTCTAATAAGATGTCCAAGCCGGCAATTCTTGACGTTTCTGATACGCCTCCGCCTATCGTTGAGCAGGCAAATGAGCCGATTTGCTACCAGCAGTACGCCTCAGGTCAGTGGCAAACGGTGAATGCCGGCGTGATTGGGGAAACGCCGGTAGGACTGACCGTTAACGGTCAACCCTGGTTGACGCTGATGTGTACCCCCTGTAACCTGGAGGCGCTGGCGGTCGGCTTCCTTTTTAACGAAGGGCTGATTCAAAACGTAGAGGAGATTGTCTCAGTTAGAGTCTGCCCAACTGGAGACAATGTGGATGTCTGGCTGTCTCACAGCGTTAACAAGCCTGACCACTGGCGGCGCACCTCTGGCTGCACCGGTGGCCTCACTTCAACAGATGTAAATGTAACGCCCCAGCCAATTGTGGATGGCGTTGTTCTCACCGCCAATAGTGTCTGCCACTTGATCGGCCAACTCTTTGAAGCTCAAGATTTGTATCAAAAGGTCGGTGGCGTCCACACTTCGGCCTTGAGCGATGGGCAGCAAATCCTCGTCCGGGCTGAGGATATTGGTCGTCATAATACCCTTGATAAAATCAGTGGACGCTGCTTACTTGAGGGAATTGCTCCTACTCGACGTATCTTGCTAACTACCGGCCGTGTCAGCTCAGAGATGCTGCAAAAATCGGCCCGTATCGGCGCTTCAGTCGTGATTTCGCGTACCTCCCCTAGCTCTCTATCCATCCGTCTGGCCGAGCAGTGGCTTATTACCCTGATCGGCTACGCTCACCGTAACCGCTTCAACGTCTACACCCATGCCGACCGCATTTTGCGGTAAGGCTAAGCATCTACGTATTATTTTCTAACCGGGAGATTATTCGGCAAATTGGAGCGAGTCAACAGCAATGGACTGGTGGTCAAAACCTTGAGGCGGGACGGAAATTGATTTTGTAGCGGCTGAACAGAGCTTTGGATTATTGACCAGGGGGATACGGCACAGCCCTAGATGATTGAAACAGTTTTCCAAGCATGATGTTAAAAACGTTAATCCTTGGCTATGGCAACCCTGATCGGGAAGATGATGGGGTAGCCTGGCATGTTCTGCAAAAATTAGCGCATCATTTCAACCGGCCGATTATGACGGTCGACAGCCTTGAGTTTGACCATCAAAGAGGTGGGGATGAGGAGGATCAGGTTGATAAGGGATCAGTCTATCATCACCCTAACTTGTCTCCTTATCTCGCTTTTGCGCTTCAACTAACGCCGGAGATGGCCGAAGTGCTGGCGCACTTTGACAGGGTTTGTTTTATTGACGCTCATACCGGCGCGTTCCCCGAAGAAATCCGCGTCGCTCCAATCGAGGCAGGTTATCAAGCCTCGTCCTTTACCCACCATTTGACCCCCGAAAGCTGCCTGGGTCTGGCCAAAACCCTGTACAGCCGCGCCCCCAGCGGCTTGCTGGTTTCGATCCGAGGCTATTGCTTTGGCTTTGGCGTCGAGTTATCAGAACAAACCGCTCCCCTGGTTGACCTAGCTGTAACCCAGATTGTCGATTGGACCGCTCAAACGGACGCCCGATGAGGGTTGTCGCCCAATTTAAAGACATCTGTCACTGCCAACAAGCGCTACCCTGGTCTATACTCATATAGAACCAGGGTTTTCTTATTCTTATGCATGAACTCGCCGTAACTGAAGGAATTTTAAATGTGGCTCTGGAAGCCAGCCGGCAAAACGGCGGCAAGGAGATTACCGAAATTGACTTGGTCATCGGCGAATTGAGCAGCATTGTGGATGACTCGGTGCAGTTCTATTTTGATATGTTGAGCCAAAACACCCTGGCTCAAGGGGCTACCTTACGTTTCCGGCGGGTGCCGGCGGTGGTTCTATGCCGAGCGTGCGCTTATCAAGGTGAGGTCAGCGCCCCCTTGGAGCCCCTCTGCCCAACTTGTGGCAGTACCCAATTACAGGTGAGCGGAGGGCGAGAATTTTATGTGGAAAGTATTGAGGTAAAAGATGAAGATTCCAGTCGTGAAGAATATTCTGAACGCCAATGACCAAGTAGCCAATGATAATCGGGCGACCTTTGATGCCGCCGGGGTATTTGTGTTAAATCTCATGGCCTCGCCGGGGGCGGGTAAAACCAGTTTCATTTTGGCTACCGTGGACCGGTTGCCTTCTGAGGTGCGTCCTGGCGTTATTGAAGGTGATTTAGCTTCCAGGATTGACGCCGATACAATTGAGGCGCGGGGCGTGCCGGTGACCCAAATCAACACTGGCGGCGGGTGTCACCTGGACGCGCCCATGATCCGTGAGGCCCTGCCGCAATTACCGCTGGCTGACTTGGATTTGCTTTTCATCGAGAATGTCGGCAACCTGGTTTGTCCGGCTAATTTTCGGCTGGGTGCAGACCGGGCCGTGGTCATTGCCAGTGTGCCGGAGGGCCACGACAAGCCCTACAAATATCCGGGTATCTTCGCCGGTGCCGATGTTGTCATCCTGAACAAGTCCGATCTACTAGCCCTGTTCGATTTTGACCTCGATTATTTCCGGCGTGGTGTAGAACTGGTCAACCCCGGAGTGCCTTTCTTTGTGCTCTCTTGCCGAACCGGTACGGGGGTGCAAGACTGGTTGACTTGGTTATTAAGCGAACGTGAGACTGTGTTAGAGCAGCAAGCCCTCGTTGCTTAAAAGGTTTCAGGTGCGACGCATTTTGAGGAGTGCGTCGCACCTGGAGGCAAGGTTTAGATAAATGCAGGTTCAGGGACGGTTTGCGCCGGACTGGTCGAGCCAAGCGCCTGGCGCAAAAAGGATTTGACTGTATGCACAGGCACAGCCAGCCCCACTTCTGGCCCGGTAATCATGGTGTTGATGCCGACCAGCCGGCCTTGATCATCCACCAGCGGCCCGCCAGAGTGGCCCGGCCGCAAATGTAGCCCCACCTGAAGAAATCCCCCCCGGTTTCTGGGCATTTCCGGCGGCGTGCCGGTATCAATCACGATCCCGGCGGTCGCCGCGCCCAACACCCCCCACGGATGTCCTAGCGCCAGCACCCACTGGCCCGGCCGGAGCTGTTTTGACTCACCCAATGTCACTGTAGGCAAATCATTCGCCTCCACAGATAGGGCGGCCAGGTCTTGATTGGGGTCAGCCGCTAATATGCGAGCCGGTAAAATGCGCCCGTCAGGCAGGGTGACTTTGAGGGTGTGATGTCCGGCGATGACGTGGGCATTGGTTATAATCAAACCATCAGCGTGCCAGATTGTGCCCGCCCCGGCGCTGCCCCGGCCGTTGCTAATCTGCACCAGGCTGCGCCGTACCTTCTCCACAATGGCCGACAAATCTCCGTTTAACTGCTGCCATAAATCAGACATGTTGAACCTCTTGAAGCTTCAAATTTACCCTGACCAATTTTAGTTTCGTTCCCCAACGACGACACTCAGCTCCTGCACCTGGCCGCCCCGAATGATCCGGGTTTTGACGGATGCTCCCACCCGGTCGGCGCTGAGTAGGGCCAGCAGATCATCGTGTTGCTGAACGGCTGAACCTTCCAGCGTTACAATTGTATCGCCCAAAAGCAAACCGCCTTGCTCGGCCGGGCTGCCCGGCTCGACAGCTACCAGGAGCAAGCCGGTTTCCTGCCCCAGTTGCTGGGCCAGCGCCGCCGGCAAACGTACCGGCTGGGTGTTGACACCCAGATAGCCCCGGCGGACCTTACCATGCTTGACCAACATGTCTACGACGCGCTTAAGAGTTACCGTCGGCACCGTCAAGCTGACTCCCCGGACCAGAGCCGAGGTATTCAATCCCAATAGTTGCCCCGCTGAGCTGACCAGGGGACCGCCAGAAAAACCAGGATACATAACCACATCAGTTTGGACATAATGGTCAACCAGACCGCCTACCGGGGTGCGCCAGCTTTCGCCGAGGGCGCCGATAATCCCCAAAGTGGCTTGAACGGTCTGGCCGGGACGACCCAGAGCCAGCACGAGGTGGCCGACCTGCATATTTTCGGTGGATGTCAATGGACTTAAGTTTTTGGCCTCTGCTCGGAGCACAGCCAGATCAGTGGTCGGGTCGCGGCCAACCAAGGTGGCGGCTACGGTTTGACCGTCGGGCAAGCCAATCTGGATGTTATCATCCTGCTGGACAATATGATGAGCCGTGACAATCAGGCCGTCCGCCGACCAGACAATCCCGCTGGCGGCCAGGCGGCGTCGCGCCTCGACTCGGACGATGCTGGAACCCGCCGCGGCGACAGTTTGGGCCAAGGCATTGGATAGATTTTGTAATGTTTCACTCATTGTTCAAACCCTTTCAATTTTAGCTTACTTGACCGGAGACCAGAGACCGGGGACGAAGTTAATATCTGCCAGTCTCTGGTTTTTGGTTGTTGTTTTCTGTAGTTTAGCAGATTTGTGGGGGCGACACATCAGTCATCCGGTGAGGCTAAACCTGGAAAAATGGGTAGGACGCTTTCAATTTTGGATTTTAGATTTTGGATTGCAATTTAGAGGAGGATCAGGCCGAGGCGGGTGGCGCGGACAACGGCGTCGGTGCGGCTTTGCGCCCCAAGTTTGCTGAGGATTGCATTGACGTGGAATTTAACGGTGTGGTCGCTGATGTCCAGGCGGTGGGCGATGGCTTTGTTGGGCAGACCTTCGGCCAGGAGCTGCAAAACTTCTACTTCGCGGGGAGTTAGGGTTTCGGCCAGTGGGGGGGTGTCTGCTTCTTGGCTGGGTAGAGCCGCAGTAGTTAGATTTGGATCGAGTGCCACCAAGCCCTGGGCAACGGCCAATAGGGCCGCCTGGAGTTTTTGGGCATCGGTGTGACGCAGCAGCAAGCCGCGTGCTCCGGCAGCCCAGGCCTCGCTCGTATAGGTCTCATCGGGTAGCAAAGCGACGACCGGCAGTCTGGCTTCGCGTAGCTCCGCCAGATTTTCCAGAGTGGGTCGAGTCGCTGTGGCAGACAGGGCTGGGTCCCAGCCCAGGTCAAAGAGGATGACGTCGGGGTGATAAACATCAAGCTGGGCTAGTAAGTCGGTCTCCGCAGCGATGCGTCCGGCTATGGTGAGATTAGGTTGGTCGGCCAGCAGCGTCGTCAGCCCGGCTCGAACCAGCGGATCGTCGGCAATTATGAGGATACGTAAATTATCGGCAAGTGAGAACACAGTCAATTAGTATAGCCCAAGACGGCCAGACTCAAAACTAAGCCACCCAGCCGCCCAGAGCAAACTGAGCGGTGAAGAAGAGTAACAGAGCCAGCCAGGAGTAAATAACAAGCCGGTTAACCAGCGGCGATGCTTCGCCAACACGTCCCAGCAGGATGAATAGAGGGAAAAGCGGCAGAACAAAGCGGGGCATACTCAGCAGGGGGTATTCGGCAATGGGCCTGGAGATGACGACAAGCATATTTAGGAGCATAAAAAGGGCGTAGGAGGGCCGTAGGGTGCGAATGGCCCAGATAGTCATGCTCAGGCCAAAGAGGGCAAAGGCCAAATCGATGCTGTTGTTGAGCGGATGGAGGCCCTGTGCAAGGGCGATGATATTCAACCACAGCGCCTGGCCAGGAAGGCTTTGGCCGGGCTGCATCTGCCAATAGGCTGTGTCGGCTTTCAAAATGGTGGACAGACCAAATGTTAGCTGCAAATAGAGGGTGTACAGCGCTACACCCAATGGAACAAGGAGAAGAGGCCAGGCTCGAAGCCAGCGACCAGGCCGGGCCTTACCCTCTGATTGACTGGTTAAAAACTCCCACAGCAAGGGGATCAGGATAAGCAACCCCTGGGGACGAGTCAGCGCGCAAATGGAGCCAAGTAATCCCGCTCTAAGCCAGGCCTGTTGTCGGGCATAATAAAAGGCGCCAACCGAGCCTAGCAGAAAGAGCGACTCGGTGTAGCCGACCAGGTAGAAAAAAGCGGTGGGGAAGATGGCCAGGTAAAGGGTAGTACGCCGGGCGATGGAAGCGGTCTCGTCCAGGCAAACCAGCCGGTAGACGTAGCTTAGGGCTAAGATAAAAGCCAGATTAGAGATCAGCAGGGCGCTGAAGGCAAGATGTCCGCCGATTATTTCGTGCAGCAGGCGGATCAGGGTTGGATAGAGAGGCAGGTGATGGACATTCGGCTCGCTCAACTCGTAACCATTGCGGGCAATCTTTAGATACCACAGGGCGTCGAAGCGCAGCCAGGGGGTGAGAAATAAATCGGCCAGGTGGCCGGTCGGTATGGGGATGCCCCAGCGAGTCATCAGTTCTGTGCGGGGGGGCAGAGCCAGCCCCGGCGCCAGCCAGATCAGAAGAGCGACAAAGCCGGAGAGGCCGAGGCGCAGCGGCAAATAAATCATCAACCCCAGCCGGAGCGAGTCTTTCCAGGCGGGGGATGGGCTGGGGTGATAGTTATTCATACGATGCTCTATTTCGGGGCGATTTGAGGAGAAGTCGATTCATCTGGTTGGGTCAGAGAAGTTGACTGGGTCAGCAGACGATATAATTCAACTGCCAACAGGCTAAAAAGCAGGGTACGAGCAATGATGGTGATGGGGAGCAGGTGGTTCAAGCCGCGCGAGAGCATGACCGGCCACTCTAAAAAGTTGATAAAGCCGAGGGCGATAATAAACAGGACGGCTCGCCTCTCAGGGAAGGAGAGGAGCAGCAGCGGCACTAAAAAGGTTTGCCACTGGGGACTCCAACCGGGCGACCAGATGAAAAAGATGATGAAGGTGAGGGTGGTGAAAAGGATCGGATCAAGTTTAGCCTTGGCCGGGAGCGAAGGACGAGTGAAAATGAATAAACCGACTAAAGCAAAAGGAATGAGAGTAAGCCAGGTGGGGATGCGGGCCGGGTTGTTGAGCGGGATGCCCGCTTTGGCCGGGTCAAAATGGTCGGCCAGGGGACCGAAGTTGCCGGTGGTGATGTTGCCGTCAATGAGCGCCCAGACGGTTTCATAGGAAGATTTGCTGGCTTGGGCTTGGAGCGAGGCCAGGGTGAAGGTTGAGCTACGCCAAAGAAAAGGCGCAAAAATAATCAGGCTGATGGTCAGGGTGGCTGCACCATAAAGGCAGGCAGCTTTGAAACCTTTCGCTCGCCAGATAGTCGCCAGGAGGATGATCGGCAGATATTTAACCATGGCGCCCAAACCTACAGCCACTGCCAGCAATTTGGGCTTGTTTTTTACGAGACTGTACAGAGCTAGCAAAATAAAGAAGGTAGTCAGGGCGTCGAAATTGCCCAGCCAAAAGAAGATGGGGATAAACGAGGCGGTGTAAATCCAGGCGATGGTCAGGGCCTGGGTGCGGCTATAGAGAGTCTGAGCCAACTTGTAGAGGAGATAAAGATTACCACACTCGACCAGCAGCAGGGCAAAAGCCAGCAGCAGGATATAATTGTTCAATTGTTGCCCGGCCAGGCTGTAAATGACGATGTTTAAATAGGGAAAGATGGGTGGGAATTCGTACCAGTAATCAAAGTAAGGGTAAAAGCCGCGCCGGGTCAGATCAGCCAGGTTAAAGTAGTGTTGATAATCGCCATAGAAGATGAGATTTTCCGGCGGAAAGGCCATGAGCAGCATCAAGCGGCTGGTGAAGAAGAGTATCAACACCAGAGAGAAGTCAGCCCCGACCGAGGCATTAGCTGAGCGATTAGAGCCTGATAGTGACATCTCAATTTTTTCTCAATAGCAGATAATCATCTTGGTCGAAGATGACGGTATAATCGCCGCTTTCTTTTAGCTCGCTAACGCGGCGGTTGTAGATAGCAAGGTCGAAAATAGGATAAATGTTACTGCTTAAATCTAAAACAATGTATTCAGCGGGTCCATAGGCAGCGCTGGTTAGTTCGGGAAATAGATAGATGCCGGGCCGGTGGGTCAAATGAGTACTGAGGCCGGTTTGGGCTGAAATGACGGCGTCAGCCGGAACCAGTTGGAGCATTTGCAGTGCAGTCTGGTGACGTGTTTGGGCGTCTGGCCACTGAAAACCAAGGGCCAGGGGAGTGTTTCCAAATTTAAGCTGGTAGCCGAGGGTGGTAATCAAAATCATAGTCATAAAGATAACACACAGAAATGATTTTGAGAAGCCGCGTTTATGGTGAGCGAAGTTAACCAAAAATGTCGTGCCGTTGATAGCTGAGGCGATAACGAAGGGCACAAGTATGGCTGAGTAATGGAATCTATCGAGGGCATAGGTAGTCGGCAGGCTGGAGAGGAGATTGATAGCAATGGTCGGCGTGGCAATAAACAGGGTGAGAGGATCGAATAGAGAGAGATAGGCCACTGGCGCAAGGAGATGGGTCAGATAGCGGGCTTTGTCTGGGTCGGACCAGATGTAGTTCCAGACAAACAGAGGTCGGGTGAAGACGGTTTCGAGTACTTCTGGAATGGTCCGGCCCAGTACCTGATAACGATGCAGGCCAAAATGAGTTTCACCACCGGAAAAGTGAGGAATGAGGATCATGGTGAGAAAAAGGAAAGTGGCAATGCTGCCAAGGCCAACAATGAGTCCCCGCCGATCTCGTTGGGTGACAAATAGATAAAAACCCAGCATGCCAACGATTAAGAAAACATCCTCTTGGCAAGCCGCCGCTAACAGGCCAAATCCAATAAACCGGCCAAAATTGCCCTGGCGTAGATACCAATAGGCAAAGGGTAAAATACCGGCGGCCAGGGTGACCGGGTGAAACTCAAATAGATTGGCTCCTTGCAGGGCAGGAAAAAGCAAGTAGGTAGCCGCGAATACCAGTCCGGCCCAGGCATTGAGCTGTTGCCGCCCTAACCAGTAAAGCGGTAGTGCACCCACAGCTAAGACCAAAGATTGGATTAAGAGCAGGGCTTTGGCATCATCCCAAATCAGATAGACCAGGCCGAGAGGCAGCAGAATTGGTTGGAAGTGAATAGCCAAAAGAGAGG
>CAZRYD010000028.1:25270-31389 GCA_964604225.1 uncultured Caldilineaceae bacterium
TGCAATTTACCAATTCAAATACGTGAATGCTATCTTGAACTGTAGCCGGGTGCAAGCATGGCACGGCGGCAACCTTTTGGAGCAGACCTGAAGAGGTATCTGTACCCGGCCCTTTTGTTTCGATTAAAACGTAACGGACCTGCCATTGGCTCAATGTGGCCAGGCTGGCTCGGCCGGGGAAGGTGAGCAATTCAGGGTGGCGTCGTCCAAACATGAAACCAAAAAAGTTGCCATAGCCATGGACTATGGGTTTGCCGTGAGCGCGGGTGTAGATAAATTGCACCCCGTTAAAGCCGCTTTCCAACGGGTATTGAATGAGCGCCTCATGGCCTGGCTGTTGGCGCAGCCACACATCAACCGGGCGTTCGGTTGAGGGTAGAGAGGTTGGCATGGGTTTCCACCACAATTCAAAGAGGGCTATGCCAATTAAAATAATCCAGGCCCAATAACCAGGTCGTTTTGCTTTAGGGCGGGCGATTTCTCGTTTATGCCAGGCCGACGCCCCGTAGGCAGCTAAAATAGCCGTTCCAAAAATGACGAATTGGCCGAAACGGGTCCAGGTGCGGGCGTTGTTGAAACCGGGCACAAACCAGCGCAGGAAAAGCGCCGGCAGAGGGATCGAAATACCATGATCGTGGGCCAGGGTGAATGGTTCTGGTTTCAGGGCGAAAGAGGAGATGGAATTCATCACTTGATTATAGCCAGCGGCAATGGCCGGAGAGGTAGGAATGATAACTTGTCGCCCGGCCAAGTGCAGGGTTGGCCCCAGGCTCAGGACAAAGGCAGCGATAACCAGGTAGAGCCAGGGTCGGGTTAATCTGGCCGGAGTCCAACGCAGGCCGTATAGGGCAAACAATAGGGCAACCAGGCCTGGACTGACCAAAAATTCGGAGGAGATATTAAGGTTAGAGTTGGGAAAGAAACGTCCCGCTTCAAAATCGGCCTGAGTTGGCGACTCCTTATCCACCAGGGTAGTCAAGGGAATAAGTTTGTTCTCGATGAAGGTGCCCCAGATGGGGTGGAAGGGATTGGGAATAAGGTAATCGGTGGGTGAAGCGGACCAAAAATTAACGTTGTCAAGGGGTGGCTGAGTATCCGGGTCACGGCCCGCCTCTAAAAAGGGTGGCAAAAACGGCATAATAAGAGTAGCGGCTGTGGCTATAAAGATAACCAGCCCTAGCCAAAGCTCACGCTGTTTGAGATAAGCAGACCAGGGGCGAGCACGTCCGGCTACCCAGGCTAGGCTCAAGATGCTTCCGGCCAGGGCAAAATACCAGGAGGCCAGGGCATTTAAACCAAAAACTACTCCTCCGACAAAAGCGTATTTTCGCTTGCCGGTACGAAGAAAATGTTCCAGGAACAGAAAGATCAGCGGAAACCACTGAACTGTTAGGTGATTCAGGTGAAAATATTGGCCACGACGATGCGCGGTGAAGCCGAACAACACTCCGGCCAGCAGACCGGCCCAAAAACTGCCGGTCATATAGCGGGCGAGCAGAAAGGTACAAAAGGCGGATAGGGAAATATTGATAAAAAGCAGCACGTTATGAGCAGTAAATTCGCCAAAGAGGATGGTGAAGGGAAGACCAAAAATCGTGTTATCCGGGGTGACTTCGCTGTAAGCAAGAGGATAGCCAAACGGATAATAGACAAAGGGCACAAACCAGGGCGATTGGCCGGTATCGATGAGTGTATGTTTGAACCACCACAAGCGCCAGGCATACTCATAGGTATCTCCTACGCCGCTAATCTGGTCAAAAAAATTAAAAATGACGGGTCGTAAGAAGATGGCGGTGATTAATAGATAGAATAGAAACGCCAAGATGTTGGAATAACGCACCAAGTATTTGGCTAGCTTTGGCCCAACGACCTGGGGAATCATCCAATTTGGCTGAAGTTTAGACATACAGTTCTGGTTCCAAAAGTGACGGGGCACGGGGAGTCAAAAAATGGATGAGGAAGAAGATCACGGCAGTCATTTGCAGGAAGGAAATCAGATAATAGTAGTTGGCAAAAGCCTGCTGTCCAAAGATAAACAGGCAAAAGTAGGTGAGAATCAGGGTATGCAGGTAGCCTAGCAGGCCAAAGCGTTTAAGAACCAGACCCAGAACAATAGCAACAAGCCCAGCAAGCATAGGGCTGATCCAGTGGGGAATTGACATACCCTGCTCAGCGAAATAGGCGGTTAATCCTAACGAAGTTGTTTGGATAGGCAGTTGGAAAAAATGCAGAATGGTGCGGTTATAAAAAGCAAATGGATCCCACAACACAAAAGGTAAAATGATCAATACGAAAAAGAGAGTTATGGTAGCGTAGCGTTTCCAGTTGAAATCATAGAGTATAAAAAGCGGTAAACACATAAAAATTAAATATTGCTTGATAGTTAATAGGGCAGCTAATACCATGTCAGTCAGCGGGCCAGGAGATTTGTAGGTATAAAAATAGAAAAAGAGTGCCATGACTCCCACGATTAAAGATTCTGCACAGGTTTGCTCGATGATAAATAAACCACGCGGCTGTAACACAAAAAGTAAGATCACCAACTCTGCTAACTTAACTAATTTAGAGTTAGAACGGAGTTTACTTGCTGCTAATCTATAAATGAAGGCAATCCCAAGCAGTTCCCAAAAGATTGAGCCAAAGCGAGTATCACCAAACCCGCCATAAAATGGCAGAGAAAGCAATAAATTGGTAGGGAGATAAACATAGCCGGCAAAACCTGCTGTAGCAGTGTTGTAAGGATTGCGACCAGCTAAGAGATACGCCGAGGACTCTTGCATCATAATACCGACGTCATTGATATGAATGTAAGAGGATAAAACAACGGTGATTTTCAGAATAACCGTCAAAGCAATAATCAGTCTAAACCGATTTTTTTCAGCCCAGGAGGGCAATCCAACAAGATAACTTGCCACCATTAAAACTGTTAACCAGCTCATGCCCCTGGCAAAATTGGGAAAGAGTGGATTTTGATTGTAGTGAAGGTAGGCATCCTGCAAGCCTAGGATTAGCTCAAATATGAGGAGGAGGCTGCTAAACAACAAGATTTTTTCGCTGGAGAAAGTAGATAAAAGTTTTACGGTGACCTTGACTGATTGGGTCCAGAAAAGAGTCGGAATGACAAGAATAGAGAGAATAACTGAACCTAATAAGAGCCGGATACTAATCGGATTGTAATAACCGCTGCCATATTGAATGGCAAGCGTCAACAAGAAACAGGCTAAGACTGCGCCGCAAAAATAGGCTAGCTGAGGCCACGACCAAACCGAAATCTGTTCATCTCTGAGCGCCCTGGAGGTAAAAGGGGTACTTTCTGGTATCCAGCTATTTTGAGCGGTCATTTTTATTTTAGGGGTCTACCTTGAGTGGCATAGAAATTACTGGGACTCGCCGGCCCTGGGTGACAAAAAAAGCCAGGAAATAAAAAATGCCGGCAAAAATGATCAAATTTTGGTAGCCAAAATAAAGGGCCAGGTACTCGGTGGCTCCGCCGACCATCGTCCCTAAAAGGTTGGCTCCAAAGGCCACATTGGCTTTGCTTGTATCTCGAAAGATGGTGCTGTAGATGAGGTTAGCAAAGAAAATCGGCGAAAAAAGGATGGTGGTGGCTACAATGTAACGGACAGCAATACTGTCGAACAGGAGCGTTTTCAGGGGAAGTACAAAATTAAGGATCAACGCCAGCAACAAAAGGCCATACAACAGCCACAGTTGAGAAAATTTGTAGCGGGCGGCCAACCAGTTGGCGACTAATACAACCAACAGGATGGCAAAAAAGACAAGCGAGTTTACCAACCAGGTTGAGCCAAAGAGAAGTAAAAACTGGACAATGCTGCGGGTTTCCAACAGGGTAAAAGCACAGCCCATAAAGAAGAAAGGCCAGCCGTGCTGGTTGAGAGCGCCTTTTGGAGCTACTTTTTGAATATAGAAAAAAGAAAAGAGCAAGATAACCAGCAGCACGCCGCTATAAAAACCCGGCAGTGAAGGCTCTCGCAGGTACAGGAAGGGCCAATCGTCGGTAGCTGAAACCAGACCGGAGATGGGATCCGGTTGGGTCAGTCCGGGTTGAGTTGTGTCTAGCTCTTCGCTTTTGGGACCGGCAAAGATAGTGGCAAAATACTTGTATTTGGGTTCTGAGTAGCGATAAGCCAGCGGCGGTTCCAAGAATACCCGGGACAACATAGAGGTAATTTTATCAATCAACCACTCATTGCGGTAGTAATTGTAAAGTACAAAAAGACCATTTGGCTTGAGATGATCTTTAACCCGCTGGAACGACTCTTGGGTAAAAAGATAACTCTCCAGGCGCACACTACTGGCAGTTGAGGCTAAAACCAGCGAGTCAGGCAGGGCAAAAATTACAATATCATATTGGGTGTCGGATTTCTCCAGAAAAGAGCGGGCATCGTCAATATGAATCGTTACCCGCGGATCAGCATAAGGATTTTCGGGATGATAATTCTTGCCTAGCGCAATGATGCGGGGGTCAATCTCAACAGCATCAATATGCTGCACCCCGTGCGCCAGGGCAACCGCTACGTCGTTGCCTCCACCTGAACCCACGACCAGGGCATTTTGGTAAAGTGGCTTTTCCTTGAAAAGAGTGTAGGGTAGTTGATAAAATGGTTCACTTTTGGCTACACTAGTAAATTCTTGGTGACCGATGCCGTTGGCCAGAAGGGCATACTTTGTCCCTAATTCACCGGTTTTGGTTGGGCCAACCGATTGCAGCCGGTCAACCTCTAGCTGGAGCAAGTTGAGACGATAGTAAGGTGACCAGATATTGACATAAGCGTAATCACTGGCAGCAATGATGCCAACCAGGCCCAAAAGTAAGATAATATTGATCCAAAACAAGCGGTCTACAGACAAAAAGGGGATAATCAAGACGACTGCCACTAAGAACCAGACCCACGCCGGTAATGATAAGAAGCTCATGAGGGTAAAACAGGCAATTCCAGCCAGGCTGCCCAAGATATTAAGATTGTATGCGCGTAAGGGTGCGAATTTGGCAAATAACACACCCAAATCTTGCGCCATTAGGGTAAAGATGGCGGTCACGCCGATAAAGATAAAAGGCAGCAGAAGATAGGGAGGCAGTTGAACCGTGCCGGAGCCGCTGGTAAAGTAGATCAACTCCTCAAATTCAGGATTGATTTCAGCTCGGACAAAAAGAATTACACTCAGAAAGATAAACAAAAGGCTTGGTAGCCATCTGATTAATTTAGTTGACCTTGCAGCCAACAGTGCCCCCGCGCCAATGCCTAACAAAGATCCCAGCAAGACAAAATTGGTAAAGTAACCAAGATAAAGGATGTAGGAAGATAACCAGCGGATGAGGACCAGTTCAAAAAACAAGATCAAGAAACTAATCAAAAATATTTTGAGCACTTCGGATTTTATCTGCGGGAAGGGCATTTACATCTCCTACCTGGTTGATCAGGCACCTGATGGCAACCGTTAATCTTGGCCGGTACGCAGTGAATTTCGTTGTTTGAGATAAAGATTGAACCATAAAATAATGGAAAACAAATGACCCGGTTGCCAAGCCTAGGGACCAAACCAATTAGCCAGGGGAGTCAGCCAGGGTAGACCCGTCAAACCGAAAACGATCAAACCCTCAATCTGGCCTAGAAAGACTACCCATAAAGCCGGCAGGGTGAAAAAGGCGATCACCATGACCAACAATGAGGCCCGTCGCTGGTACAGGCTCAGGGCCAGGCCGGTAAAAGTTACCCCGACCAGCCCGGGCCAGGTTAAATAACTAACGTATTGTACCCAAGGAGGGTAGTAAGAGAGTCCATACTCTTGTTCACGGGTGCTAAAAAAGTGAATCCAGTCATAGCCGATCAATCCTGTCGGCGATAGAAATGAGCCAAAGAATGAAAAAAAAGCGATACCCACACCTACAAAAAGTAGATACTGCCACAAAGGCATTGATCTTTTCCGATTCGGCAGCTCTGGAAAGAAGATTGTATCTATTTTCCGCCACAGACTCAACCAATTGACTCCTGCCACCTTTAAGCCCTGCTTGATTGTTTCATTATTCTTCATTATTGATATGCTTTCAACGCTTGGGTCAAAAGTTCCGCCGCAATTTCATTGCCACGGGCATTTAG